>JBBQIQ010000086.1:0-17589 GCA_038325075.1 Bacteroidales bacterium | reverse complement strand
ACAAGATAAATTGCAGCTTTTAAGGGTGGAATTTCAGAGCAAAATATCGAAGATCAGAGCATTGCGAAATATTTTTTCAGTTCATTGAAAATCAGACTTTTCAGCTTCCGTGTCAATTTTGAGGAAATTCGGAAACGCATTCTGGCCGAACAGCAGAGGTTGGCTCAACGGACACGAACAAGCGAAGAGTCACGCTGTTCTTGACTTTTTTCGGATTTGAGTTAATTTTGAAGGTTGAGTTGAAAGCCGCATTTTAACAAAGGCTAAATGCTATCGGGCAAATGGTTGAAAGAAGAAAGATCGTACATTTATTGAAAATTCTGCTGGCCGGAATGATGCGTATGCAAAGATGCCCGCCAGCACTTAGCCTCAGCCGATAAACGGCTGGGTAAGGACACTACATGTCGTGTCCCTACATATCCATACCGGATAACTTCAGCACCCACAATTCAACCTTTTCATCCGAACGTCTGTCATGATTTCTTTTTGTCTTTTTGGAGGCCGGTCGAACCTGCTTTTCTACAAACTGTTCCTTTTGGAATCTCCTTCCGTTTTCCAGTTCTGATTTTATAGGATGTTCCGTTTCAGGATTGGTGAACTCAGCCAGGTTCGAAAATAAAACAACCACCCTCCCGTCCGGTTTCAGATGTTTTACAGCTTCCGCAAAGAAACCAGGAAACAAATCCGGTTCGTAATACATTGCGGCATCAATTCCTCCCGGATTATAAACGGCAGGCAGCCAAGGAGGATTAAAAATAATTAGTTCTGAAGTAAGGCCGCAGCCGACAAACAAGTCGCCGTGAAACAGGTGCACTTTGGATTGCAACTGATTTTTATCCAGGTATTCATCAATTCCGATGATTGCATTGGGATTGGAATCTGTCCCGCATACCTTCGCAAAGCCATGCTTCAGCATCTGATAAGTCAACACACCACTTCCCGTTCCGACATCGATGGCCAATTCCTTTTGGCCTCTGTAATTTTTCAGCCAGTTTTCGAAAATCTCCAGGTGTTCAAACCGGGTTGGAAAATAAGTTCCATACCAGGGATGAATTTTAGTGCGCAGAACGGGTATAAAAATTCCCTTTTCATACCATTGCCATGAACTGTTTAAGCCCTGTACCCGGGGGAAAGGCAATAAGAACTCAGTAAGGCCGGGGTATAATACTTTCAGCCAACCAATTTCCGGCGCCTTTCTGACATGCAACCTATTGCTGACTACCTTTAGAAATATTCTGTTTGAAAGTTCGTGATAAGCGGAGCGTGCTTCGCGCTGTCCCTGAAATGACTGATCAGGGTATTTATTGTTCACGTACTTCTTTAATTCATTTAGTACTTCCAGTCCGCTGCTGTAAAAATCGCCAATCAGCACAGAATAGCCTTCAACCAGCGCGTCAAGAGCATATTGAGGCTGCATACGCTGTTTGTAAATAACCACATCGAAGGCAGAAGTTACAGGAGCGGGACGGTCGGCCTGAATTTCACCAGCCGAAGTTTTTACAATCAATTCTTTTTCAGTATTCTGCATTATTTATTTCGTACAAATCTTTGAGAATTTTCGCTGGCATTAAGTTTTAACCCAAATTGAGCAATTTGAAGAAGAAAATCGCTCAATCGATAAGGAAATTGTAAGCAATTCACTGATAATCATTTTCAGGGTTCAACAATTTCCAAATCTGTGTTTACCTAAGTAAAGCGACTTATCGCTGCACTCCAATCGCTCAACTAATGTTTAAGATACCCTATTAAAGCTGTAACCGCCAGTGAAATAAAGTTTCACTCTCCCCCGATTTAAAAAAATCGTTTTTCACGAGGATGGTAAATGAGGCGACATTTAATTTTTCGGTGGATGCAACAATGGCTTTCACTTCAGGTTGCTGACGCGCCCATTCTATTATTCTGCCGATTGCTTCAGTCATAAAGCCTCTGCCTTCAAATGATTTGTAGGTTCCATAGCCCAACGCTATTTCCCCGTTTTCATTCGGCTCACCATAAAAACACAAGTCGCCCACCATCTTGTTTTGTTCCTTAAAGATAACCGTCCATAGCGTGGAGTAAAGGAAATTCATGGATTGGTCTGCGACGTGAGGCAAAATTGTTTCTTCAAGCGCTTCTTTAAGCTCAGGGGAGATTTCTCCCGGAGCGGGAGATAAATTCAATTCCATTTCAAGAGATCCATCATTTCTCAAATACCCGAGCAGTTGACTATATGTTAACGGCCTTAAAATAAGTCGTTTGGTTTCTATCATTGAATCGGTCAGGATGTAATGCGGTATCAGTAAGTAAAAGTAACCCATAAATAAACACAGGTTTACATTCACGGGAAATATAGAATTTTGAGCCTGCTCCGATAAGTCAAAAAAAGAAGGTCAGACACCAGGGCACCAACCCGATCCCGTACACGCGGGCTCGGGTTGGTGCCAAATTTCTGGTTTTCAGTGTGGACTCAATCTTTGATATTTACATGCATCTCAACTTCATGCTCCATGCCATCGTCCTGGATTAAAAGCGCCTCACCCAAACCCTTTTCGTTGTTGTTTTTCCACCACGATTCCTTACCTGTGGTTTCCTGGAAAACAGTTATCTTATATGTTGAATTCCCATACTTGTATGTAATGTAAACAGAAGGCCACTCTTTTGGGAAGCAAGGCTTGAATGTCAGTTTATCAGCCTGTTTTTCAAGGCCCAGTAAAGAGTTGACAATAAACTGGTACATCCAGCCAGCTGAGCCTGTGTACCAGGTCCATCCGCCCCTGCCCTGATGCGATTTGTTGGCATAAACGTCAGCAGCCATTACATAAGGTTCAACCTTATACACCTTAACATCTTCAGCATTTGAAGAATGGCTTATTGGGTTGATCATACTGTACAACTCCCAGACTTTTTCGCGGTCACCTAACTTCGCAAAAGCCATAAGCGCCCATATAGCCGCGTGAGAATATTGTCCGCCATTCTCCCGGACTCCGGGTACATAACCTTTTATATAACCCGGATTGAGGCCATCCTTATCGAACGGTGGATCGAGAAGTTGAATGAGCTTCAGATCTCTTTTTACCAGGTATTTATCAAGCGAAGCCATGGCTATGGTTTTGCGTTGATCATCGGCTGCACCGGATAAAACCGACCAGCTCTGGGCAATCGCATCAATACGGCATTCAGTATTCACATTCGAACCAAGCGGAGTTCCATCGTCGAACCAGGCACGCTTGTACCACTCACCGTCCCAGCCGGTTGATTCGATGTTAAGCTGAAGAATACCCGCCTCTTTTGTGCAGGTCTCAGAAAACGAATCATCACCAGATTGTTTAGCAAGATCAATAAAACTTATCAGTACATCATACAGAAAGAATGCAAGCCAAACGCTTTCGCCCTTACCCTTATTACCCACCTGGTCCATACCATCGTTCCAGTCGCCTGAGCCGATGAATGGCAAACCATGCACTCCATATCGAAGACTGTATTTAATAGCCCGGATACAATGTTCATAAAGTGTTGCATTTAACGTGGTAATAACCGGCAGATCGTACAACGAATCTTCATCCTGGCGCAAAAGCCTGCCTTCGAGGAAGCCAACCGGAACATTCAGTATCTCTTTATCACCGGTAACGGCAACATAGCGAGATACCACAAAGGGAAGCCACAACAGATCATCAGAGCAGCGCGTTCGCACACCCCGCCCTTCAGGTGGGTGCCACCAGTGCTGAACATCCCCTTCGGGGAACTGCCTTGAGGCACTCAACAATATCTGCGACCTGGCTATTTCAGGTTTTGAAAACAACAATGACAATACATCCTGCAACTGGTCTCTGAATCCAAAAGCACCACCGGATTGGTAGAAGCCACTTCGTGCAAAAATGCGGCAGGCCAGGGTCTGATATGACAACCAGCCATTGGCCAAAATGTTAAGTGAATTATCAGGCGTTGTTATCTGCAAGGCTCCCAGCACTTCATTCCAGTATTCCTTAACCGCAAACAACGACTGAATTACATGGTCTTTCATTGAAAAGTGGCGGATGAGAGCCATGGCCGATTGGGTATCAGTCGCATTTCCGAGTTGGAAAACGATCTCTTTTTCCTCTCCGTTGAGCAGGTCATATTTTACCTGCAAAGCGCCGCAAGGATCCATGCCTGCTCCAATTCTGCCCGAAAGTGTTTTCCGCGACAAAGCCCGGGGGGCTTCCAGACTTCTGTTTCTACCAATAAAATCTGAGCGGTCTGTTGTAAATCCAGGGCTGATGGCTTCGACCCTGAAAAATGCAACACGCTCCGAAAAAGCAGAGTTATACCTGTTTCTGAACAACAAGGCACCGGTTTCAGGTTCCTGTTCTGAAACAATATGCATATTTGTCTTTGAACGAATATCCCCCAGAATCATTTCAATATAACCCGTAGCGGATAGCTTTCTTTCGCGGCCCGACCGGTTTTGAATTTTAAGAATGATGAATTTAACCGGCTTTACTTTATCAACAAATATGCGCATCTCAGAAAAAATACCCGATTCAATGTGCTCAAAAACAGAGTATCCGAAACCATGTGTTACAATATAGGGTGATGTGCCTGTTTTGGGATAGGGTGCCGGTGACCAGAAAGACCCTGTTTCTTCATCGCGGATATAAAATGCTTCTCCCCCGGCATCGGTTACAGGATCGTTGCTCCATGGGGAAATGCGGTATTCATGCGCATTTAAAGCCCAGGTATAGGCTGATCCGCTTTCCGAAATAACAGTTCCGAATTCCGGATTAGCAATCACATTGGCCCATGGAGCCTGTGTCGTTTTATTTTTGTTTATGATAATTTTATACTCTTTCCCATCCGGCGTAAATCCTCCTATTCCATTAAAAAACAAAAGGTCACCGGGCAATGCCAGATTAGATTTTAATTCCCTGACTATGGAAGGCTTTATCTCAAATAAAGGAGCTAAAGTTTTGTCAATAACAAACCGGCCAACCTGATCGGCAAGGCTTCCTTTATTATCATAAATAATGATGCGGGCAACACTCTCAAAAAGCACCCTGTCTTCGGTCGATAACTGATCAGCGGATTTAACGAAAATATTACCGGGCTGATTGATACTCTGATTACTATAAGCCTCAGTCGTTATAAAACCCAGTATCTGATCCTGCAACAACTGCCGGTAAGCGCCATAATCTTCGTTCCAGATTACGAGGTCTACAGCCAATCCTTTCAAACGCCAGTATGTGTGGGCCTGTATCATTTGTTTGACCAGTTCGATGTTGTCCGGCTCGTAAACATGTAATAAAACTATGGGTAAATCGCCCGAAACCGAATGGCTCCAAAGCCCTGACTGACCTCTGTTGTTTATCTGGATAACAGAAGCTTCCGCCCGCAATTCAGGATTTGCAAAAACAACCGACGACGCCAAACGATTGTATAACTGCGCATCAGCCTCAGTCGCTTTGATTTGTCTGAGAAGTACCTGGCTGTGTGTCCATGAAAGTTCAAAAGCACGTTTTTTCAGGTAGCGGTCCTTATATTTATGCATCAATGCTTCGCAACCTTCCCTGGTTTCACTGATTCCGAATATTAAATCAATGATGGCCGTTTGATTTGGCTTCATGCTGATACGGTAACGGATAGCCACAACCGGATCAAGAACCGATCCATGGCTTCCTGAAAGCGATTCTACCTCCATCGCCTGAGGGTTCACCAAAGTTTTACCCCTACCAATAAACTGCATGCGGTCTGTTTCGTAAGAAACATCTTCAATCACTGTGTTATGGGCATCCATCAGATGAAACATCCACGGTGGCATTTCATCTTTGGAACGGGGTCTTCGGGTACAAATAATTGCTTTGTGTTCAGGCAGAATTTCAGTTTGGACAAAAAGGTTGCTGAATGCCGGATGCGATTCATCGGAGGCCTGGCTGGCCAGAACCACTTCTGCATAACTTGTGATCTCCAGCACTTTTGTTGTAGTGTTTTTGTTTGTCAACCTTATTCTTCGCATTTCAGTATCATCCTCCGGGCTGATTACGATTTCGGTTTTGGTAATGAATCCGTTATCCTGACGTCGGAATTCGACCCTTCCCTGCGAAAATACTGCCTCATAATCCTCTGATGGTTGCAATGTAGGTTGATGGGTATTAGACCATATCCGCCCTGTACCTTTATCTTTGATATAGCAGAAAATGCCGCGGTCATCTTTGGTGGCATCTTCGCGCCAGCGGGTTACTGCAAAACCTCTCCAGCGACTATAGCCAGCCCCGGAATTGGAGATCATAGCAAAATAACTACTATTGCTCAAAAGCTGAATCTCCGGCATTCTGGTATTCGGACTGCTGATGCTGCGGATCTGCACATCATCCGTTGGGGAATGTGTTTCGATAATATCAGCAGTATGCGCATAAAAAATGGTAGCTCTTGGTATCCGCTCCTGTAGTAAAAGTAAGGTTGCCTGAAAACGAAGTTCAGCCACGAATCGTTGCTGCATTGGTTTATCAAGTAAGAGATATGCGAGCGACAGGAAGCCCATTCCCTGATGGTGCGCCATGTAAGAGTATAAAATGCTGTGTGATTTGCCTCTTGGCTGACGGCTGGTCGTATAATCAATGGCCTCATAAAACCCATAATCGCCTTCAAACCCTTCACCGGTCATCAATTGCAGATTCGCACAGGCTTTTGCAGGAGAGATCATCAGCGCCATCATAGAGGCATAAGGAGCAATGACAAGATCGGCTTCCAGCCCGCGTTTTAACCCGAGTCCGGGAACCCCAAATGCCCGGTACTGATAATTCATCCCTGCATCCACTTCGTTGTAGGCAGATTCTGAAATTCCCCAGGGCACTCCCCGCTGTCCTCCATACTCTATCTGCCGTTTCAGGGTCGCCTTGTTGGTCTGAAAAAGCAGTGTGTTTTCATAAGTTGGCATAACAAGCTGTGGCATAAGATATTCAAACATTGATCCACTCCACGAGATCAGGATGGGTTCTCCACTTGAGTTGGTCAGTAACCGGCCAAGCGCAAACCAGCTTTCCTGTGGCAGCTTTCCTTGTGCGATGCCGATAAAAACAGCCAGACGGGCCTCGGACGCCAACAAATCGTAATAGCTGTTGTCCCTCTTTTGTTCCTCAGCATTATAGCCAATGCTCAATAAACGGGTTGACTTGTCATACAGGAAATCATATTCAATGGTACTTATCCGTTCACAGTTTTCAGCCATCTGATCTACACGTATTAGCCTGTCTTGAACCTGGCTGATGCCTTTTTCAAGCATAAGGCGCATCTCAGCAATCCATTGCTTGTTATCAGCATCGTTGGCTGTCAGCTCATACGCATCAATGCGCTGCGAGATTAATTCAGCCAATTCATGAATATTAGAAAAAGAAGGGATGAAGTCTGCTTCAGCACCAATCACAAAATTATCCGGTGCGGGATACAAATCCAGCCAGGGTATCAGCTCTGTCATATCATCCCTGATGCGTTTTGTCTGGGATAAAAATCTGTTTGTCCAGGTAATTAGTTCTGTATCACCCTCATTTTGTTGAGAATTTAACTCACCGGCGAGTGTTATCAGGCTATCCAGGTGTTTTTTGATACTGGTTAAAGTAAGTGTTTCAATGTGAATTGCTTCTTCCAATAATTTCAGGATATTGTCTATTGCTCCCTGGAGTCCACCTTTCGAAAGATCGCGGATAATCAATGCCGTGGATCTGAGCCCTTTATACAAATTCCGCCTGAAAACCGGCTGGTCGGGCAATTCCAGGATACCTTGTTTCAGCGTGAGAATATGACCTATAAGATTGCCGCTATCGACTGTTGATACATACCTTGGCCGTAATGTATCCAGCGTAAGTGTATTGTACCAATTATAGAAATGGCCCCTGAACCGCTCCATTTTTAGCAGTGAACTTATGGTTCCCCTGCACCTGGCAGTTAGTTCAACTCCAGTAATATAGCCAAAATCATAAGCTGCCAGATTGGCCAGTAAAGACAAACCAATGTTCGTTGGTGATGTCCGGTGGGCAATAACCGGAGAAGGTTGTTCCTGGAAGTTATCGGGTGGTAGCCAGTTTTCCTCAGCAGTTACAAACTGCTCAAAGAATGACCATGTTTTTCGTGCCGATTTATGAAGAAACAAAATCTGTTCTTCCGTAAGATTGGTATTATCTTCGGCTATTGGCTTGCTGAACCACCAGGCAATTGCCGGTGTAAAAAGCCATAGAAATACAACCGGAAATGCAATGTACAGCGTTTCGGGAGTCATGTAAATGAAGAATGCAATGCAGGCAAGCGCTGCAAAGGGGGCAATCCACATAGATTTGTATGCCGATATTACATCGTTGCGGATATTACGCGATGCACTGGCCGAAGGGGTCCATTCGAGTAACTTTCTGCGCGTAACAATTAACCTCCAGTTAGTCCGTATAACCGCATCGGTATATTTAAGCGCTTCGTAAGGCAAAACGGCAATAGTAAAAATGAAGCGGACAACCGCCTCTTTAATTAAATTCCCTATTTCGGCCAGATGTGCGGTAAATCTGAGGTCTTTTGGTTTATGAAACAGTTTCCAGCCTGCTTCTGCCAATGGTGTAAACAAGAGAATGACACTCACTGCCAGAATCCAGAATCCTGGAACTGGCAGAATAGTTAAACCCAATAAAATCAGGAGCAAAAGTGTAAGCGGCAACAAGCTTCTTCTTAAGTTGTCGAAGATTTTCCACTTTGATATTGCGGAGAGCTTGTTAACTGCCATCTTCCCATTGCCCAGGGTAACATAAGGAAATACCCAGGCGCCGATCTGCCAGTCGCCCCTTATCCACCGGTGATGGCGCTTGATATCAGCACTATACCGTGAGGGGTTATCATCATACAACAACACATCGCTGATTAAACCGGAGCGTGTGTAACAGCCTTCGATCAGGTCGTGACTCAGTATCCTGTTTTCCTGAAATACCCCGTGCAGTGCCTGTTCAAATATTTCAACATCGTAAATCCCTTTACCAATAAACGATCCTTCGCCAAAAAGATCCTGATATACATCGGAAGAAACCCGGGTATATGGATCGATGCCGGAAACATCGCCCTGAATTTGCAGATAGAGCGACGGGGCCCCTTTCGGAATGCCGGAACCTACACGAGGCTGCAAAATGCCATAGCCATCAGTTACACGCCTTTTTTCTTCGTTATAAATAGCCTTATTGAGGGGATGCGCCATGGTTGCTATAAATTTCCAGGCAGATTCCCTTGGCATTTGTGTATCCGAGTCAAGTGTAATAACATATCTTACATTGGTCAGAATCCTGAAATTGCCTGTAACAAGCGAGAATTCATCCTGACTTCTCCCTAAAATGAAGGCATTGAGCGCAGCTAATTTTCCTCTTTTGCGTTCATACCCCATCCATTTTTTTTCTCTGGAATTCCATTTTCTGGGGCGATGAAACAGAAAAAATATCTCTTGTTCAGGTTGGTAATATTTTTCATTCAGATCTGCAATGCGCTTACTGGCAATTTCCAGCAATTCTTCATCGCCGGGTATATGTTCAACGTCAGCATCGAGGAAGTCAGTCAATAAACCAAAATGCAGGTTTTCTTCGCGGTTAGCCAGAAACCTTATCTCAAGTGCTTCAATCAGTTCTTCAATGTATTCCTTGCCTGATAGCATGGTTGGAACAACAACCAGGGTGCGGCACTCAGGAGGGATTCCCTTCGAGAAATCCATTCTCGGCAGCAGCTTTGGTTTTACCAGAATCGTCGATAACCAGTTAACCAGCGAAACAGCCAGTTGGGTAGAACCAGAAGCAGACAAAAGGCAAACCAGCGTTAACAGCAACCAATTATGAATACCATAGCTAAATGTATAATAGCCGATTACAGACGTAGTTGCAATGGTTGTGGATAAAATTGAAGAAATGTATAGAAATACCGGCATCCGACCAGCCAGACGGTTTATTCTTTGCCTGAGCGAATACCGCATTCCCACGGCCTGTTCGGTGGTCTTCAGCCCTTTGTCAATAAGGTAATAGCCTACATGCTCCTTCCTTTTTGATTCAGGGTTTTCACCTTCATTTTCACCAGCAAGTTCAACAACCTTTTCAGCGATTTCAGTCTCAGTCAATGGGCTGTATTTTGCAATGGTTTCAACGACATGGCGATAACTGTCGCGGGTTGAAAAATCCATCTGTGAATAGGTTCCATTTCTATCCTGTCGCAATACCTGCTCCACATGGCTGAGGGTTTCAACAAACTCCTGCCAGTCCATTCCGCTAAGAAAACGTAAAGTGCCAATGCTATTGCGAACTGACACCTGATCGGCGGCCTGTTTATGATTTTCTTGCCTGACGAGATCGCTGCTACTTAGCCCGGCTCCGGAAAGCTGCTGTTCCATCCAACTCAATGGCAAGGCCAGCGAAGGACCTTTACCCTGCAGTTTTCGTGTAAATGCAGCAACGAAAGGACCTTTCAATAACGGTTTTGTGCGTGCCATATCGGCTACAGTCAGAACCAGATTGCCTGGTTCTTTTTCCAGAGTAACCATCATCTTGTCGGCCCAGTAGTCAGCAAGGTTCTGTTCAATCATGTCCATAGCCACACTCACAGCAATCCTCCGAAGATTTTCAATAACGGCCAGCCTGAGCATAATGGGTATTGCCCATAATTCGCCCAGGGTAAGAACAGTATTTTTTTGATAGGCATCAATAAAACTGGTGAGGCTTCTTATATCAACACGGCCATCGCTGTGCGATATAATTTCAAGAACAATATCATAAACCCGTGGCCTTCCGGTCGATATACCATTGGCAAGGTAAGGCAGGTCTTCGCTGTAACCTTTTGGTAAATGCTTTCTGGCAATAACGATCTGTTCTTCGATCAGGTAAAAATTATCGAGCAGCCATTCCGCAGCAGGCGTAACAATATTTTTGCCCGAACGAATGCTTTCGACTAAAAGTTTCCTGACTTCAAGCAGTGTTTTTTCATTTTCGTCAAGCCGTTTCAGCAGTTGGTCACCTGTGTTTCGCTTCAGAAGTTTATGCGATCGGGCCAGCACTTCGCCATGCTGATTCATCTGTTCCGAACTAAAGAGTTCAGACCGGAAAGGTTCCTGATTGTCGGTATTACGGAATGAACTGTTCTTCCGGTAATGAAAACGCAAAAGGGATAATATATCGGGAACCAGGCCCGTTTTGGCATTTATCATAGAGGCAAAATTTAAATTTCAGGCTTTAAAAACCATCCTGAATGGCAACTTTTTAACTTAAGCATCAGGCAATTGCACGCAAGCTAAAAATTAGCACGGACAAAACCGGAAATTATAATCTATTACTGAACGATGGTAACTGTTTGAATATTCGGACATTAGAATTTAAAACAGATCCATTAGATAAATTATCCCGATGCTCAGGAGATAAAAGTTAGCCAGCCAACATAGATTACAATAAAGTCTATGTGCATTATAAATCACTACAACAATTCCGAGGTAAATATAGTAATAATTTTTGAATCTTCCGGGTTAATCCTGTCTCATATCTACATAATCGGCGATATTGCCGTGTTTCATAACTCAAAAGAAAAAAAAGCACAACTCCTTCATTTATTATAATTTTAATAAGGCGAATACCCCGGAAACAATCGTTCAGTGTTATAACGGATTATTCTATCTGGAACAAAAAAGCCGGAATTTCTCCCGGCTTTACACACACACATTATGAATCGGGATTTTATTTTAGAAAATCCATAATTCCCTTGTTAACTTCCAATGGTTTTTCGAACTGCACAAAATGGCCGGCTTTTTTTACCATCAGTAACTGGCTGTTTGATATTTTACTTTTTCCTGATTCAGCTATTTTAATGGTCTTTCCGGGATTAAGGAAACGATTGGGGATCAGGTTATCGTTTTCCCCAAAAATAATCAGGGTTGGCTGGCTGATGTTAGTCAGCAGGTCGATAACCGGTTCATCCACCATACCATAAACTGACTGAACGACTGCATAGCAATAATTGTCAAAATCAGCGGCTTTGCGCATGGTGAGGCGGTCGGTGATCATAAATTCCGCATCATCAGGCATGTTGTAAAAGTTGATAGCCACGTTGCTTTGAATATCTTCAGCGGGGGTGTTCTTTACGCCTTCCAGCGTCATCACATTGCGGAACCACTGTTTCTGTCCTTCGCTGAAACGCTCGAATCCGGCCGGGTCCACCAGTATCAGGCTTTTCACCAGAACGGGGTAGTTCAGTGCAGCCACCATCGAAATCTGGCCACCCATCGAATGCCCGGCAAGAGTAACCTCCTTAATGCCAAGCTTTTCAGCAAATTCTTTCACCACGGATGCATAATAGCTCATCTTTCCACTGTGTGGTTGCTTGCTTGATTTGCCATATCCCGGAAGATCAATGGCAATGCAACGATAAGATGACTTAAGGCCTTCAATATTCTTTTTCCAGGCCGGCAAATAGCTGCCGAGTCCATGAATAAAAATAATGACCTGATCGCCTTTACCTTCATCCACATAGGCAATTTCAGGGCCTGAATCCAGCTTCAGTTTTTTTACTATGTACGGATATTCAAGATCATCCATCTGCATAAGCGGTTTCATGTTACGATATGGTGTCAAAAATCGCTGGCTCTCCTGACTTTTTCCTATATCAGGCAGAATCATAATGAGCAAGGCAATCAGAAATATATTGGTTTTCAGAATTTTCATAATTTCAAGTTTTCAGATACGACCCGAATAGATAATTTGATCAGAACATAAGCCATTTAAAAACGACAAATGCGGTATAAGGATTGAATGGCCTGGTGCCGGAAGGAAAATTACCATTGATAGATGATCCGTAGGTTTCTTCGCTGCTTTCATAGAAATCGCCAAGCCACATGTAAGCCCCGTGCAGTTCAACACTCATGTAGGTACCTACATTATAGATCAGTGCTGCATTGGCTTCTGTTCCGATATGATGACCACCCAGCAATGGCTCAGCATTGCTGAAAGCAAGCGCTGATCCGGCTTTGACTATTAGGCGGTTAGGAATTATTCCTTTTGAAACAACAAGCGTTCCGGCGGCAAGTCCATAGCCCATGTTTGAAATATCTGCTACAGCCGGGGTGTATCGGTTTACTACATTCGCATGAGGAAACAGAATATACGCGCCACTGCTTACAAAGATTGCCCCGGGTGCTCCCCAGGTGTTGCCGGTCATGACTCCGGAATATTTATTGTCGGTTAGTCCGTTTTTGTCGCCGGTTGTATAGATCAGGTCAAGTTTTACCTGATCGTCAACGGTTTGTCCATATCGGTATGCTGTTTTCAGGTTGGCACCCAAACCTCCGATGTCTGTTCTCTTACTCCATTGCCCATCGGTTTTAACATCGACACTACCAAGGTTATAATTCGCGAATCCTGTCAACTGAAACCGGTCTGTCATAAAATCCTGGTTACGGCCAAAGAAAGTGCCAAGCCAAACGATGTCGGCTTTATAAGGATCACTCCCATATCTGAACTGGAAAGTTCCATTGTACTGGGCCAACAGGCTGTTTAGCCCCTGTCCGAGGATTGAAACGCCGCCTTTGCCTTCTGAACGGTCGCGCACATAATTGGCCGAAAGGCCGACTTTCCAAAGTTTGCTGATCTGCTTTTCGTACATGCCTTCAAACATGTTCACATCGTCGTCGGCCTGAATATCATTTTCGTAGAATTTGTAAAAACCTGCTTTCCAGCGTGAAAAATCTTTATCACGGCGAATTGAAATACCCACGGCATCTGTTCCCCAATATGAAAGCCGATATCCGGTTGACATCATTTTATCGGCCAGGGTCCGGTAAGGATTGTACGGCGTGTCAAACAGCCTCATCAATCCCAGGTTGATGGCATAGCCCTTCCACGGAAGTAATTCGAGTTCAATATTTTGCGTTTGAATATTTACCTGGTCGGCTGAAATACCACCTCCAATGTTTCCACCGGTTCCATACGATGCATCGCCCCAGGTCCAGTCGATCTCGAAAGAAGCCCTTAGAATAGCTTTTCCGTTGAAGAGGTTTGGCTGATAAATAAAAAATGGGACAATGCGCTGTTCAACATAATAAGTGCGGGCAGAATCGGAGGTCGTGCTGGTATTTTTTCCAAACAATCGGCCCACAACCTGCCCTTTCAGAAACTCGCTGGTGGGGTAAAAGTTTGAAGTAACGCCCTGATTGATAAAAAAGGCCAGAAACTGAAATTCCTTGTTTGCTTTCCTGGGTACCGCAGATTGCTGATAATCAACCAGCGTAGTCTGGGCTGAAACCGAAGTACTGGCCAGTGCAATTAATAATATTCCTAAAAGCGTAGAGATTTTTTTCATGTTGACCTTGCTGTAATTGATGAAAAAAATAAGGCCCGGCTACTGCCTGCCGGTACGATCGACTTGCCGGGCCTTTAATGGTTTATTCTGAAAAGAACTACCGGTCAGATTAATTCATTCTGACATAAGTTTGTACATTCAAAACGCCGTAAGCACCACCACTGGTACTTCCGAAACCGCCTGTTGCAGTCGGAGGGGTAACACCAACGATGGACGGTTCGGTCTGGGCAATCTCATATTTCATTGAAATCGGGCTGAAAGTGCTTGAAATCTGGAAAATCCCAACGCTTACAAGAGCTGTAGGTGCTGATTGATTTATAGTAATATTCCAGATACCGGCTACTGGAGAACGCTGCTGGGTGAAAGTTCCGGTTAAAGTTGTTTTAGATCCGTCCGGGGTAAATGATTCCACAACATAAGAATTATCGCCTTTGAAATCAGCGTAAATAGAATCAATTCCGGCATAAACGAGCAGCGGAGCCAGATTAACGCCGGCTGAATTCCACCTGCCGATAATACCGGTATCGCTCAGGTTATCGGTTTTGGTTTCTGTTGCTTCCATAGCTGCGCCTTTGGCATTGTAAATGCCATTTGCAGCAGCAGGTTTTACAGTCAGTACTTCAGTTCCGTCGGCTATTCCGCTCAGGGTTAGACCAATGGTAACTTCGTTTGTGCCGGCAATATGCGTAACAGTGTAATCGGTAAGGGTTGCCACACCCCCTGTAACGCTGACACTCAGAGCAGCCTTGTCGAGGTTGCCGGTTTGGTTGTCAGCTTTGTAAACAACTTCATTGAACGTTACAAGTGCTGATGCGTTGTCATTGGCTACAGTAACACTAACAATGGTTGGGGGATCACCTTTGTCTTCATCTTTTTTGCAGGCTGTAAAAGTCAGCACGGCGGCGCCGAACAGAAGGGCAATCATTCTGAAATGTGTGTTTTTCATTTTAATTTAATTTAAGGGTTGGTTTATGGTTTATTAAACTGATTATGATTGATTTGAGATTTTTCTGAGTTGTTGACGGTCAATCTTTCCGGCATCGTTCTTAGGAAGTACATCAAGAAAACGAACATATTTTGGAATTTTGTATCGGGCAAGTTTCCCTTCACAATAGCCGATGATATTGTTTTCTGTTAATTGACTTCCGGGTTTCTGCACTACAAAGGCCATGCCGGATTCGCCCCACTTCTCATCCGGAACACCAACAATGGCAACAGCATCGACCGCCGGATGATTGCGGAGCAGGTATTCAATCTCGGCCGGATAAACATTTTCTGCACCTGAAATGTACATATTCTTAATACGGTCCATCACGAACAGAAAACCATCTTCGTCTTTTCGCATGATGTCGCCGGTATGAAACCACCCGTTTTTAATGGTTGCTTCGGTAGCTGCGGAGTTCTTCCAGTAACCAGGTGTAACTGTAGGCCCACTCAGAATAAGCTCGCCCAATTCATTGGCAGCCAATTCATTGCCCGCTTCATCAACCAGTCTTGCCTTGTAATAAAAGTTGGGTTTGCCGATGGAACCTGCTTTGCGGATAGCATCCTGATGATTTAATGAAGTAACGTTAGGACCAACTTCTGTAAGTCCATAACCCTGACGGATGGGAACACCTTTTGTGTGCCACTTTTCAATCAGGGGAACCGGCATCGCTTCTCCACCAACAATAAAATAACGTATTTTATTTAGGTCTGTGCTTTCAAACAGCGGCGAATCGGCCATCATCTTCAACATGGTAGGCACAGCCCAGAAAATCGTAAGATCATCTTTTTCAAGAACTTCAAGTACCTTATCTGCATCAAAGCTTTTCATGATTAGGGTATATGCCCCATGATGCAGAAACGGCGTAAGCAGTACATTCCAGTTGCCTGTATGAAAAGGCGGTGCCATGTTCACCGAGCGGTCACCGGAAGTAATATCGAGACGCATCTGGGTATTGATGCTGTTCCAGAACATCATGCCGTGGGTGTAAACAGAACCTTTGGGAAAAGCAGTCGTTCCGCTTGTGTAGATAATCAATGCGGCGTCTTCCTGACTGATATGAACTTCATTATGCTGGTGAAGTTCCGGATTTGCGAGGAATGATTCGCTCGTCACGCGCAATTCAGCAAGGTCAAGATGGCGGTTAACTTTCAGATAGGCGGCAGTCTGCTGAACTTTCTCGAGGAATTTATCCTCGGTAATCAACAAAACCGGATCGCTGTCTGAAATCAGAAAATCTATTTCGCGGGATGTCAGCCGGTAATTAAGGGGAACCAGAATAATGCCGGTTTTCTGAGCCACGGCAAGCAAGATAATGTACTCAATGCAGTTTTCAGCCAGTACAGCCACACGATCACCCTTTTTTAAACCATAATCAGAAGTAAAAAGGGTTGAGTATCTATTTCCCAAATAGTTAAGCTGTGAATATGTCAGGCTTTTGCCAGTCTCGAACTCACTGACCGCAACTTTCTCAGGATTGTAATCCGCCCATCTGGAGAACCAGTCTATTGTGATCATGCCTGAATTGATTTTTGGGTTTTCGACTTGTCTATCAAGATCATAATCAGTACAGTAATGGTTGAAAGCACCACGGCAGTTGAACAGGCAATGGCCGGATTGCGTATGGGTCCTTCCAGGTATCTGGTAAAGAATCCGAACGAATAGCCATACGAATTAACGAGCAACGGCATAAAATAATAAACGGCAAAATGCACGCTGAAAGCGATAATTGAACCCGCAAATGCGACACTGGCTTTCATATTTTTATAATAGATTCCAAAAATAACCGGTACAAAGGCAGATGCAAAGTAAGCATAAACCCCATTCTGTGCAAAAATCCCTACACTAAGCCTGGGGTGGGCTATCTGCTGCCACGATAACCAGATGGTAACAAGCCCCAGGATAACAATGACGATTTTGTTCAAAGTAATCATGGAATGGTCAGTATTCAGCCATTTACCGGTCAGCGGCCTGATTATATCCGACGTAATCGTCGTGGAAACAGACTGAATCAACCCTTCAAGCGTTGAAATACCGGCAGAAAGCAGCCCAAGAACCACTATGAGCCCAACAACAACTGAGAGATGACCATTGGAAAAAATGTGCATAACATAAGTCGGGATAATGGCATCGTTTTTCAGCGGTACACCACCGATCATAAGATCAGGAAATGTTATACGGGCATAGAGGCCGGTTATGACCACCAGGAAGAATAGAAGCTCGGCTCCTATAGCAACAACCAAAAAACGGTTGACATCACTCTCTTTTTTCAGCAACAGCGATTTGGTAATGATGTGAGGCTGAACCACAAT
>JBBQIQ010000085.1:0-17626 GCA_038325075.1 Bacteroidales bacterium | reverse complement strand
TCCACAGTTCAGACTCCTGATGAGAATAGAAAATATGACTATAGTCACTATGCTTCGGGTGTGTATTTTTTACGTATCGTAGGGGGGAGTTGGACTGTTGTCAGAAAATTGATTATAAAATAGCAGTCCACAGAAAGCAGTTATTGCATAAATAATCTGCTGATGACATTGTATAATCCTATTTCAGGTATTAATAAGGTTAATATCTGGTGGGGTTGGTGCTTTTAAAGTAAAGCAAGTATATATTATTTTGTGCTATATTTGTGCACTAAAGGTGAACAATGGCTTGCATTAATTATTTACCTGAGAACTGAAAATATAAATAAAAACCCAAATTGAATAATCATGTCACTCATCAACAAATTCAAAGAAGCATTTGTTTTGCAGCAACAGCAAACCAAATACAGAGCTACAGAAGCGCGCCCTGAAATTACAACGAGTTCAACCCCTGGCATCATGGTATTAAATGCGTCGGCACGCAAGCTCATAGGTGTAGGAATAGGCGAGCGGGTATTGATAATTGATATGAAAGTAGATGCCGAAAGCAACGAGAACCGCTATTATATTACCAAAGGCTTTAAATACAACGAGAAAAGTTTCGGAATGAAAATCAGTCCGAGTGGAAGTTTTATGAATTCAGCTTTTTATCGTCTTTTTTTGATGAATAATTTTGATGCAACCGAATGTTCAAAAAAAGAACTATTGGGAAATGACCTTTTAATAAAGCACAAGAAAAAAAATGGTGGCGAAGTCTTAAAGCCTACAGTTAAGGTGTTGGCAGAGGTTAAACAATACACTGAAAATACAGCCGAAGGAAATATTGTAGCCTCTTTTGCGATAGCACCCAATATGCCTGGCCAGGCAATTTTTAGCATTACTAATATTCAAATTTCACCTGTCTATTAATCATACAAATGAAACGAATGGATTTTGCAAAAGTTGTCGAACAGCAACATATAGCAAAACGTATTAAAACGTTGCAAGTAGAAGAAGCTAAAGTTTATACTTCACGACCAACAGGGCGTTTAAAATTCAATAAGTCAGCCATTAAGTTGATGGATATAAAGCCAGCGGAACGTATCTATCTTTTTGATATAGGTGGAGACGGGAGAACCATTAATGAGCGCTTGTTTTTAACAAAAGGCTTTGAGTTCGAACATGAAATTTCAGGTTCACAAATACTTGAAAACGGGGTAATGAACAACTCCATTTTTTACAATACCATAATGTCGGAGGGGAGTTTTACGGCGGTTGATAATTTGCGGATGGTTGAAGGTGGCTATTTTGTGCGCCATGGAAAAGAAAAATATCTTGCCATAAAAAAAGCTACCATGACCATTGAAAAATACATTGAAAATACAGAGAATGGTGAATCCATCGAAGTATTCTCCCCTGCCCCCAATATTGTGCCACAGCCCTTTTATATTTTAAAGAACTGGAATATTGAAGATTACATTTGAATATTCGCGTCATTGAGGCAAGCCCGTTTTAGCTATTGAGCAGTTTTGTGTAAACCAGTGTTTACCCGAGACTTACCAACTGAAACATCAATACTAAACACAAATCACCTATCGCTACATAGGATTTTGCCTCGAAATAGCAACATTTGCCGAATTGAGTTACAATTCAATTTGCTTCTATAAGCATAGCTTCTCACCGGATCCTTTATTTTAAAACATCTGGAGTTTTGAGTAAGCCCCTGAATAATATCACATTTAATGTCAGTTATTGATATTGTATTCTTCCCGATTTATAGTTTTTCTCAGAGTTATCCTTAAGTTAGAATACTTAAAAGCATAACTGGAAATGTTGGTTTTTGCTTAAAGATCAGGGGGCGGTAACTTTAAATTGTGAGATTTAGGTAACCTGAAATACCTGATTTCTTTATAACTTGCAGCCCTAACCGGAAGCTATGAAAACAATCATCGATTTGTTTGAGGACAGTGTTTCGCGTTATGCCGGCAATGTTTATTTATACGAGAAAACCGATGCGGAGTATAAGGGTTACACTTATAGTGAAGTCAAAGAATCTGTTTATAAAGTTGCAGCAGGCCTGATATCTGTTGGTGTGCATCCCGGCGACCGGATAGCGATTTTATCCGAAGGGCGTAATGCATGGATTATTGGCGAACTCGCCATCCTTTATACGGGTGCCTGCAGTGTTCCTTTGTCAGTCAGGCTGGATGCGGCAGCAGACCTGAAGTTTCGTTTGTCGCATTCCGGATGCCGGATGATATTGGTTTCAGCCCGTCAGTCAGAAAAGATTGAAGCAATCCGGGATTCTCTGCCTGATCTTGAATCAGTTATTTATCTGGATGAAAACCCTGTCAATCGGGAGAAAGACTATACCTATAAGAATTTGATAGATTTGGGTGTTGTATTTCTCAAAGACAACACTGCTGTTCTTAAGGATAGGGTTGCAGCCATAAAACCGGATGATCTGGCCAATATATCCTACACTTCCGGAACCACAGCCGATCCCAAGGGGATTATGCTCACCCACCTGAATTACGTTACCAATGTAAAGCAGGCACTTACTTTAATGAATATTCCGCCCACTCACCGCACTTTGGCTATTTTGCCCTGGGATCATTCATTTGCACACACAGCCTGCCTTTACTGCTTTATGGCGATGGGCGCCGGAGTTGGTTCAGTTCAGGCCGGTAAAACAGCAATGGAAACCCTGAAGAACGTTCCACTCAATATTAAGGAATTTAAACCTCATATTATCATGAGTGTTCCGGCACTTTTGAGGAATTTCAGGAAAAACATCGAGTCAGGGATAGATCAAAAAGGGAAATTGGCAAAGGCATTCTTTAACCATGCGTTGTCCATTGCCTATAAATACAATGGATTTGGATTTAACCGCGGAAAGGGTTGGCGCATTCTGTTGAAGCCATTGGTAAATTTATATGACCGCCTGTTGTTTGTTAAAGTCAGAAAGGCCTTAGGTGGAGAAATGGAGTTTTTCATCGGAGGGGGCGCATTGCTTGACATTGAATTGCAGCGATTCTTCTACGCGATAGGAATTCCTGCCTGTCAGGGTTACGGGCTTTCAGAAGCTGCTCCGATCATCTCATCCAATTCATTAAAGAACCTGAAGATGGGGACTTCAGGCAGGCTGGTTGACTATCTTGAGTTGAAAATCTGTGATACCGAAGGTAACTCACTCCCGCCCGGAGAAACCGGAGAGATTGTGATCAGGGGAGAAAACGTAATGAAGGGCTATTGGAAAAACCCGAAAGCATCGGCTGAAGCATTGCGGGATGGCTGGCTTTATACCGGCGACATGGGCTATCGCGATGAAGATGATTACCTGGTGGTACTTGGCAGGTTCAAAAGCCTGCTCATAAGCAACGACGGTGAAAAATACAGCCCCGAAGGTATAGAGGAGGCCATCACCGACCAGTCAGCCTTTATCAGTCAGTGTGTACTTTTTAATAACCAACAGCCTTTAACAGTTGGACTGATAGTTCCTGCCATTGCCAACATTAACAGTCATCTTGAGCATACCGGATTTAAACCCGGAAGCCCTGAAGCAATCGATGCAGCACTTAAGCTGATTCAACATGAGATAAATGCGTATTACAAACATGGGAAATATGCCGGAATGTTCCCCGAAAGGTGGCTTCCGTCGGCGATCTGCGTTTTGACCGAGGGTTTTACCGAACAAAACCATCTCATAAATTCTATGCTCAAGATTGTACGGGGTAAGATCACGGAACGCTTTCATGCAGAACTTGAATTTTTGTATAAGCCTGAAGCAAAGAATATTCTCAACGATATGAACAGGAAGAATCTCAGGAAGTGGTATGAGAAATAACTTTCAATAGCTATAGTTAAGATCAACCAAAGAAACTGACTTTGACAGGCTGATTTTCTGGCTGCCAGATGCCGGCACTTTGATGCAGTTTGCCGGTCCTGTTTTCCCATTTTCGCTCGGGTAGTCGGGCTCCCAATGCAATTAATCGTGAATGCATTTTACCGGAAATTGATTTGGCTGATTGAAAAATGAGGGAACTTTTGAAGCTGATGACCATTGCCGGTTTATCTGTTGTTGAATCAGGACAATAAAAAGATTGATTTTCAACCTTGTTAAACTTTGATAAATATATTTATTATTCTGATAAACAGATAGATATAAAATTTGTAACTATTCGGCCCTGCCGAAAACTTATTAAAATTTGTTAATGCCCTGGCTTTTAGAATCTGCAATAAGTTTCAGTTCTTATCTTTTTATAACTTTGCCCCATGCTCGATCAGTTTAAGCAATACATAAGCGGCTTTCGCCTTTTTGAGCCGGATGAGCCTATTCTTCTGGCTATTAGTGGCGGTGTTGATTCTATGGTCATGGCGGAACTCTTCCACCGTGGCGGGTTTAATTTTGCCATTGCACATTGTAATTTTGGACTCAGGGGCAGCGAATCCAATCAGGACGAAGCATTTGTGGCAGCCGTGGCTGAAATATACGGCGTAAGGTTTTTTGTGAACCACTTTAAAACCAGGGAATATGCCGGTTTTAACAAAATTTCGGTACAAATGGCTGCCCGCACCCTTCGCTATGAATGGTTTGACGAACTGCAACAGACCGAAGGATTTAAAGCAATCGCTACAGCCCATCACCTGGATGATCAGATTGAAACATTCTTTATAAACATTCTGCGTGGAACCGGCATCAGTGGATTGCACGGAATTTTGCCTTACCGTTCAAAGATAGTTCACCCGATGATGTTCGCTTTCCGCCGCCAGATTGAAGAGTTTGCCGGCGATGAGGCAATCGCTTACCGTGAAGACAGTTCAAACCGCTCATCAAAATACGTCAGAAATAAAATTCGTCACGATTTGGTCCCTTTGCTTGGAGAAATCAACCCTGAATTCAGGAAAACCATCACTACAACCATAGACCGGATGCGTGAGACTGAATTGCTTTTAAGTAACCATATCGATCAGACAAGGGAACAGGTTGAAATATTGAATGATGGGCTTGTTTCATTCAAAATACCTGAACTTCGGAAACTTGACCCCCTTCAAGTATATCTTTTTGAACTACTTCAGCCTTTCAGCTTCAACCGGAGTGTAACCGATGAAATAGCTGCAGCACTGGATTTATTGTCCGGGAAGTTCTTCTTTTCAGCAACCCACCGGGCAGTTAAAGACAGGGATTTGTTGTTGATAACCGAATTGGGGCCAGCCGGTGTTTTTCCCGCAGGCGATATTCTTATTGATATGCAAAGCCCTGATATTAAAAAGCCTGTCCAATTGCGTTTTACACATCTGGAAAATCAACCCGGACTTCTTATTGAGAAAAGTGGTAACATTGCCATGCTGGATGCTTCAAAAATACTCTGGCCGCTGCGACTGCGCAAGTGGAAGGAAGGCGATACATTTGTTCCTTTCGGCATGAACAATAACAAGAAGCTCAGCGATTTCTTTATTGACAATAAATTTTCGATCGTTGAAAAGGAAAACGCCTGGTTGCTTATCAACGGTAATGAAATAGTTTGGTTGGTAGGCCATCGCATTGGCAATGGTTACCGGATAACCCCTGAAACAAAAACTATCCTTAAAATTGAATGGCTGGATTAACCGGCACTTTGAGAAAAGCTATCTGACATGATGAAACCATTTCTGAGAAATACAACAATTATCCTTGTTCTGACACTTGTTATGCCGTTGCTTGGTGCTGCGCAGGTTCTAAAGCCTGTGAAGTGGACTTTTAGCTCGAAGCAGATTTCGGCAGGTGAGGTTCAGTTAATATTTACAGCAACCATTGAACGGACATGGCACCTTTATTCACAGGATGTTCCTCCGCCTCCCGACGGGCCGGTTCCAACTTCGTTCTTTTTTGAAAAAAGCGCCAATTTTAAGACGATTGGAAAGGTGAAAGAGCCTAAGGCTATTGAAGAATACGACAATCAGTTTCAGGCAGTACTCAAGTATTTTGCCGATAAAGCCGTTTTTACGCAGAACATCAGTGTGCTTTCAGCTAAAGATTTTAAAATAACGGGTTCCCTGGAGTTTATGTGTTGCGACGACAAGCAATGCCTGGCTCCGGAAACAATTGATTTTGAGTTTAACATAAAAGGGAATCCGGATGCTGGGAAAGCTGTGGTTTCTGAGAACAGCCCAATTGTTAACCCGGAAGAAACTGTTGCAGATTCTATTGTGCCGGTTGCAGATACCCTGACCAAATCAGGCTCAACAGATAAAGGTGAGATCAAAGCGGTGAATGTCGGTGGACTGGGCGGTAACTCTTCGCTCTGGACCCTGTTTTTCTTTTCTTTCCTTGCGGGACTGGCAGCTATACTCACACCCTGTGTATTCCCGATGATCCCTATGACAGTGACTTTCTTTCTAAAAGAAAAAGATAAAGTCAAAGCCAAGGCACAGGCATTGTTCTATGGCATTTCGATCATTCTCATCTATACAATTATAGGAACTGTTGTGGCAGTGACTTTAGGAGCCAACTTTGCCAATTTTCTTAGTACCCATTGGTTTCCGAACGTACTGTTTTTCCTGATTTTCATGTTTTTCGCCGCATCATTTCTGGGGATGTTTGAGATTACCCTGCCCAGTTGGATGATCAACAAATCTGATGCACAGGCCGATCGTGGCGGTATCATCGGAGCGTTCTTTATGGCCTTTACTTTGGTGCTGGTATCATTCTCCTGCACCGGGCCAATTGTTGGCGCTATTCTTGTCGCATCGGCCGGAGGTGAAGTGCTTGAACCCATTGTTGGTATGCTTGGCTTTTCGCTGGCCTTTGCTTTGCCATTTACCTTGTTTGCATTTTTCCCGCGCTGGCTCAATAGCATGCCCAAATCAGGCGGCTGGCTCAACTCGGTTAAAGTTGTTTTGGGATTTATCGAATTGGCACTTGGTCTGAAGTTTCTGAGTATTGCCGACCAGACTTACCACTGGGGTATCCTTGACAGGGAAATATACCTCGCTTTCTGGATCATTATTTTTACCCTGATGGGGTTGTATCTGCTTGGAAAACTGAAGTTTGCACATGACAGTGATCTCAAATTTATCAGTGTACCCCGTCTTGGGTTGGCTATTGCTACCTTTACGTTTGTAATTTATATGATTCCAGGCATGTTTGGGGCACCTCTGAAGGCCTTGTCGGGATACCTGCCACCACAGGCAACCCACGATTTTGACCTGAATAAGATTGTGCGCGATAACATTCAGGTTTTTGGATCCGGAGGTGGAATTGACCAACCCGGCTCAACCCTTTGCGATAAGCCAAAACACGGCGATATTCTTCACCTGCCGCATGGATTGGAAGGTTACTTCGACATTGAACAAGCACTTGCCTGTGCTGCTGAAAAGAATAAACCCGTCTTTATTGATTTTACCGGCCATGGTTGTGTTAATTGCCGCGAAATGGAGGCAAGGGTCTGGTCTGATCCAAGGGTGCTTAAAAAATTGCGCGAGGAATACATTCTGGTTGCCTTGTATGTTGATGATAAAACAGAATTGCCCGAATCGGAGTGGATTACTTCAACCTACGACGGAAAGGTTAAGAAAACCATCGGTAAGAAATATGCTGACTACCAGATCAGCAAATACAATATCAATGCCCAGCCGTATTATGTTTTGCTCGATACCAAGGGTGAGTTACTGGTTCCGTCCAAAGCCTATGACCTCGATGTAAATAATTTTCTGGCATTTCTTGACAGTGGGCTGGCAGAGTTTAAAAAGAGACAATAGTTTATTTGGAATTAATAAAGGGAGCCACTGGTTCCCTTTATTAAAATATCAAATTGCCTGCAACCAGGTCCCGTATAAATTTTGAATCTAAAAAAATCATTAACTTTGATTTCAAATTAAGACAAGTACTATAATGTCAACCGGTTGGAAAATCCTTGATCAATCCATGCCTTATTTTGTAACCTTTCAGGTTGTCAGGTGGATCGATATCTTTACCCGAAAGAAGGTAAGGGATGAGTTTATCAGGAATATCCGGTTTTGTCAAAAAAATAAGGGGCTGGAGCTTTATGCTTATGTTATCATGTCAAACCATGCACATTTTATAATGCGCAGTAGTAATGATAACTTAAGTGGCGTAATCAAGGATTTGAAATCTTACACAAGTAAAGCGGTGATCGATATTCTGATTGTTGAAGAACAAAACAAAAGAGACTGGATTTTTCCGTTGCTTTTAGAGGCTGGCAAAAATAACAGCCGGAATAAATATCTTCAATTCTGGACACAAGACAATCACCCGGTTGAGCTGTATAACAATGAGATTATTATGCAAAAGCTGAATTATATTCATCAGAATCCGGTAAGAGCCGGAATTGTTGAAAAGCCTGAGGATTACCTTTTATCGAGTGCGAGGAATTATGCGGATATGGAAGGGATTTTGGATGTTATTAAGCTAACGATTACCCAATCGAAATTATAGAGTTTCGGGAAGGCTTAGTATAGCAATAACCTTAGCGGGACGCTAAGGTTATTGGGCATATTGGGTAAAAAGGATGGGATTTATATTATGAACAATTAAACTAAAAATACCCTTGTCACCCTCGCTAAGGATCTGAAAAACTAAAAATATCCTTAGCGTCCTCGCTAAGGATCTGAAAAACTTAAACTATCATGATCGCTAAGGATCCATTGACAAAAACGACTTTAATTTTCCCTCCTCCTTCAAAAAAGAAAAGCCGCAACTTAAGTTGCGGCTTTTCTTTGTCAGTTAACCTCTGATGCTATTCGCAATAAAACTTATAGAAATAAGGAATGGTTTCAATGCCTTTGTAGAAATTGAAAAGCGGATAGTTTTCATTGGGCGAGTGGATGGCATCCGACTCCAGGCCAAAACCCATCAGGATGGATTTGGTTCCCAGAACACGCTCAAAGGTTGAAATGATGGGGATACTACCACCACTGCGAACCGGAACCGGCTTCTTGCCAAAGGTCATCTCATAAGCCTTGCTGGCAGCCTTATATGCTTTGGTATCGGTTGGTGAGACGTAGCCTTGTCCGCCATGCAGATTGGTAACTTTTACCTTTACGGATGGCGGGGCCAACTTCATAAAATGATCTTCAAACAGTTTCGAGATTTCTTCATGATCCTGATGAGGAACCAGGCGCATTGAGATTTTGGCACTTGCCTTTGATGGAAGCACTGTTTTGGCACCTTCGCCGGTATAGCCGCCCCAGATTCCGCAAACATCCAACGTTGGACGGATACCGGTACGCTCCATTGTGGTATAACCCGATTCGCCTGAAATTTCAGCAATATCAATAGCCTTTTTATACTCTTCAAGGTTAAAGGGGGCTTTAGCCATTTCAGCGCGTTCTTCAGCAGTGAGTTCGAGTACCTTATCATAGAATCCGGCGACCGTTATCCGGTTGTTTTCATCGGTAAGCGAAGCAATCATTTTCGACAGCACATTGATGGGATTTGCAACGGCACCGCCAAATAAGCCAGAGTGCAGGTCGCGGTTGGGACCGGTAACTTCAACTTCGAGGTAGGCTAGTCCGCGCAATCCAACGGTAATGGATGGAATATCCGGTGCGATCATTCCGGTATCGGAAACCAGGATAATATCGGCTCTCAGCATTTCTTTGTGATCAACGCAAAATTGCTCAAGGTTGGGTGAGCCGACTTCTTCTTCGCCTTCGATCATGAACTTGACATTGCAAGGTAAACTACCGGTCTGAACCATCGCCTCGAATGCTTTTGCGTGCATAAACGACTGGCCTTTATCGTCATCGGCACCGCGGGCATATATCTTACCATCCCGAACTTCTGGTTCAAAAGGTTGTGATGTCCATAAATTCAAAGGATCGACCGGCATCACATCATAGTGGGCATAAACCAGCACGGTAGGTTTGGCCGGATCAATCATCTTTTCACCATATACCACCGGATTTCCGGCAGTGGGAATAATTTCGACTTTATCTGCACCGGCATTTGTCAGCGTTTCCTTCCAGTATTCTGCAGCGCGGATCATATCGGGTTTATGGTCGGTAATTGAACTGATTGAAGGAATGCGTATCAGTCCGAATAATTCGTCAAGGAAGCGTTGTTTGTTAGCTTCCAGGTAATTAGATAATTTTTCCATGATAAAAATCTGTTTCTTAGTTTCGGGATTAAAGATAGATATTTCCAGCTCCCAGATTAAGGTCCTGTAACAGATTTATAACTTTTTGTGATTATTAACTCATTGATTGACCAGCGATTGTTTTTAATTATTTTTAATAAATCTTGTTGTTCAGGTTGGATAATAAGATAAAAAGTATATTTTTGTATCAGCCGGGTGGGAGTTTTTATTTATTTCTTTCTGTCAAGTCAGTTTGCCTTAATCCGGCAGCCAATTCACCAACGTTGTATTTCTGTAATCATGCAAAATGTTGCTTTAGCGGTTCCGGTTCGTGATACATGCAGAACGCTCAGTTTTAAAAATTTGAGCTTTATAGCTGTATTTGTTTTTCTGATTCTTCCTTCTGCAAGCAAAGCTCAGTTTGATTATGCTGTTATAGAAGGGGTTGATCCTCAAACTTTGGTTCAGCAGGTCCTCATTGGCCAGGGTGTTGAAACCTTTAATATCACTTACCAGGGGGCAAGTATTGCCCGGGGATCTTTTTCGGGTGAGTCAAATCTTGGTATTGCTTCTGGGGTAATTTTAACTTCCGGAAGAGCAAATAATTCAGAAGGTCCTAATAATACCGGCAGCAAATCATACAATGCCGGGGCTGGCGGCGATATTGCCCTGGAACAGCTTTGCGGTGACAATACCAATGATGCTTCTGTTTTGGAATTTGATTTTATCCCTCAGTCTAATATTGTAGAGTTCAGATATGTTTTTGGCTCGGAAGAATATCCTGAATTTGTAAATCAGTTTAACGATGTTTTCGGCTTTTTTATCAGTGGACCTGATATTTACGGAACATTCCCTTCTCCGCCGGGATTTCCGAATGGAGCTAGAAACATTGCGCTGGTGCCGCAAACCCTTCCACCTTACTATGTTTTAATTGATAATATCAACAATGGTAATAACAACACAGGACCCTGCACCAATTGTCAGTATTATGTCCACAATAGTGGTGGGCAGTATATTCAGTATGATGCATTTACAACCGTGCTGGTTGCCAGTTCTAATGTAGTTCCTTGTCAGACTTATCATATTAAACTTGCTGTCGCCGATGCCGTTGATTCTCAGTACGATACGGGCGTATTCCTCCAAGCCAACAGTTTTTCCAGTGTCGGACTGGGTGCTAATTTGGCTTTTACCCATGCAGTTGTTGATACGGCTGTTGAAGGCTGCAACAATGCTTCGGTTGCCTTTGAATTGTTCCAGATAACGCCCGTTAACTATCCTATAAATTTAACGATAGGAGGAACTGCAATAAATGGAACTGATTACGATTCTATTCCGGCACAGATTATTATACCTCAGGGTGACACCATGACTGTCCTCAATATAGTCCCTAAGAATGATGGTATTTACGAGTATATTACCGAAACAGTTACCCTGATTTACAACTCTTCCCTTTGTGGTGTGGATATGGATACCCTGACTATTTATATCAAAGACTACCCAATTCTCGGGGCGATAGCTTCGGGAAACCAGACGATGGTTTGCGGTGAAGTGCGAAAACTCCGGATTACCCCTTATGGAGGCATCCCTCCCTATATTTACGAGTGGAGTACCGGCGAAACATCAGACACCCTGGATGTTAGCCCTGATGTAACAACAACCTATACAATAACGGTCACCGATGAATGTGGCTCTCAGGAAATCCGGACGATCACGGTGACAGTGCTTGGTCCTGTTGCTTATGCCGGTGAAGATATCCCGATCTGCCAGTTCGCGTCAGCTACATTGATCGCGGAAGGAGGAACCAGTTGGCTTTGGATGCCGGGGGGATTTACCAATAACACTATAGTTGTCTCTCCGAATTCAACTACAACTTATACACTGACTTCCTATGATGCGTGTGGCAATTCCAGCACCGACGAAGTCACCGTATTTGTTGACGAGCCATTTGCCGATGCCGGCTCCGATGCGGATATCTGTATCAGCCAGGATATTACCCTTACTGCCAATGATACACCAAACGGGATATGGGTATGGACAGACATGTTAACAAATCAGACATACACAGGCCGTGAAATTACAGTAAGTCCACCAACATCGCGGCAGTATTGCGTGGATGTTACCGACAACTGTGGCAATACTCTGACCGATTGTATTTTTGTAACCGTTTTCCAACTCACGGTTGATGCAGGAACCGGACCTGTAATCTGCGCCGGAAATGTAACCGACCTCAGCGGCTCTTCCTCGACTGGAAGTGGTATTTTCACCTGGACTGACGGAACCAATACCTATACCGGGCAAACGGTGCAGGTTTCTCCTCAAATTACGACGTTATACACACTTACCGTAGATGATGGTTGCATCGCAACAGATCAGGTAACAGTGACCGTTAATCCATTGCCTTTGGTTTCTGCTACATCCTCAGTAGGTTCTATTTGTCCTGATGAACAATTGACACTTTCAGCTTCAGGTGCTCTCTCTTATGTTTGGAGCGCGGATCAATCCGATGCGATTCTTGCCGGCCATGAAACCGAGCAAAACCCGGTTGCCGGACCAACAGTAAATACGAACTATACTGTTACAGGCACCGATGTAAACGGTTGCGTGAATACTGCGATTGTCGGTATTGCAGTCAAGGAACAGATGTTCGCTGACTTTAATCTTTCGCAAAATGCTGTATGTGAAGGCGATCAAACGGTTGTTACCTATGCCGGAAACGGACTTGGCAATGCAATTTACACTTGGGATTGGGACGGCGGAAATGTTACAACGTCAGGCCAGGGACCACATTCGGTTTCCTGGACCAGTGCTGGTATGCATATTGTCAGACTTAGTGTTACCGAGGCAGGTTGTCAGAGTGTTGAGTTTACGCAGGATATTCAGGTAAACGCCATGCCGGTTGCCGGTTTTTCAAATGGAATAGCGGAGGGCTGTGTGCCTCACACTGTTAACTTTACAGATAACTCGCTGAATGCAGCAACTGGAGTTACTTACAACTGGGATTTTGGTTCGGCAGGAAACGGTCAGGCTCAAAACATAAGCCAGGAATTTACTATTCCGGGCGAATATAACGTTACGCTAACAGTGACCAATCCGGGAGGGTGCGTGAGCCAAAAAAATATGACCGGGCTGGTTAATGCATGGCCGTTGCCGGTTGCAACTTTTGATGCTTCACCCTCAAACACCAGCCTTAAAAACCCGATCATTCAATTTTCAAGCAGTTCTACCGGCGACAATATCTCTTTGCTTTGGAATACCGGTGACGGAACCACTTACGACACTCCGGCATTTTCACATACCTACACTGTTTCTGATTATTTTGATGTTCTCCTCACAGTAACAAACAGTTATGGATGCATTGACAGTGTTTTGAAGCAGGTTTATGTCTCACCCAGATACATGCTGTTGATACCTAATGCATTTACTCCAAACGGGGATGGCAGAAATGACTTTTTTGTTGTTCAGGGCAGCGGTGTGAAAGAATACGGCATTTCCATCTTTAACCGATGGGGTTCGCTCATTTTCTTCACAAACGATATAACTGAAAGCTGGGACGGAACCGTCAGCGGTCAGCCGGTCGGAAAAGGCATTTATGTCTTTCGCACCTATTTCAGGGATGAAAATGACGAAGTCAGCGAACAGACCGGCGTCATCAACCTGATCAAATAAATTGTTATTATAGGATTCTTCACGATTTTCCTAACTTTGACGCGGTTTTAAACTGCGTTACCATGGCGAATATCAGACTGGCCATCAATGGATTTGGCCGCATCGGAAGGATCACTTTCAGGGCTTTGTTGAAGAAAAAGAACATATCGGTGGTCGCCATCAACGACCTTACCGACCCTCACACCCTTGCTCATTTGTTGAAATATGATTCGGTTCATGGTAATTTTCCGGGAATAGTAGAGGCAGGCCCCGATTATTTATTGGTGAACCGGAAAAAGATTAAAGTTTTTGCCGAACCGGAACCGGGTGCCATCAACTGGGGAAAACTGGGAGTTGATATCGTTATTGAATCCACCGGAAAATTTACCGATAAGGCATCGGCAATGAAGCATGTGGAAGCAGGCGCCCGGAAGGTGATTATTTCAGCTCCGGCCAGCGCCAATCACGACGATGTTAAATACGTGGTATTAGGTATCAATGATCATATTATCGAAAAAGACGATGTAATCATTTCCAATTCTTCCTGTACCACAAACTGCGTGGCGCCTATGATAAAGGTGCTGGATGATTTATGGGGTATTCAGGAAGGATTTATCACCACGGTACATTCCTATACCCGCGACCAGAACCTGATTGACGCGCCCCACACCGACCTGCGCAGGGCCAGGGCTGCAGCCTACAGCATTATACCAACAACCACGGGTGCTGCAAAAGCAGCCACAAAAATATTTCCGCACCTGAAAAATAACCTGGGCGGGGCTGGTATCCGTGTGCCTGTTCCTGATGGCTCCCTCACCGATCTCACTTGTACATTGAAAAAGCCTGCCACCATCGCTGGTATCAACGCAGCCTTTAAAGAAGCAGCCAATGGATATCTGAAGGGAATCCTGCAATATACCGAAGATCCTATTGTATCAATCGATATTATTGGTAATCCGCATTCGGCTATTTTCGATGCAGGGCTGACTGCTGTGCTTGGCGACAACAATGATTTGGTAAAAATTGTAGCCTGGTACGACAACGAAAGCGGGTATGCTCACCGGCTTGCTGATTTGGTGGAGAAGTTCGCTTAAGTTTTGAGCGGTGAGAGGTGAGAATTAGCGGATTAGAAGATTAGCAGATTAGTAGATTATTTAATGATATGATTGGTTTTCAATTAAGAGAGAAGGTTTAATTTAGTGAGTTAATACGCAATCCGAAATAAGAAGTCGGAAGTCAGCCCTTCGACATGGTTCGACATGGTTCGACAAGAGCTCACCAACCAAGAGCTCACCAACCGAGAGCTCACCAACCGAGAGCTCAGGGGCCGAGGTTGGAAGTCAGAAGTCGGCACTTCGGCTTCGCTCAGTGACCGAAGTCAGAAGTTGGAAATAAGAAGTGAGTCGTAGGATTTAAGAATATCCGCAATCCGAAATCCGCAATCCGAAATTATTCTTGTGTTGGTCAGTCGGGCAGGTCCGCAATTTGCAATCCGCAATCCAATATCCGCAATCCGAAATCTGCAATCCGAAATCCGAAATCCGAAATCAGAAGTCGGCACTTCGGCTTCGCTCAGTGACCGAAGTCAGAAGTCGGAAATAAGAGGTGAGTCGTAGGATTTAAGAAAATCCGCAATCCGCAATCCGAAATCCGAAATAAGAAGTAAGAGGTGAGTCGTAGGATTTAAGAAAATCCGCAATCCGAAATCCGCAATCCGAAATCCGCAATCCGAAATCCGAAATTAATCTTGTGTTGGTCAGTCGGGCAGGTCCGCAATTTGCAATCCGCAATCCGAAATCCGAAATAAGAAGTAAGTGGTGAGTCGTAGGATTTAAGAAAATCCGAAATCCGCAATCCGAAATCCGAAATCCGCAATCCGAATTCTGCAATCCGAAATCCGCAATCCGCAATCCGAAATCCGAAATCCGAAATTTCTCCTTGTCCCCATTTCCCCATTTCTCCATTTCTCTTCCTTGAAATCCGCAATCCGAAATTAGAAATTAGAAATTAGAAATCAGGTCAGGCGAAATCAGAAACTCTTACAACCCTTTCAGATAATTATAAATCTCTACCTGCGACCTGATCCGGGGAAGTTTATCGCGGTCTTTATAGAAATTCGGTTCTTCGTGGTTTACAATTCTGGCCTTGGTGTTATCCTTGAGTTGAATCAACAGCATGGTTTTCAGTTCCTGCTGAATTCCTTTATCCAGAATAGGGCAGGCCACTTCGATGCGGTTATCAAGGTTGCGCACCATCCAGTCGGCCGACGAGATAAAGTATTTTTCGTCACCTCCATTGTTGAAAACCAGGACCCTGGAATGCTCAAGGAATTTATCCACAATGCTGATTACCTCTATGTTTTCGCTGAAACCTTTCAATCCGGGAATCATAGTGCAGGTGCCGCGGCAGATAACCCTTACTTTAACCCCGGCCAGGCCTGCCTGGTAAAGTTTTTTGATAATCTTATCATCTACCAGATTATTCAGTTTCAGGATACACCAGGCTTCCTTTCCGGCTTTCGCCTGGTTGATTTCGGTGTTTATCATCCTGATAAAGAAGTTGCGCATCTGAAACGGTGCAACTATCAGGTGGTTAAACTTTGGTGGGTTGTATTTGCTTTCAAACAAGTTAAAAACGCTGTTCACTTCTGCCGTAATCTGTTGATTTGAAGTAAGCAGACTGTCGTCGGCATAGACACGGGCGGTTTGTTCATTGAAATTTCCGGTGCCAATGTTGGCATAGTAAACGTTTTTGTCGCCTTCTTTCCTGCGGATTATCAGCAGTTTACAATGTACCTTGAATCCTGGAATACCCTGGATAAGCTTTATGCCTTCTTCCTGCATTTTGCCGGCCCAGTAAATATTCGCTTCTTCATCAAAACGGGCCTGGAGCTCCATAAAAACAGTTACGGATTTCCCGTTTCGGGCGGCATTTATCAGGGCATTGATCACGTTTGAGTCGCGCGCGACCCGGTAAAGGGTCATCTTTATTGAACGTACCAGCGGATCAATAGAGGCTTCGCGCAGCAGGTCGATGATGTACCTGAACGACTGATAAGGATAATGCAGCATAATGTCCCTGTCGTGGAGGACACTCAGAATGCTCTCTTTTTTGGGAATCCGACGATGTTCCAAAGGCAGGGTTGGCTCAAACAGTAAATCATGCCGTCCCAGTTGCGGAAAGGACATGAAATCCTTGAAGTTATGATAACGTCCGCTTTTCGATAGTGTGTCAGTCTCGCTGATGTCGAGCTTTTGCTTAAGCATTCCAAGCAGTTTACCGGGCATGTTTTTATCGTAAATAAACCTGACTGGGGCGCCGAGTTTTCGCTGCTTAAGGCTTTCGGTCATGATCTCAAGGAAGCTTTTCGAAACATCGTTGTCAATATCTAATTCGGCATCGCGGGTAAATTTAAAGGTGTAGGCTTCAAATTGGTCGTAGCCAAAAATGGAGAAAATATCATCGAAGCAATAGCGGATTACGTCGTCGAGCAGGATAATATATTGCCTACCACTTGAGGATGGCAGGATCAGAAATCGTGAAAGCGGACCTGCCGGAACCCTGATAACTGCAAACTGTTCTTCGCCGGGATGCGATTTTTTTGTAAGCCGGATGGCCAGATAAATCGATTTATCGACCAGCGATGACGATTTCAGGTTCCCAAGCATAATCGGGAACAACTGTGAACGAACATTGTTGTTGAAAAATTCCCTGATGAACTTGCCGTGTTCTTCTGAAAGCTCTTTTTCGTTGATGATGTGTATGCCCTCGTGCGTCAATTCCCTTACAAGTTTTCTGAAAATCCTTGCAAATTCTTTTTGTTGCTCAGTGTCTATTCTATTGATTTCTTTGAGTGTGCGACGGGGGTTAACATTCAGGTTGTCACCGCTTTTCTTATCAAAGTCAAGCAGCCGGTTAAGGGTAGC
>JBBQIQ010000084.1:0-17828 GCA_038325075.1 Bacteroidales bacterium | reverse complement strand
ACCAGAACCGGTGCATCATCGTAAATAACATCGATTTGAAATTTCGGGCAGATGAGCTTATCCTGCTTTTTATTGGCAAAGATGAACAAGCTGCCTGCACCGGCAACGATCATCATCCAGAAAGTAATTGCGAGGATTCTCTTCATCGTACCTGCTCTTTGGTGAATAACTTCTCGATTTCGGGCACCAATTGGTCAATGTCGCCTGCACCAAGGGTAAGTAAGATATCGGGCGAAATTTTTAAAAGCAGTTGGAGTACCTCATCTTTTGAACAAAGTTGTTTGTCCGCCGCTTTTATCTTATCCAACAGCATGGATGAAGAAACGCCATCAATGGGCAGTTCCCTGGCAGGGTAAATGTCGAGAAGGATTACCCTGTCGAGCATTGACAAACTTTCGGCAAACCCATCGGCAAAATCGCGTGTACGGGTATAAAGGTGGGGCTGGAAAATACCGGTGATATGACGGTATGGATATAATGCCCTTACGGAGCCGATGCAGGCTTTCAATTCTTCCGGATGGTGCGCATAATCATCGATATAGAGAAATCCCGGGCGGTTGATCCGGTGGTCGAAGCGGCGTTTTACGCCCTGGAAGGTATTGATGCCCGTCCGGATTTCGTCGGATGAACTGCCGGTGAGCCAGGCAGCCGAAGCCGCTGCAATGCTGTTCTCAACATTAAACAGACCGGGCAGACCCGGTTTTAATCCGGTTACCGTTTCTCCGGGTGTTTTTAAATCAAAATGGTAGGTTCCGTCAATCAGTTTCAGATCGACTGCCCTGAACTCTGTTTCATCTGAAACCGAATAAGTAAATACCCTGACACTTTGCCTGGTTTTTACCGGAATTTCAACATCCTTCTTTAAAAGGAGGAATCCATTTTCCTGAATATTGGATGTAAAATCAGCAAACGAATCCAGCAGATGCCGGTGATCGCCGTAAATATCGAGATGATCGGCGTCGGACGATGTGATCACAGCCAGCCATGGAAAGAGCCTAAGGAACGAACGGTCGAATTCGTCGGCTTCAGCCACCATATAAGGGCTTTCGGGTTTCAACAGCAGATTTGTGTTATAGTTTTTGGCAATGCCCCCCAGGAAAGAGGTGCAACTTTTTTCCCCTGGATAAAGAATGTGTGAAAGCATGGTGGTAACGGTTGTCTTTCCGTGTGTTCCGGCAACTGCAAGCGTGATCTTACCGGCCGTGATTTCTCCCAGCAGTTCCGATCTCTTCACCATTTTATAGCCCTTCTTCACGATCAGCCTGAATTCACCCAGATCAGGCGGGATGGCCGGTGTGTAAACCACAAGTTCAGTGTCGGCCGGAATCAGGTCGGGACGGTCGTCGTAGTGAATGGCCATACCTTCTGCTTCCAGCTCGGTTGTTAGTTGGGTATTGGTTTTATCATACCCATGAACCCTGAACCCTGCCTTTTGCAGATAGCGGGCCAGGGCACTCATACCAATGCCTCCGATACCCAGAAAATAGACCGATTTCAGTTCTGTGATGTTCACCGTTTTTTCTGTTTATAAGCTTTAATACATTCAAGGATGATTCCTGCAATTCGCTGGGCCGATTCGTGTTGCGCCAGTCTGGCGATGTTATTGCTCAACTGCTGCATCCTCTCTTTGTCGTTTAAGAGCGAAATAGTTTCCCTGACAAGGCTTTGCTGGGCTTCGGCATCCTTTACCAACACAGCGGCCTGTTGCGAAACCAATGCCATGGCGTTCTTGGTCTGATGATCTTCAGCCACATTGGGCGATGGGACCAGAATGCTCGGTTTCCCGGTAATGCAAAGTTCTGATATGGCAATTGCCCCTGCCCGGCTTATCACCACATCGGCAGCCGCATAAGCCAGATCCATTCTGGAGATAAAGGCCGTTTGTATGATGCCCTGGTTTGCATAAGGGATCACTGCTTCTTCGGCCAGGGCATTGTAATTTTTTCCGGTTTGCCAGATTACTTGTATGTTGTTGTTTACCAGTTCTTTTATGCCATTGTGGAGGCTTATGTTAATGGTGCGTGCCCCAAGGCTGCCACCCACGGCCAATACAACCGGTTTTGCCGGATCAAGTCCGAAGAATTTGATGGCTTCGTCGCGCTGGTCTTTTAGATTGGCTATGTCTTTCCTGACCGGATTCCCGGTAAGGATGATTTTATTGGCCGGAAAATACTTCTCCATTCCGCTGTAGGCTACACAGATCTTTTTAGCCTTTGAGGCCAGCATTTTATTGGTAATACCGGGATAGGAGTTTTGTTCCTGAAGGATGGTAGGAATGCCCATAGCTGCTGCTGCACTGATGGTTGGCCCGCTGGCATAGCCACCAACGCCCACCGCTGCATCCGGCCTGAATTGCCTGATTATGCTTCTTGCTTTCAGGCTGCTATGGATAATTTTAAGAGGAATCAGCAGGTTATTGAACGAAAAACTGCGTTGGATTCCACTGATCCAGAGCCCTTCAATTTTGTAACCTGCAGCGGGAACTTTTTCCATTTCCATCCGGCCTTCGGACCCCACAAAGAGTATTCTGGCCGACGGCTCAACCTGCATCAGGGCATCTGCAATGGCAATGGCCGGGAAAATATGTCCCCCGGTTCCGCCTCCGCTAATGATAATTCCTACTTCAGGCAACGACATGTTCTGCATTTTTAGGAGTGGTTTCTTTTTCAGGTTCTTCATCTATTTCGCGGCTCACGCTTAAGATGATCCCGATGGCTATGCTGGTAAACCAGATGGATGTTCCTCCCATACTAACGAGCGGGAGTGTTTGCCCCGTAACCGGAAGTATGTTTACCGCAACCATCATATTCACCATTGCCTGAAATACCAGGCTGAATGATACCCCGAAAACGAGGAAAGCCGGGAAACTCCGGGGGCTTTTTATAACAATCTTCACTGCCCTGAAAAACAAAACCAGGTAAAGCAAAACAACCAGGATTCCACCAATGATACCGTATTCCTCAATGATGATTGCATAAATAAAATCGGAGTAGGGGTGGGGCAGAAAATTCTTCTGTATTGAATTCCCGGGCATTTTGCCGGTTATACCCCCGGTAGCGATGGCAATTTTGGCCTGCTCAACCTGAAAGTTGGCTTCACTGTCGCCACTGATGAAATTCTCAATACGGTTTTGCCAGGTGCCGATACGACCACCTAAATTGGGGGTATTTACCGCAAGAACACTCAACAAAATAAGGCCGGACAAACCTATACCCACCAGCAGTGCTATATATTGGAATTTTACCCTTCCGACAAACATCAGCACCAGACAGGTTGTAAAAATCAGGGCGGCTGTTGAAAAATTGGCCGGCAGGATTAAAACGGTAATAATCACAACCGGGATCATGATTGAAATGAACCCCTTTTTAAAGTCTTTGATATCTTCTTGTTTTTTGGCAAGTAACCTCGCCACATACATAATCAGGGCTAATTTGGCAAAATCCGATGGCTGAAATGTCATATTTATCAGAGGGAGTGTGTACCACCGGTTTGCTTCATTAAAATTTGTTCCAAAAAACAATGTGTAGGCAAGCAACGGAACAGAGGCATAAATAGCAATCTGTGAAAGACGTGCATAATACTTGTATGGAACCTGGTGTGCTGCGTACATCAATACAAACCCCAACAAAAGGATGCTGAGGTGCTTCAGGAGATAATACTCTGTGTTTCCTGAATGCTTTCTGTAGGCAAGTGTGCCGGTTGAACTATAGACTGCCAGGATTGAGAATATTGACAGAAATAGCACAACGGCCCAGATCACTTTATCACCTTTGATATTATTCAGGATTGCCTTCATGATTGATTCTTATTTACAGTGCATTGACAGCTTCCTTGAACTTGCGTCCGCGCTCCTCGAAGTTTTCGAAAAGATCGAAACTGGCGCAGGCCGGCGAAAGTAAAACGGTGTCACCCTTGCGTGCAAGATAATAAGCCAGATTTACGGCCTCTTCGGCAGAGGATGTTTCGGAAATATACTCAACCTTATCCTTGAATGCATCGATCAGTTTTTCGTTATCGATTCCGAGGCAAATAATGGCTTTCACCTTTTCTTTCACCAGGTTGAAAAGCTTGGTGTAGTCATTTCCCTTGTCGATACCACCGGCTATCCAGATCACCTTTTTATTCAGGGTTTCAAGGGCATACCAAACCGAATTGATATTGGTGGCTTTTGAGTCGTTGATAAACTCGATTCCATGGATGTTGGCCACAAACTCAAGCCTGTGTTCCACATTCTCAAAATCAGAGAGGCATTGTTTGATAGACTCCTTGCGAAGATCAACCAGTCTGGATGCGAGGCCGGCAGCCATTGAATTGTAAATGTTGTGCTTTCCCTGCAATGCAAGTTCTTCTAATGTCATATCGAATGTTCCCCCTTTTAGATTGAATATTATTTTGTGGTTGTCTGCGTAAGCTCCGTTTTCAATTTTATGCTTTATGCTGATTTGATAGCTTTGCTGGTTAAGCTGTTTATTTTGCATCAGCCTGGCGATGGTTTCATCGTCGCTGCACCAGATAATAGCGTCATTCTCAGTCTGATTGCGTAGTATGCGCATTTTGGATTCGGCATATTTTTCAAAGTCGTGGTCGTACCGGTCAAGATGATCCGGTGTGATGTTCAGTAGTATGCCGATTTCTGCCTTAAAGTCGAACATGCCATCCAATTGAAAACTGCTTAATTCGATCACGAAATAATCATGGTCTTTTTCAGCCAACTGCCCGGCAAAGCTTTTTCCCACATTGCCTGCCAGGCCAACATCGAGGCCAGCCGATTTCAGTATGTGCCAGGTGAGCATCGTAGTTGTGGTTTTGCCATTGCTTCCTGTAATGCATATTTTGGTAGCCTTCGTGTATCTTGAAGCAAATTCTATTTCGGAGATAACCCGGATACCTATTTCTTTCGCCGACATGACCAGGGTTGCAGAGTCAGGTATTCCGGGGCTTTTAATGATCTCAGTTGCATCAAGGATTCTTTTCACGCTGTGCTTTCCTTCTTCAAATTCAATCTTTTCCGATTCAAGGGTTTGCCTATAGTCAGCCCTGATTTTGCCGCTGTCGGATACAAACACACCCAGCCCCTTGCTTTTGGCAAGTAGTGCGGCGCCGACTCCACTTTCGCCGGCGCCTAATATCACTACTCTGGGGTTTAATCGCATCTTACCTGATCTTCAATGTTATAATGGTGGCAACTGCCAGCATAATTCCGACAATAAAAAAGCGCTGTACTATTTTAGGCTCAGCATAGCCCAGTTTCTGAAAATGGTGATGAAGCGGCGACATTAAGAAAATCCGCCTTCCTTCCCCGTATTTGCGTTTGGTCCTTTTAAAATAGGCCACCTGTAATACCACCGAGAGGTTCTCGGCCAGAAATATCCCGCAAAGGATAGGCAACAGCAACTCTTTCCGGATCATAATCGCCAGCACTGCAATTACACCTCCAAGGGCCAGGGAGCCTGTATCGCCCATAAAAACCTGCGCCGGAAAAGAGTTGTACCAAAGAAATCCTGTACACGCCCCGACGAATGCGCTCACAAAAATTGTCAGTTCTCCGGTATTGGGCAGGTACATGATATTCAGGTAGTCGGCAAACACGATGTTGCCCGATACCCAGGCCAGAATTCCAATGGTGACTCCAATGATGGCAGAGGTTCCGGTTGCCAGCCCGTCGATCCCATCGGTAAGATTGGCCCCGTTCGAAACGGCTGTGATAATCAGGATAACCACCGGAACGAATATAAGCCAGGCATTATTCATGGCTTTTTGTCCAAAAGGCTTTAACAGGATGGCATAGTCGAATTCGTTGTTTTTGAAAAAGGGAATAGTCGTCTTGGTCGATTTTTTTGAAACCCTTGAGAATTTCTTCCCGTGATCGGTGGTGCTTTCGAACTCACTCAGGGTAGTCACAGACCTTGAACTTGTCTGGGCAATCTTTTCCCTGATAACAACACCATCGTGAAAATAGAGGGTGAATCCGACAACGGTCCCGATGATGATCTGCCCTAAAATTTTAAATTTTCCGGCGAGCCCTTTTTTATCGTGGCGAAATACTTTAATATAATCGTCGAGGAAACCAATAAACCCCAGCCAGATGGTGGTAACCAGAATCAGGATAAGGTATATATTGTTCAGTTTGGCAAAAAGCAAAGTGGGAACGACAATTGCTCCCAGCATAATAAGCCCTCCCATGGTTGGTGTGCCTTGTTTCTCTTTTTGTCCTTCGAGGCCAAGATCGCGCACGGTTTCTCCAACCTGTTTTTTCCTGAGGTAGTTGATGAGCGATTTCCCGAAAAGCAATGAAATGGTGAGAGAGGTGATAACAGCAAGGGCTGCCCTGAACGAGATGTACTGAAACAGCCCGGCCCCCGGAAAATCATAATATCTGTCAAGAAAATCAAATAAATAGTACAACATATTTTCCTGGTTTTATTCTTCTGTTTCTGAACCTGTTATGCTTAGACATTCCTTCAATATTTCGCGGTCATCAAAATGATGTTTTATGCCTTTTATTTCCTGATAAGTTTCGTGGCCTTTGCCGGCAATCAGTACGACATCACCTTTTTGGGCAAGTGTGCAGGCTGTTCTGATGGCTTCCCTGCGGTCGGCAATGACAAGGCAAAACTTTTTCCGGTCAATGGGCACACCGGCGCTCATTTCGGTCAGGATGTCTTCCGGATTTTCGCTTCTTGGATTGTCGGAAGTAAGGATCGTAAGGCTACTGTTTTCAGTGGCAATGGATGCCATTTCAGGCCGTTTTGTCCGGTCGCGGTCACCTCCCGCACCAGCTACTGTTATCAGTTTTCCTTCTCCCTGCCTTATGCTGTTGATGGTCCCGATCACATTTAGCAGGGCATCCGGCGTATGCGCGTAATCGACGATGCCAACAATTCCATCGGGCGATTTAAAATATTCAAACCTGCCGTCAACGGCTTCGAGTTTGCTTAATGCTGTGAGGACTTCCTCATTATTGATGCCGAGCATAATGGCCGTTGCATATATACTCAGCAGATTATAGGCATTAAAGTTTCCAACCAGTCTGCTCCACACTTCATGGCCGTTAATATTCAGCAACAGGCCTTCGAAGTGGTTCTCAAGGATTTTGCACCGGAAATCGGCCTGGCTTTTTAAGGCCAATGTTTTAACTGTTGCTTTTGAATTCTGAACCATTACTTTGCCATTCCGGTCATCGGTATTCACAATGGCAAATGAACCTGCCGGCAAGGTGTCGAAGAGGCGTTTTTTCGCAGCCAGATAGGCATTAAAGGTTTTATGGAAGTCTAAATGGTCGTGCGTAAGGTTCGTAAATACTGCCCCTTTAAAAGTCAGGCCTGCAATCCGGTTCTGAACTATTGAATGTGAACTTACTTCGATAAAGCAGTAATCGCAACCCTCGTCAACCATTGACTGAAGCAGTCTGTTCAGTTCAACAGCATCGGGCGTAGTGTGCGTTGCGGGAATCTCATTCAGGTTCACCATATTCCTGACTGTTGAGAGCAGTCCTGCCTTATATCCCAACCCCAGAAAAAGCCTGTAAAGCAACGTAGCAGTTGTTGTCTTTCCGTTGGTGCCGGTGATACCAACCAATGTCAGAGAATCGGATGGGTTATCGAAGAAGTTGGAAGACATAATGCCCAATGCTTCGCTGCTATCCGGAACTTCCACATAGCAAACTCCCGGGTTGATTTCATCAGGAATATGCCCGCAAACCACTGCTTTGGCACCTGCTTCAATCACCTGCTGAATGTATTGATGCCCGTCGGTTTGAGTACCTTTTACGGCAACAAAAACGCTTCCATCGGTTGCTCTCCGCGAATCGAACACAATGCTGCTGACCGGTGTTGCTGTATTACCAACCACCCGGTTTATGCGGCATTTGTACAATATGTCCTGAAGTGTTTTCAATGCTTTTGCGTTTATCCTAATTCAATAATGCAGTGGCTTCCCCGTTTGGCTTTTGAGCCCGGTAAAACTGACTGTCGCCTGACCTGCCCTTTTCCCTTGATTTGTACTTTTAATCCTGCAGTTTCGAGCAGATAGACGGCATCACGTGCGCCCATACCGGTTACATCAGGGACCTGCATATCGGAAACCATCCTTGACTGAACTTTCTGGCTGCTGTCTGTACTGCTCAGTGTGGCGAATTCATACTCCCGGATATCGCCTTTACACTGCACATTCATCTCTTTGAAAATCGTTGCCAGATCGCTGGCATAACCTGAGGCTATTAATGGGAGAACGCCCGGAAGACTATCAGATGTTTTTATATTCGGATCAAGCCTTGTAGCGTAAACCTTGTCGGCAATCTCTTTAAATACGGGGCCGGCTATTGAACCACCGTAATAGACTCCCTTTCGGGGATTGTTAATTACAACAATGCAGGAATATTTGGGGTTGTCGGCCGGAAAGTAACCGACAAATGAAGCCTTGTAATTCGTTTTGTTATACCCGGCATTTTGCTGGGCAATCTGGGCTGTACCTGTTTTTCCGGCGATTTTAAATATCGGGTTCCTCAGATTTGTTGCCGTACCTTTTTCAACAACCTCTTCAAGCATCTTTCTGACCAGTGGCAGGATTTCCGGGTTTTTTACAATGGACTCTACCAGTACGACCGGCCCAAACACCTGAACTGTTTTTCCGGTTTGATGGATTTCCTTAATAAACTGGGGTCTTACCATACGGCCGTTGTTGGCGATTGCATTGTAGAATGCAAGGGTTTGCAGGGGTGTAACGGCAACTTCGTAACCGACTGACATCCATGGCAGGGATACCTTTGACCAGTATTTGTCTTTGGTATCTTTTATAGATGGAGCCCCTTCGCCCGGAATGTCGAGCCCGAGTTTCTGGTTCAACCTCATGGCGTACAACTTGTCGATAAATTGCTGTGGTTTGTCGCGGTAAGCCTTATAAACCACTTTAGAAATGCCGACATTGGATGAAAGCTCAAAAGCCCGCTGCACGCTGATCCTTCCATAGCCACCCTCGTGTGAATCTCTCATTGTGCGGTTGGCATATTTAACCGTCCCTCCCTGGGTATCAACGGTATCGGTGAGTTTAACCAGGCCTTCGTCGAGAGCCGAAATAAGGGAAGCAAGTTTAAAGGTGGAACCCGGTTCTGAACTTTCACCGATGGCATAGTTGTATTTTTCTTCGTATTCCCCTTTTCCGTTCTTGCCCAGGTTTGCTATGGCGACGATAAAGCCGGTTTCGACCTCCATCAGTATCGCACAGCCATGATCGGCTTCGTTGGCGATCAATTGCCTCATCAGGGCATCTTCAGCAACATCCTGAATGTTGATGTCGATGGATGTCAGAATATCGTGGCCGTTTTGGGGTTCTATTTCAGTTTCTTCGTTTAGTGGCCTGTATGCCCCGTTGCCGATGCGTTGCATAAGCCTGCGGCCACTTTCGCCTTCCAGAATTTTACTGTAAGCTCCCTCGAGGCCGATATCATTTTCAGTGCCTTCCTTATCCCAGCCAATGGTTCTGAAAGCCAGCCACCTGAAAGGCAGCTCCCGTCGGCTGCGGGCCTCTGCGATAATGCCGCCTTTAAATTTCCCCAGTCTGAAAATCGGGAACTTCCTGACTTTCTTTAAATGAACATAAGTTATATTTCGCTTCAGCAATAGGTATCGGTTGTTATTCTTCCGGGCTTTTACCAGCATCTGCTTGTAATCCTGCCGGGTTTTATCCCTGAAAAGGTCAGCAAGGTGCCAGGCCAGGGAATCAACATTTTCATAGAAGAAATCGTCGTCATAATGGGTATTTCCGGCATCCATCCGCAGATCAAAAACCGGGATTGAAGCAGCGATCAGGCTTCCGTCTGATGCAAGGATATTGCCCCTGACAGCTTCAATTTTCTCATATTTGATGGTTAATCTCTTAGCTTGTTCGCGCCACTGATCCCCCTCTACTACCTGGATGTAGAATACCTTGGCAACAATGGCGATGCCCAGCAAAGTCATTATCAGGTAAACCAGATATACTTTTTTCAGTATGTCGCTTTTTTTGCTGTCCATTTTACTTTTCTGCTTTTACATACAGTTTTACCGGAGGCACAAGTGATTCTTTGATTCCACTGTTTTTAAGTTTTACAGCCACTTCTGACTGTTTGCTGTGAAACATGAGGTCCGATTTGTTGGTGATGTAAGCAAACCTGAGCTCTTCATTCTGTTTCTTTGTCCTGCTGATTTCTATGATGGTTTTTTCAGCATTGTATGAATTGGCTATGTACAACACTCCGATAAATGTCAGGTAGAGAATGAAAGGAATCTGTTTAGCCAGGTTCTCCCGTGAAAAGAACTTTCCGTCGAGAAACCCTGATACCGACCTGCCAACATTCATTTTGCTGTTGAGTACTTCAAACGACCTGAATCTGCGCTTCCGGGCTGTTTTTTCGCTGGCTTTTTGGTGTATGGTGTTCCGGGTTTTATTCATCGGGCTTCCTTTCTGCTATTCTAAGCTTGGCACTGCGTGCCCTGCCGTTTGTCAGAATCTCTTCCTCTCCCGGTACAATGGGTTTTCGGGTAAGCGGCCTGAAAGGCGAAATCAGGTTTCCGTAAAAGTCTTTATTTTCAATCCCTTCCAGATTGCCGGTCTTCGTGAAGTTCTTAACCAGCCGGTCTTCGAGCGAATGGTATGACATAACCACCAGCCGGCCACCCGGCCTGATGACCTTGTTTGCCTGAAGCAGCAATTCTTTGAGTGCATCCAGTTCCCCGTTTACTTCTATCCTCAAAGCCTGGAAAATCCGGGCAAAGAACTTGTTTTCACGCCCCCTTTCGGCCAGGGGCATTAATACTTCTTTAAGTCTTGTTGTTGTGGCAATCTCTGCTGATTCCCTGGTACTTACGATTTGCTGAGCTATTCTGTAAGCGTGCCTCAACTCACCGTATTCCAGAAAGACCTTTTTCAACTCATCGGGAGAGTACTGATTTACCACCTGCCTGGCTGTCAGTCCCGATTTGCGGTCCATCCTAAGGTCAAGTTCCGCATCAAAGCGGGTGGAAAATCCGCGGCCGGCATTATCAATCTGGTACGACGAAATTCCGAGATCTGCAAGAATCCCATCAACCGGAAGGGCCTTATATAGCCTCAGAAAATTAACCAGGTACCTGAAATTCTGATTGATAAAAATAAACCTGTCGTCTTCCGGCAGGTTTTGCATGGCATCGGAATCCTGGTCAAAAGCAAGGAGTTTTCCGGTAGTCAGTTGATCGAGAATAGCCCGTGCGTGGCCGCCGCCACCGAATGTTACATCCACATAGATGCCGTCAGGCTTAATAGCCAGACCCTCAATACATTCTTTTAGCAGCACCGGGTTGTGATACATCTTTTTTATTCTTCTGTTTCGTTAATCTGCCCCATAACGTCTTCGGCTAATTGCGAAAAGTCGGTGAGGCTATCTTTTATAGAGACTTCGTATTTATCCTTATCCCATATTTCAATCATATTCAGCGCTGAAGCCAGGACAATATCTTTTGAAATGGAGGCGAACAACGCCAGGTCTTTCGGGATCAGTAACCTGCCGGTATTGTCTGGCTCAACTTCACGAACACCGGCCATAAATACCCTGATAAAATCATTGTTCTTCTTTACAAACCGGTTTAATTTGTTAACTCCCTTTACTGACCTGTTCCATTCCGACCTTGGATACAACTCAAGGCATGGCTGAAAAATGCTCCGTTTCAGAATAAATCCCTCAGAAATAATGGCATCCAACTGACTTTTCAGCGCCGAAGGAAGCATCAGCCGCCCCTTCGAATCTACCTTACAGTCGTGTACACCAATGATTTCTATCATGATCTTTTCCGTGGAAATGTGGGGTAAATATAGTATAGTTTTACCACTTTTTACCACATTCTACCACTTATGTTAATAACTTTTTCTTATCCAGGTAATTCTAAAGTTAAAATAAATTATTAAGTAATTGGAATACAGATAAATACATTTTATAGTTTATCATAAATTACCTAAGTTTACCTGAAATAGCGATAAATCCTGATATTTTGGATCATTATCAGGGTTGGAGGGAGGAAATGCTTAAATTTGTAGGACGAAATAAAAGGCATAGCAGACTATTAATTATGGAAATGGCGGAAAGGGATTCGGAAATTCATAATCGCAGGCTCATTGATATTGAGCAGGTTATAGCTGGTAAAAGTATCCGGCTTTTGAAAATCATTCCGCGATTCCTGGTAAATTACCTGAAAAGGGTTATTCACCAGGACCAGCTTAACGAAGGACTTTACAGGCACAGGCATTTGCAGGGACTTGAATTTGTCAGTGCAATTCTTAAGGAATACAATGTTAAAATAGTGGTTAAAGGCGAATCAAATCTGCTCTTTGCTGAAAGGTTTATAGCTGTTGCTAACCATCCCCTGGGCGGCCTGGATGGTATGGCTCTCATGCAGGAAGTTGGAAAATTCAGGAAGGATATTGTGGTGCCTTCTAACGATTTTCTGATGCATCTTCCCAATCTAAGGCCATTATTTATCCCTATTAACAAGCATGGTTCGAATGCGGGTAACATTGCAATTTTTGATACGACTTTTTCATCAGAGAAAACTATGTTGTACTTCCCGGCCGGATTGTGTTCAAGAAAAATAAAGGGAAAAATTGTTGACCTTGAATGGAAAAAGACTTTTCTTTCAAAGGCCAGAAAATTTAACCGGGATATTCTACCGGTTCATATCAGTGGCAGGAATTCCAACTTTTTTTACAACCTGGCCAATCTCCGGAAATGGCTGGGGATGAAGTCAAATATTGAGATGCTTTACCTGGTTGATGAAATGTTCAGGCAGGATAATAAGGATATTGTGATTACCTTCGGCAAGCCAATTCCGGTGAGTACATTCGATAAGCGAATGAATGACATAAAGTGGGCAGCCAGAATCCGCGAACATGTTTATAAACTTGAATCAAACCCTGATGCAACTTTTACTTTTGATTAATTTTAAACTATTTTTTAAATGGAAAATGTAATTCCAGCAATTGACCGTGAGATACTGCTAAAGGAACTGACTGAAGAACGGCTGATCAGGAAAACCAATGCCGGCAATAACCTGATTTACATCGTAAATCATTTTAATGCTCCTAATGTTACAAGGGAGATTGGCCGTTTGCGTGAAATTACTTTTCGCGATGCCGGAGGTGGAACCGGGCTGTCAATTGACCTGGATTACTACGATACCTGCGAGGATCCCTTTGAGCAACTCATCGTATGGAATCCGGATGATCAGGAAATTGTTGGCGGTTATAGATATCTGGATTGTAAATTTCTGAAAAAGGGTGATGACGGGGCTTTTCATACGCCCACTTTCAAACTTTTCAAATATTCACAAAAATTTGTTGAGGAGTATCTGCCATACACCATCGAATTGGGCCGTTCCTTTGTGCAACCGGCTTACCAGCCTGCCAACAATATCCGCAAAGGGATGTATTCTTTAGACAATATCTGGGACGGTTTGGGCGCCATTATTCTTCTTCACCCGGATGCCAGGTATTATTTTGGCAAGATTACCATGTACCCCGATTTTAACAGGCAGGCACGCGACCTGATCCTGTATTTTATGAAAAAGTATTTTGCCGATCATGATAAACTGGTGTATCCGATCGAACCGCTTAAACTGGAAACCAGTGAGGAGGAGCTGAAAAATGCTTTCCCGCACGATGTTTACGATAAAGATTACAAACTATTGATTCAGAAGGTAAGGGCATTGGGAGAAACAATCCCTCCATTGGTAAATGCCTATATGAACCTCTCTTCAACCATGAAGTTCTTTGGAACAGCAATAAACGATGATTTTGGCCTGGTTGAAGAATCGGGGATTATTGTGACCATTGGTGATATTTATGGTATGAAAATCGAACGCCACCTTACCATACCTCAGGAATAAAATGATCATAAGATCTGCAGAATTTATTTCCAGCAACACCGACCCGCTTAAAAGCCCCAAAGCTGATAAAGCGGAATATGCATTTATCGGCAGATCAAACGTTGGAAAGTCGTCGCTCATCAATCGCTTGCTCGAACGCAAGAATCTTGCAAGGATTTCTTCAACCCCTGGGAAAACCCGGTTGATCAACCATTTTCTGGTCAACGACGAATGGTATCTGGTCGATTTGCCCGGCTATGGCTATGCGCGCATCTCCAAAAAGGAAAGGGAGAAGTGGGAATCAATGATTCATAATTTCCTGACCCGTCGTCAGAATCTTGTAAATACCTTTATTTTAATTGATTCCAGGATCGAGCCCAAAGCCATTGATATTGACTTTATCAACTGGTTTGGGGAACAGGAACTGCCGTTTACCATCGTATTCACCAAATCCGATAAATTGAAAGTCAACACACTTGCGTCCAACATTGCAGCATTTAAAGCCCGGCTGTCAAGTGAATGGGATGAACTGCCAACCATGTTTATTTCATCGGCCGAGACCGGAAAAGGGCGTGAGGAAATACTTGATTTTATTGGTGAATGCAACATCGAATACAAGAAGTTCCTCTCTTCAGATAATTAGCTGGTTCCGGAAAATTTAAGCGGCTCCATGCGCTCCGCAGATTCGTTCAGATGGCTTAGTACAAGCATAAAAAAAGCCCGTGGAATTATCCGCGGGCTTTTTTGTGGGGTTTGAAAGGCTTAGTTCATCTCAACCAGTAAAAAATTCTTGGGAACCATATCCCCTGTTTTTACATTGATTTTTGTGACTATACCATCTACTCCGGCAACAATATTGTTCACCATTTTCATGGCTTCAAGCTCCAGCAGTTTGGTTCCCATCTTCACTTTCGCCCCTTCTTTTACATGTATCTTGAGAATGGTTCCGGGAATAAACGAGTAAACCTTGTTAAAATCGATGGGCTCGTACATTTTTCGCGCCATATACTTTTTAGTCAGCACGGTTTTGTACTTAACATTATCGATAATGAGGGTTTTAAATGCAGGAGAATCGTTGTTTTCTTCCATAGTTAAAAATTAAAAAGGTGGAACACCATGTTTTTTATTAGGAGTTACTTCAACTTTCTCGGCCGAAATTTCCAGTGCATGGATCAGCATATTTCTTGTTTCGGCCGGTTCAATCACTGCATCAACATATCCGTAGGCTGCAGCTACGTATGGATTCGCAAACTTCTCTTTATATTCTTTGATTTTCTGTTTGCGCATTTCATCAGGGTTCTCCGCATTTTTGATTTCGTTGCGGAATATAATATTGGCTGCACCTTCGGGGCCCATAACGGCGATCTCGGCGGTTGGCCATGCAAAAACAAAATCGGCCCGCAGGTGGCTTGAGCACATGGCAATGTATCCTCCGCCATAGGCTTTACGGAGAATTACTGTCATTTTGGGAACTGTAGCTTCAGAGTAAGCATACAAAATTTTGGCACCATGCCTGATAACCCCGGCATGTTCCTGGTCAACACCTGGCAGATAGCCAGGAAGGTCAACAAGGGTAACAAGCGGCACATTAAACGCATCGCAAAACCGGATAAACCTGGCTGCTTTATCAGATGAGTCCACATCGAGTACACCGGCCAGCACCAATGGCTGATTGGCCACAAAACCGGCCGTGTGCCCATTCAGACGGGCAAAACCGACTACGATATTGGCCGCGAACATACTATGCACTTCGAAGAACTCGGAATCATCAACGATTGAACGGATGATATCCTTGACATCGTAAGGCTGTCGTGGGTTGGTCGGAAAAATATGGTCTATGTTGTAAGAACGGGTACGGGGCGGTTTTTTGGGAAATGCTTCCGCTTTTTTAATATTGTTCCATGGAATAAAGCTACACAGGGTTTTAATCTGCTCAAAACATTCATTTTCGCTTTCAGCAAAGAAGTGGGCATTACCGGTAATTTCGCTCTGAACGCGGGCACCGCCCAGTTCTTCCATCGAGATTTCCTCGCCGAGAACGGTCTTGATAACTTCAGGACCGGTGATAAACATCTTGGAGATTTTGTCAACCACAAAAACAAAATCGGTGAGGGCAGGAGAATAGACTGCGCCGCCGGCACAGGGCCCAAGGATAACGCTGATCTGAGGAATAACGCCCGAAGCCTGGGTATTGCGGTAGAAAATTTCGCCGTATCCGGCCAGTGAGTTAACCCCTTCCTGTATGCGGGCTCCTCCGGAGTCGTTGATCCCGATGATCGGAACCTTTAGTTTCATGGCATGATCCATGATTTTGGTAATTTTCTTGGCGTGCATCCAGCCAAGCGAACCACCAGCTACTGTAAAATCCTGTGCATAAATACAAATGGGATAACCATTTATGGTTCCGGTGCCTGTAATTACACCATCGCCGGGAAGGTACTTGTCGCCCATGTTAAAGTCTTTTCCCGCATGTTCAACAAACAGGTCGTACTCGTGAAACGATTTTGGGTCAACCAATGCAATGATACGCTCGCGGGCGGTCATCTTACCCGTCGCTTTCTGCTTATCAATAGCTACCTGGCCACCGCCCATCAAAGCATCACGCATCCTCTTTTTGAGGTCACTTGTTTTTTTGGTCAATGACATATCCGAAGATTTAGATAATGTACTTGTTTTTATCCCTGACACCGGCTTAGGTCACCGGCAAAGCATACAAAGGTAACCAATAATTTAAAAATCAAAACCGCGCAATCATTTATTTACTGACAATAAGCTTCTATTCAATGGCCTAAAATACAGGCAAATAGGTTTTTATGTTGATAATTTATTCTTTATGGAGGTGCTATTTTACGTTCTGACTAATACCTATCTTTACTGACAGTAATTTGATGAATTCCATTTGTCAGGCCTATGAATATAGAAGAGTTACGCGAATATTGCCTTTCGCTGCCGGGTGTTTCAGAACACTTCCCTTTTGATGAAACTACGCTTGTTTTCAAGGTAAATGGTAAAATGTTTGCCCTCACCGATCTTGAAGGCCCCCTTTCGGTAAACCTGAAGTGCGATCCCGAACTTGCGCTTGAATTGCGCGAAAGGTATCCTTCCGTAAAGCCCGGTTACCACATGAATAAGCTGCATTGGAATACAGTGGAAGTTGATGGGACGGTGAGTGATGCAATTCTGATAGAATGGATTGGCATATCTTACAATCTTGTACTGAAGAAGAAGGCCGGACCATTTTGAAATGGGCATTGAATTGTTTATTTCTTTTGGTTGTTTGATAACTAATTGTGGATTTTATTTTTATTAACGGGTAGAAGTTTTATATTTGACAATTATTATTTGGTCGATAATACTATTTATGTTTCTAAAATATCTGATATTAGTTTTTCGCACGAATACAGTAATAGATAATGATCTATTGTTGCATATGCCTCTACTGCCTTGTGTACATGGTCGTGGGGGGGGTATATCATTGTATATCAACAAGTTATAAAATACTTATATTATCCTGCCCATTGCCTTTCATTTCCGGCACCGGCAAAACTTTCCCATTTGCTGGTTTCAGGTTATTTGCAGCGGTTCCCCCCTTAGTAAAACCACTTATTGCAGAACTTCTTTTTAAGGTGTGGTGTTTAGGGCCCCAATACTAGGGTAACGCTAAAATTCAATAATCCTAACACCTATATCTCTAAAAGGAAACACTTAATAGAAACATTATTTCTTAAAAACGATTATTAAAAATGATATTTATGAAAACCTCAGATTACAATTTACACAGTAAAATCAGAAAGTTATTGAGTTTTCTTTTTTTGGTGGTCACTTTATTATTGACACCAACACTCACAACCGCCCAACACTGGATGTCACAATTCGGACACCTGGGAAATTACTACCTTATAAAAGCTGCTGCTGAAACATACTTTAGCCAGGACACCAGCCGGATACATAACAAAGCCT
>JBBQIQ010000083.1:0-18264 GCA_038325075.1 Bacteroidales bacterium | reverse complement strand
ACATTTACCGCCCTGGTTGAGCCTGCCCCGGGTGAAATTCTCACCTATTCATGGAGCGCTTCCGAGGGTAGTCTGAACCAGACCACCGGGAATTTTGTTTCGTGGCAGGCACCCGAAACACCGGTTGTGGCAACCATCACTGTTCATGTGACCAATCAGGATTTGCTCTACACCACAGTTTCAACAGGGATTTTGGTAAAAGACACCACCCTGGCCTCTCAAACTCCGCTGATCTGGTATCCTTTTGATGTAGATAACAAGAATTTGGCTGCCGACCGCTTTCATGCCACAGCATCCGGGGTAACCAAAACAGCCGATGCGAGGGGTATGCCTTCACTGGCCTACCGGTTTACCGCCGGCTCAAACATCATTTACACCGAAAATCATCCTGACCTGAATTTTGGAGATGCGGTAAGCCTGAGTTGCTGGGTGAAATGCGAACAATTTGACTCTGAAAGATTTATCATCTCTCATGGTTCCTGGCAGCAGCGCTATAAACTTTCCGTTACACCCGAAGGCTACCTGCGCTGGACGGTTAAAACAAGCACAGGAGTTGCCGATCTGGATGGTTCAGCACCCATTGAGCTAAACCGTTACTATCATGTTGCCGTTCTTTTTACGGGTTACTCAATGGAAATGTATGTGGATGGCATCCTGGATGCGTTTAAAGAATTTTCAGGGGCTATTCAGCCATCAACAAAGCCAATTACCATCGGAAGGATGGATGACACAGAAACGCTTTATTCGCTTCGCGGAAGCGTGGATGAATTTAAGTTGTGGGACAAGGAGATTTCAATCCCCCAGATCGAAAAACTTAAAAATCAATGGGCAACATCTATCGGGATTGATGAAAATGAACTGGTTGCCCGCATTTATCCCAATCCGGCAAAGGATGTGATTTTTGTGAAGTTCAAAGACACTGAAAAAATTGAGACGATTTCGATGATTTCTCCGGATGGAAGGGAGATTCCCAGTTACCAGATTGGTAAAAGCCTTTACCGGGTTCAGATCGCAATTCCACAAATAATGGCTGGATTATACATGCTAAGAATCACTTTAAATGATGGCCGTGTTGTATCGGGGAAGATTGTTATACGGCAGTAAGAAGTTTAGGTTTAGGTTTAGGTTTAGGTTTAGGTTTAGGTTGAGGTTTAGGTTTAGGTTTAGGTTGAGGTTGAGCTTGCCTGATTGACATTACAGTTTCTAAAGAAAGTTTATTTTGCCAGTCAGACAGGGTTAAGGTTAAGTGGCATGTAATTTTTGGTACTCGTTCAAATTAGTCGTAATTTTAGGATTATTTTCTTATTCTTAGAAGATGTATAAAAGCTTTACCGAAATGCCTGTTTGGCAAAAAGCACACAAACTTGCTATTGAGGTTTTCCAGTTAACAGTAGGATTGCCAAGGTCTGAAGACTATGGGTTAACCTCTCAGATCCGGCGCTCATCGAATAGTGTGCCCGGGAACATAGCAGAAGGTTTTGGTCGGAGTACAAACAAGGATAAATCTTATTTTTATATAATTGCCCGAGGGTCATCATATGAAACTCAGAATCACTTGTTGTATGGAAAAGATGTTAATTATTTCAATGATCTGATCGTTAAAAGGCTTTTTCATGAATATTCAGAAATGATCTTTGAATTAAATAAAATCATTAGTTCTTTTTCATAGGAGGCTAAGGTTAAGGTTGAGGTTAAGGTTAAGGTTAAGTTTAAGGCTAAGGTTAAGTACCTGCTATAATAATTATTAAGCTCAACTTACCCTGCATTATTCATAAACTTCATTTAATGTACTGGAATAATGTAGATTAACCCCAACTTTAAAAAAATTAAATTTTGGTTACGAAGTACACCAAAATTTTGGTTTTTCTTTGTCGTCAGAATAATTCACAGTATTAGGTTACAATACTACGTTAAACTTTTGCAGACTGAAAATCAAATAGATATGCCTGCCCCGCTTTTTTGGCGGGGTCATTGAGTCTTTGCCTTCCTGTATGCTCAGGCAGACAGGCGCGAGGCAAAAATATAACGGACTTTGAGGTTAAAGATTTGTGAATTATTCGGGTTAAACTGGAAAAAGAATTTTCCAAATAATCACAAGCTCCCTCAGCCTCAACCTCAACCTAACCCTTACCCTATGTCACATAAAATGAAGAAGTTAAAGATCACTTTCATTTGTCTTGTAGCTTTTACAGTAGGAACCGGAGCTTTTTGTCAAAACCTCTCCCTGAAAGTGGCAGGTGATGAAAAGTCCGGTTTCCGTGTTGACCTATACAATGCAAATCAGTTATTGGTTTCCAACACCGAAGAATTTTCCCTGCAGTTGTCCAATCTTGACCTGAGTACCGTTGTCGATCTCCCGCATTGGACAGGCCGGGAATGGGAAGGAAACGAAAGCCGCATAACCCTGAAAAGGGATTCATACATTCCGGAGTTTGACGCCAACCTTTTCGTGACGGTAACTTATCAGGTAGTGAATCCCAACATCGTTAAAAAGACAGTTGAATTGTTTCAACCATCTATGCCGGGTATGTACTATATCCTGCAGCAGATCGCCCGGCCCGCTGAAAAACCAAAGCGCTATGTAACTTTTGAATACGACAACTTTCCGGGTGGCTTTGTACATGAAATGTTTCCTGCTGCCGGCTTTGTTACACCCGGTAATGAGGTGGTCGGATTTTTAACCGATGCCGGTTATCTGAACCAGTTTACCAGAAACACCCGTCGCCGGTTCAGCGGTCGTGGTGGTGGATTTGTGGGCATGCGCCGTCTGGCCGATGCCAATCTGTTTGCCGTGGCTACTTCACTGGAACAGGCAGAAAACAACCACTACATCCGGCAAACCTTTGGCGAAATGCTGAACCTGGATGCCGGATCGGAAACCCTGCTGATTAAAACAGACAAATATCAGAAAGAAGGCAATGCTGAAGTGGAATGGAAGGATGGTCTTATTACCATCACCGGCCACCCGGGCGGCAGGGCAGGAGTTGAGTTTATCATGCCCTTTACTGATCAGAATCTTTACACGATTTCCTTTCTCTGCAAAGGCAATACAGGCGTGGCGGTAAAACTTTTCAGGGTCAGGAACGGACAAAAAACCATTGAACTTGAAAACGGGGTAAAGTACATAGATAACTTCCCTGCAGCAGAAAGCGAATGGACCCATTTTAAAGGAAGCATTCTGGTACCTTACATTGAAAACGACAGTGTTTCCATGTTTATCGGTTCGCAGTCAGGGAAGGAGTGCCAACTTCAGATAAAAGAGTTGCAATTTACAGAACACCAGCCGCAGCGGGAACCTTACAACCTGCTACCGATGGGCGAGAAAGTTGAGAAAAACACCTTCATTTTTGTGGAACCCTGGATAACACATCAGCAATTTATGATATCCGCACAGTCGCGGTTGGCCGAAGGGAAAGGCTTCAAGGGATCGCTCATTGAGAAGATGTTATATGCCAATTTCAACATGCTCACCTGGATAACTGATACCCGGGATTTTACGCCTTTTAACGTGCCCAATATGAATTACGCGCCGGATATGTACAACCGGGATTCGTTTTTTGCAACAGTTTCAACCTATAACCGGGAACTAAACCTTTCAATCTGGGATCAATGGGGCAAAACACAAACACCCGAAGGTGGCATAGGAACCATCATTACACCGCTTATGGGTTCGGTGGAAGCAAAGGACAATGAAGCCACCATCCATTGGCTCATCTGGGCCATGCTGAACAAACGCCGTTTTGGGGTTGAACTTCCGCAGGAAAAGATTAAAAAGGCAGTGGATTATGTCCTGAACGAATTCGATGCCGACCGCGATGGAAAATGCACCGCACGTTTCTCGCTGAGCCAGGTGGATATCGTCGATTTTAATCCCAAAACCGACCGGTTGGGTGTGAACCAGGGCATGCTGGCCATTGCACTCAGAACCATCAAAGAGCTGGGTTTCGATATTTCCGAAGAATATATTCAAAAAGCAGAAGTAGAATACAGGAACTTCTACGACACAGAAAGGAAACATCTTTTATTCGACCGGAATTTTCCTGATATCATTACCCATACCGATCTGGAACCGGAATTCTTTTCACTTTGGTTGTTCAACCGGCCCATCCTCACCGATGAAATGGTGAAAAACCACCTCGACCAGATGCCGGTTCTGAATAAAGCAGCCAACTCGCCTCACCCTGAACTGGGGACCACGGCGCCCATTTGTTTAAGGATAACAAAAGATGAAAAGGGATTCTCTTACCTTACCGGAGACTACCAGCCTTTTGAGAAATTTGGGGAAGACAATTACAGCGATGGGAAAAGTGATGGTTTTTATTACAATGGTGGCAGTTGGTTCAGGGCTGAGTATTGCGCTTACGTGGTGGGACTAAAACACGGCTGGACCAAAGCAAAACCCCTGATGGAAAACCGGATTTGGGCCGAGATTTACCTCCATCCCGGATGGCCCTTCAGCAAGGAGTTTATTCCGACAAAATATACCACAACCGACAACTGGTGGCCGTCCACCCGTGGATTGTGCTGGAATGTTTTTATACTGATGGCCAATGAAGTGGCGGGGTTAAGAACGCCGGAAATGGATCCGGATTATGGGAAATAAACCAATAACTTCTGAATAAGAACAGCAGTTTAGTTCCGGTAGATAAGATTTATCTCTGAAAGCTCCTGGCCAATCTGGTGAATACCTGCCAGAATTTTCGCAGATTGTGATTCCGAGGGTTTTTTGCGTCCCTGGACATACTGTGATAATAATGTCGGGTTCATGCCGATTATTTCAGCGAGAATACTGGCGTTCAACACTTTATAATATTGGAAAAATTGCCGAAAGTCAATTTCGAATTTAAGATTTTCCTGAACAATGCAAATATTTTCATCTTCAAAAAAAAGATTGGCTGCTTCCAATGCATTTGTAAAGAGTTCAGGAATGGTTTTCCCCGTTGTAAATATTGGGTAATCAACAGCAAATGCAGAAAATCCGGTATCGGTTCTTTCCACAAGCATCTTTATTTTTCTACTGCTGGTTTTCATGAATTGATGTTTTATTGTTCACCCTGGCTCAACCCTGCGTCTTTTAAGATTTTCTTTTCAAGACCTTTTCCGACTTCCTGGCTCCCATGGTTGGGAAATATTAGTATTCCGGCTTTATGGTCGTGTCTCATTTTAACATGAGAGCCCTTTTGTGATAACGGATACCATCCGGTTTAACCAGAATCCGATAAAGCTCAGAACATTTCATATATTTATTTCCGGGACGTTGCCAGGTAAAGGTAAATAATAATATACCTTTTTACAAGAAAATAATTTGAACTTAAACTATAACCGGCTTACGAAACCTCTTTTTAGTTTGAACTTCCTACCACGTTCCCGCCGGTGAAAACAGAAAATCAATCTGACTATCAACGTCGTACAGGAACTGATACCCTTTGGTTTCTTTATTGCAAAATTGCTCAATGATCGAAATCATTTGTTCATACCCTGCTATAGTCAGGTCGCAGAAGAATTCTTTATTGTCTGATGAGGTAATTCCTTCATCTTCATCCGAAATTCGAAGGGTAAGTTTGCAGTTGCGCGCCTCGATAAAGTCAATGGTTGAAAGGTCAAGAGGCCCTTTGTTTACAATAAGGTTCTGTTGGATGAGCTGCCTGAATTTGTCGGCCTGGGTGCTGTCAAAATCGTAAAGCCTGACGATATTGTCGCCATATTCGTTAATTTCATCAATGTAGTCGAGTTGCATATTGTTTTGTAAAAGTAAGGATTTAGGACATATCTCAATACATATTCTCTTTTGTTGTATGATGGGAGAATAATACCCAAAATGAGCCATTTGAAGAAGAAAATCGCTCAATCGATAAGGAAATTGTAAGCAATTCACTGATAATTATTTTCAGGGTTCAACAATTTCAAAATCGGGGTTTACCTAAAGTAAAGCGATTTATCGCTGCACTCCAATCGCTCAAGTTAGGTAATACAAGTACTAACTCAACTGGCATACGAACCAACGCGGAATCTTTACCGGTTGGCCAGATAACTTTCATACTGTCAGCTAATTTTCTTCTACCACATACCTTAAATACCGGTTTCGTAATAGCTCTGAAAGGGTTTGGTCGGACTTGCAAGTTTAATTATTCTTATATTTTTTGTACCAAAAATCAAGTAACAAAATGTAAGTTACAAATTAGTACTTATATTTGTATTTAACTTAAATTCGATGTTAAACAGAAATCTCAAAAATCCGTTCCCATTTGTGGGTTATTTTGGCCCCGAGTATTTTTGTGACAGGGAGAAAGAAGGGGCCCAGATCTTACGTAACCTGGAGAACGGGGGATCAACAACATTAATTTCTATCAGGCGCATGGGTAAAACCGGACTGATACAACATGTATTCGGAAAATTACCTCACGAATATAAAGGGATTTATGTGGATATCCTTTCCACAGAAGACCTGAATCAACTGCTTAATCTGCTCGCAACATCCATAATCCGTTCCATATCAGAAAAGAGCAGTATTGGTAAAAAAATCTGGGATTTTATTAAAAGCTTACGCCCGGTCATCTCATTCGATACATTGACAGGGGAGCCACAGGCAAGTTTCAACCTTGAAAAAAATGATGTCATTCCGGGCATTCAGTCTGTTTTGAACTTTCTGGACCGTCAGCAGTTTAAAACAGTGATTGCATTAGATGAGTTTCAGCAGATTCTGAAGCATCCGGAAAAAAATACAGAAGCCTGGCTTCGGAGTACAATCCAGCAACTGAAACAGGTGCAATTTATCTTTTCAGGAAGCCAGCAACATCTGATGGCGGATATTTTTGCATCCCCTGATCGCCCGTTTTTCCGAAGTACCCTGTTGCTGTATATCAACCCGATTGATAGAGATGAATATTCAGGGTTTATTGAAATGGTTTTCAACAGATACGGCAAATCCATAAGCCGTGAAATAGTTTTCGACATATTGAATTGGTGCGACCTGCATACTTACTATGTTCAATTGCTTTGCAACAGGGTTTTTTCCGGTTCGGGTAAAGAGATTACAGAGCAGTTGTGGAAATCGCAGGCCGAAGAGTTGATTAGAGAGCAAGAGCCGGTATTTTTGAACTATCGTAATTTGTTAACAAAGTCTCAATGGCAACTCCTGAAAGCTTTGGCTTTCAGTGACAAGGTTTATATGCCGACAGCAAGTGAATTTATTCATGATTATAATCTGGGGAGTTCGGCGTCAGTATTACGATCATTGCAATCATTGCAGAAATATGAATTTGTTTACAGTGATTCTGATCAGGACGGACAAAAATATTATAGCGTATATGATGTTTTTTTCAGGCAATGGATCAGAGAAAAATCATACCGATACAAACATTTATAAAGTCATGAAACCAGATGCAAGCAAAAAGATTGAAGTTCAACTGCCTTTAAAACAACATCTCAGGTATTTCCCCTTCCACAATAAGACGGCCTTCTGTTGCTTTTTTAATTTCCTCAACCGAAACACCGGGCGCCCTTTCGAGAAGCCTGAATCCATATTCGGTAACCTCAATAACAGCCAGATCGCTTACGATTTTTTTAACGCATCGAACACCGGTCAAAGGTAAAGTACATTCCTTAAGTAATTTTGATTGCCCATCTTTGCTGCAATGCTGCATGGCTACCACGATGTTTTTCGCCGATGCCACCAGGTCCATGGCGCCGCCCATACCTTTTACCATTTTACCCGGGATTTTCCAGGAGGCAATGTCTCCTTTGTCTGTAACCTCAAAGGCGCCCAGCACAGTCAGGTCAACATGGCCACCGCGGATCATGGCAAAACTGGTGGATGAATCGAAGAACGATCCACCCGGCAGCACGGTCACCGTCTGCTTTCCGGCGTTGATCATATCGGCATCGGCCTTCCCTTTTTCAGGGAATGGTCCCATCCCGAGCATCCCGTTTTCCGATTGCAAAACCACTTCAATTCCTTCCGGAACGTAATTGGCAACCAGTGTTGGAATGCCAATTCCGAGGTTAACATAATAACCGTCTTTTAATTCCTGTGCTATTCTTTGCGCGATTTGTTCTTTGGTAAGTGCCATGATTGCAAAATAAAGTTCTTTTCTAACAAAATGGAATAAATTTCTAATTTCTAAATGGATTATCAGGTTAAATATCAGACATTTGACATTAGTTATCAAACATCAGACATTAGATATTAGATATTTGACATTAGATATTAGACATTATCATCTCCTACTTTTCCGTCAGTCGCTCAATCCTCTTCTCATATCCGGTTCCCTGAAAAATCCGTTGCACGAAAATTCCGGGAGTATGAATCTGGTTAGGGTCAAGTTCGCCGGCCGGAACCAGTTCTTCAACCTCAGCAATGGTGATTTTCCCTGCAGTGGCCATGGCCTGGTTAAAGTTGTTGGCGGTATGCCGGTAAATCAGGTTACCAAAGGTATCGCCTTTCCAGGCTTTTACTATGGCGAAATCGGCGGTAAGGGCGAGTTCAAGTAAATGGGGTTTGCCATTGTATTCGCGCACTTCTTTGCCTTCAGCAACTTCAGTTCCATAACCTGCCGGGACGAAAAAAGCCGGAATACCTGCACCTCCAGCCCGGCAACGTTCAGCCAGGGTGCCTTGCGGGATTAATTCAACTTCAAGTTCCCCGCTTAGCAATTGCCGCTCAAATTCGGCATTTTCACCCACATAAGAGGAGATCATTTTTTTGATTTGACGCTTTTGCAATAGCAATCCGAGGCCGAAATCATCCACTCCGGCATTGTTTGAAATGCAGGTCAGGCCTTTTACACCGCTTTCAACCAGGGCATTGATACAATTTTCAGGAATGCCGCTAAGCCCGAATCCACCGACCATCAGGGTCATGCCCTCGGTAATACCGACAATGGCTTCACGGGCATTTTTTACCACCTTATTCATATTTCTGAATTTGCATATGAAAATACAACTTTTTACGATTCAACAGTTAATTGTCCTGTAAATTTTGGCAAATACCGGTAAAACAAATTAATATCGGAATCCGTTCCCGAAAAAATCACCCACCACCTGGTTAAACAGGTCTTTGTGATCGATGAGTGTTGCATGGCCCGAAGCCGGAACAATCCAGAGATAAGATCCCGGAATGAAGCGGGATATGAGCGTGGTATGTTCGGGGGGTATAATATCATGATCCCCGCCAATTACGAGGGTTTGACAATGTATTTGTTTTAGTTGTTCTTTTGTTATATTGGGCTGGAACAGATCGAGGGCGACAAGTTTCCGTGAGTTGGTCACTTCAGGTGTATGGGGTATGGTGCCAAGAGAATCGTGGTAATGCCGCATCCAAAGAAAATCTTCTTTACGGATAGCGGTGGTATCGGGCCAGAGATTGGCAGCGGTGACGGCCAGTTTTCTGACTTTTTCAGGATGCCGCATGGCCAGCATCAGCCCGGTGATGCCGCCGTCGCTCCAACCAAGTAAATTGCATGAATCCAGCTTCAGGTTGTCGAGCAGTGCACTTACATCATCGGCCATCATTTCAAAGCTCAGGGAATCGCCCCGATCAACCGATTTTCCCTGTGCACGGCTGTCGATGGCTATAATTTGGTAATTCTTTTCAAAGAATGGGATCTGGCAGGCAAAATTTGCCATGGATCCGCCATTACCATGAAGCAGCACCAACGGTTCCCCTTTACCATATTGCTCAACATAGAGTGAAATTCCACGAATAGCATAAGACTGTCCGACGTGCGGGTTGTGGCCGAATTCGCCCGTTTCGCAGTTGCCTTGGTTTTGTGCCATTCCGGCCAGGCTGCTGAAAATGAGGCAGAAAAGAAGTAGAATAACCGTCTGTAAGCGAGGTTTGAGTTTCATTGTGATAATAATTAAATCATTAACTGTTCCACTCACCGGCAAGCCGAATGGCGCTGTACAACTGGCTGGTATTCAGGTGATGGGCGGCATTCTTCTCTTCCAGAAACGCTATAAGGTTCAGGGTATCGAGGTTCCCAACCAGATCGTAGCCTGTCATCGGGCAACCACCTACCCCACTGATCACGCCTTCGTACCAGCGGCAACCAGCGCTCCAGGCGGCCGAAAGTTTGGCATACCACTCGCCGGGGCGGGTGTGCAGGTGAAGCCCGAATTCAATATCGGGGAAACGTTTGAGCAGTGACTCATAAACCTCTCCGATAAGCTGGGCAGAGGCTATGCCGATGGTATCGGCCAGGGTAATGGTGGTGATGCCTTTCAGGGCAAGCTTTTCGATATGTTGTTGAAGGATGTCGATGGCCCAGTCATCTTTGTAAGGATTCCCAAAAGCAAGGCTGAGAAATACCCTTAACTCTTTGCCAGTATCCTTGCAGATATGCATCAAGTCGTCGATGATCGCTTCTGCCTGCCGGGCATCGGCGTTAATGTTTTTCATTAGGAACGTTTCGGAGGTCGAGTATGGAAAGCCAATGATGTCCAAAGATGGCTGAGATGCCGCTTCCATTCCACCGCGCATATTTCCAACGATGGCCATAAGTTTTGAATTACTGCCACTTTTATCGACCATTGTCAGTACCCTGCCGGCTTCCGCCATCTGCGGAATAGCCTTTGGCGACACGAAACTGCCGAAGTCAATCACATCAAATCCGACCTTCAGTAAGGCATTGATATACGCTGCCCGCTTTTCGGGTGAAATAACATAGGGGAGGCCCTGCTGGGCGTCGCGGGGACTCTCTGTTAGTTTTATGAGATTATCTTGGTTCATTGGTTTTTGGAGTTTGGGACGAGGGACGTATATGAGGGACGAGGGACAGTTAAGAGGGACGAGGGACGGTTTTTAGGGACGAGGAACGGTTTTCACAGGGACGGTTTTTAGGGACGAGGGACGGTTTTCACAGGGACGGTTTTTGGGACGAGGGACGGTTTTCAGGGACGAGGGATGGTTTTCAGGGACGAGGGAGGTTTTCACAGGGACGAGGGACGGTTTTCACAGGGACGGTTTTTGGGGAAGAGGGACGGAGAAAGTGAATGGGAATTTATTGTTTATTTTTTGCTTCAAGTGTTTATATTGTTTTCGTTTCCATAGCAATAATGCTGTCAAGTTTTTGAATTCTGGCAGCAATTATCTCAGCATTTAACAGGTGACTACTTTTTCGATACCACCCTTTTGATTCCCGGGCGGAGCCACGGCTAATCCTGAGATACTGTGGATACTCCTTTCCAAACCCTCTTCCATAGCCTTCTTCAATGTTTGAACTAATTGAACCGACGGATCTGATCATTTGGCGGGCAATTTCTTTTCCTCTGAAATCCAGCATCAGAATCTCAGTATCACTCCACATTTCATCCCAAAGTTCCATCGAAAGCTTATAAAATCCAATTTCTTCCAGGCGATCTTCCATAAAAATGTCTTTAAAAGAGTTGTTATCCTGTATTTTGTTGGCGATAGCGTCCCCCGTCCCCACTTAGACGTCCCCCGTCCCTTCTTCCCCCGTCCCTCGTCCCTACTTCACCGTCCCTCGCCCCCCTTCAACACCCAATATACCTGGAAATCACCAACCGCTGAATCTCCGAGGTCCCCTCTCCAATCTGTAGCAGGCGCTGGTCGCGGTAGAAGCGTTCTATAGGATAATCTTTCATAAGTCCGTAGCCACCATGAATCTGAACCGCTTCGTCGGCTACTTCTTTGGCAATTTCAGAGCAATAGAGTTTCGACATAGCTGCTTCCTTGGCAAAAGGCTGATGTGTGTCTTTCAGCCAGCAGGCCTTGTATAAAAGGTTGCGGGCAAGTTCTATTTTTACTGCCATATCGGCCAGCTTAAAGGCAATGGCCTGAAATTTGGAGATGGGCTGCCCGAATTGCTTTCGTTCCTTTGCGTATGCAAGGGCAAGTTCAAAGGCACCCTGTGCGCAACCCAGTCCCATGGCAGCAATCGAGAGTCGGCCCGAGTCGAGGGTGGTAAGCATGATTTTAGAGCCTTCGCCGATTTTACCAAGCACATTTTCTGCAGGCACCCGGCAGTCATCGAAAAAGAGCTGGGCAGTATCCGAAGCCCGCCACATCATTTTGCCATGCATGGTTTGACGTGAAAAGCCAGGTGTATCCTTATCCACAAGAATTGTGGTGAACTCCTTTTTCCCTTGCTTTTCACCGGTAACAGCCTGCACGGTGGCACCTATTGAAATATATGCTGAGCCGTTGGTGATGAATATTTTTGAACCATTAATAACCCATTCACCGTTTTCAAGCGTGGCACGGGTTTTTGTACCGCGTGAATCGGAACCGGCATCCGGTTCCGTTAAACCAAAAGCCCATAAAGCATCGCCGCTGCATAGTTGTGGCAGATACTTCATTTTTTGCTCCTCTGTGCCATAGTAATACAATGGCCCCACACCCAGGGAGTTATGTGCTGCCAGGGTTGCCGCCTGCGAGCCATCTACCCTGGCCAGTTCTTCCACCGCGATGATATAGGCCAGATAGTCCATATCATGCCCCCCATACTTTGCCGGAAGATAGATGCCAAACAATCCGAGTTCACCCATTTTGCGGGTTAAATCTGTTGAAAACTCGGCTTCTTCGTCGAGTTCCCTTGCCACAGGCCTGATCTCACGTTCAGCAAAACTGCGAACGGATTCACGGATCATGCGGTGCTCTTCGCTAATGTTAAAGTCCATGTTTATAGTGTTTTGATAATCTGACAGTTCTCATAAAAGCCTACCTGAGGTGAAGAAGTTTCGCACTTCCATCTACCATCTCGCCTGGTTTTACCAGTAATTTGTCCACCACACCGTCTTTCGGGCTCAGGATATTGTTCTCCATCTTCATGGCTTCCACTACCATCAGCACCTGACCCTTCTTTACCTCATCTCCCTCCGACACATTGATTTTGAGTACCCTGCCCGGCATAGGTGAAACAATGTTACCCGGGTCAATGTTCATAGCGACTGTTTCAGCGAAAGACACATTTTCAGGCCCGGACATATCGGGACGCTCTACCGTAAATTCAAACCCTTTACAGGTCACCGGAAAACGGCCCTTTTCGTCTTGCCCCACATAAACGGAATGGCTCACACCGTTCAGGCATAGTTTTGACTGTTGATTTATTTTGGTGAGCATTGCTTCGCCAGGATTTCCGCCCAACTCATATTTCAACCGATTCTCCTTATGATCCAATATCCGGATGTTGTTTTCCTTTCCATCAAGCAGCGCCGAAGGCTCCTGTAAATGTCGCCAGTAACCGATGGTTTGCCAGATATTCCCGCTTGCTTTCCGGTTAACTGAAAGGCTATGCAGAAAGCCTGAAATCAACGGTATTTCAGCCGGGATTTCCGCTTTCAACTGATGGCTGAATTCAACCAGTTCTTCAAGGTGGTCATCTATATATCTTGTGGTGATGGCGTTTCCGATAAAAGAAGGGTGCTGCACGATGCCGGTGAGGAATGAAATATTGGTGCGTATGCCCTGAACAGCGTAATTCTCAAGCGCTGCAATCATGCGTTGCCGCGCCTCCTCCCGGGTTTCGCCCCAGGTGATCAGTTTGCCGATCATCGGATCAAAAAAAGAATGAATTTGTCCGCTGCCTTCAATCTCCATGCTGTCAACACGGATATGCTGTCCGGCTGGTTCGTGATAAAGACTGATGAAACCGGGAGATGGCATAAAATTATTGGAAGGGTCCTCAGCATAAATACGGCATTCTATGGCGTGACCATTTTGTCTGAGGTCTTCCTGTTTAATCCGGAGCGGTTCACCAACTGCAATGCGCAGTTGTTCTTCAATCAGATCAACACCTGTGGTCATTTCCGTTACCGGATGCTCAACCTGAATGCGGGTGTTCATTTCAAGGAAGTAATAGTTCAGGTCCTTATCCACAAGGAATTCGATGGTTCCGGCGCTGTAGTATCCTATGGAAGAGGCCAGCGCCACGGCCGATTCGCCCATTTTTTTGCGGACTTCGGGCGTAAGGGTGGGCGAGGGCGCCTCCTCAACTATCTTTTGATGACGGCGCTGGGCAGAACATTCCCGTTCAAACAGATGCAGCATATTGCCATGTTTGTCGCCTAACACCTGAACTTCAATATGTCGGGGCCCTTCAATGAACTTTTCTATGTAAATCGTTTCATCGCCAAAGTAGTTGAGGGCTTCACGTGCCGTGGTCTCCAGGGCGGCAGCCAGTTCCTCTTCAGTTCTGACAATGCGCATTCCCTTTCCACCACCACCTGCCGCCGCCTTAATCAGCATCGGAAAACCGACTTCGACATGATTCTTTAACAGTTCATGCGGCGATCCGGTAACTCCGGAAGTAAGCGGAACGCCAAGTTTTACCGCGACTTCCCTGGCGGCAATCTTGTTGCCCATTGCCCTGACAGAATCGGCAGAAGGTCCTACAAACACAATTCCTTCGCGTTCGCAGGCTTCAGAGAACAAAGGGTTTTCCGATAAAAAACCATAACCCGGATGAATGGCGGTAGCCCCTGTTTTTTTCGCAGCATCGATGATCGCATCAATATTCAGATATGTTTCGGCCAGGCTCTCACCCGGAAGCAATACCGATTCGTCAGCATTCAGCACATGCTTCGATTCAGCATCGTATTTTGAGTAAACAGCCACAGTGCTGATGCCCATTTTTCGGGCTGTGCGTTGAATGCGGAGGGCGATTTCGCCACGGTTGGCTACCAGGAGTTTCATAGAATTTCGGATTTCGGATTTCGGATTTTGCTTACCCCGCCACCGGCGATGGTATTTCAGATTTTTGATTAAAAAACAATAATAGGATTATTCCTGATCAAAACCTGATGCCATTTCACCGGTCTTTTTCTTGTCCACTTTTTCAATTAAAGAATTTCGTGCAGTTTTGATTGATCTTACTGTCATGGCAGTTATTTCAGAAGCTTCTTTTAGTAAAGGTTCAATATTTTCAATGCCAGCAAGATCAATTGACTTGATTAACTCCAGCCAGAATGCTGTTTCATCACATTCTTCCTCCACAATAACCATTTTAGCAATAAAATCTTTAGTGGATTTTGCTCTGCATGCTGCGCGGTAATTTGCAGCGGTAGAGGATGCGGATTTTATTATTTGATAAGTAATCACCTTGCTTTCCTGGTTAAATGGAAATGCCCGGGTAAGTTTAATCACTGCAATTGTAAGATTCATCATTCTACGTTGCATTTCATATTTATCCATAATTCAAGAAATTAATGATTCTAAAAATCAAAAAAACAAACTCATGTTATTATTCAAAAAATCCGCAGCCCGAATCCGAATTCTGTAATCCGATCCCGCACGTGCGGGACTGCAATCTGCAATCTCATGTTATTATTCAAAAAATCCGCAGCCCAAATCCGAATTCTGTAATCCGAATTCAGCAATCCGAATTCTGCAATCTGCAATCCGAATTCTGCAATCCGCAATCTGAAATCTGCAATCTGAAATCCGCAATCCGCAATCCGCAATTAATTCCATTTAGCTTTTCGTTTCTCCAGGAAAGCCGCCATCCCCTCCTGCCCTTCCTCGGATGCCCTTATTTCGGCAATCATTTTAGCAGTATATTCAAGTGCTTCTTCGAGTGTAATTTTGTTGGATACGTCGTCAATCAGGGTTTTGCATTGGGTCATTGCCTTTGGGCCACTGCTCATCAGCAGGGCAATCAGGTCGGCAAGATAAGCATTCAGTTCCGCGGCCGGCAGCGATTTATTCACTAACCTGAAATGTTCGGCTTCTTTTCCATTTATACGCCGACCGGTCAGCATAAGTTCGCGGGCACCGAATTCGCCCACACGTTTGATTACGTATGGAGAGATGCACGCCGGGACAATCCCGATTTTAACTTCCGAAAGTGAAAATACTGTTTCATCATCACAAATAGCCATATCGCAGGCCGATAGCAGTCCGTTGGCACCACCAATGGCTGCCCCGTGAACCACAGCAATCGTAGGTTTCGGACAATTATAAATGGTGTAAAAGCAATCCGAAAGTTGCAGGCTTTCCTTCAGATTCTGTTCATAACTATAAGTTGCCACATCCCGCATCCAGTTAAGATCGGCACCTGCGCAAAATGACTTGCCACGCCCGCGCATCACAATCACCCGCACATCCTGCATTGCAGACACTTCATTCATGGCTTTGATCAGCTCGCCGATCATCACTTCGTTAAAGGCGTTGCGAATATCAGGCCGGTTAAGCCAAATGGTTGCGGTTTGATTCGTGATTTGGATTTCTAAGGTGTTGAATTTTGTGTTCATGATTTGTTTTCTGAATGAGTGAAGTAAGAGGTAAGAAATAAGAAGTAAGAAATAAATAAAAAGTAAGAGAGGTATTACTTCCACCTTTCTTCAAGCCGCCAAAGTTTACCTCCTAAAGTTTCGTATTCTATGAAAAGCGCATCAAATTGTTCCATAGAAATGTATTTGCAGTCACGGGCAAACATAAGCCAGGATTTGGTTTCTTCCAGCGAACCATTCGCATCGACTAATTGCTTCTTAAAAGAAAGTGGATATTTCCTTTTTCCCCAGCCTTCAGCAATATTTCCAGCTACTGATCTGGAAGATCTCCTTATCTGATCAGTGAGAGAATACCGTTCCTCTGAAGGAAAATTCCCCGTTATCCAAAAAATATTCATAGCCAGTTTATGTGCTAATTGATATACCTCAAGATCTGTAAATGCTTTAATTGGGTTATACGAATTTTCCATAAAATCAATCAATTTAACTTGTTGTGGTTTAAACTTCAAATATCTCCAATTGACAAACCTCTACCCTCTACCCCCTTATTTCATACCTCTTACCTCTTACTTCTTACTTTTTACCTCTTACTTCTTACTTCTTACCTCTTACTTCTTACCTCTTACCTCTGACCTCGGTCCCTGAGCTCTTGTCGAAGGGCTGACCTCCGACCTCTGACCTCCGACCTCTGACCTCCGTCTACATCCTAAACACCCCATACCTCGTCTCTTCCCAATGTTTATTCATCGAGGCCGAAATTCCCATAGCCAGAATCTTTCGTGTATCCACGGGATCAATGATGCCATCATCCCAAAGGCGGGCGGTGCTATAATAAGCCGAGCCTTCTTCTTCGTACTTTGTCAGGATAGACTGGCGAAGGGCTTCACGTTCATCATCGGGGAGGATTTTGCCTTTGGCTTTCAGTTGCTCTTCTTTAACAGTGATCAGCACGCCGGCGGCCTGCTCGCCACCCATGACCGAAATTTTGGAATTGGGCCACATAAAAAGCAATCGGGGTTCGTAAGCCCGGCCAGCCATGGCGTAATTACCGGCGCCAAAAGATCCTCCGAAAACAACAGTAAACTTCGGCACCCGGGCATTGGCCACCGCATGAACCAGTTTGGCACCATCGCGGGCGATGCCGCGGCGCTCGTATTCGCGGCCAACGATAAAGCCTGTAATGTTCTGCAAAAACAGGATAGGAACATTCCGCGAAGTACACAATTCAATAAAGTGTGCACCTTTCAGAGCGGTTTCACCGAAAAGTACGCCATTGTTGGCGAGTATGCCAACCGGAAATCCCATAATATGGGCAAATCCCGTGGTGAGGGTAGGGGCGTAACGCGCCTTGAATTCATGAAAACGGCTACCATCAACAATACGGGCAATAATCTCTTTGGAGTCAACCGGCTTTCGGAGGTCAAGCGGTGCAATGCCATATAATTCTTCGGGATTGTAATATGGTTCTTCGATGGGTTGAAGATCCAGTGGCTGCCGGCTGGCTGGTTTAAACGTCCTGAAAATATCGCGGCAGATGCGGATGGCATGCTGATCGTTTTCGGCCAGATGATCGGCTACCCCCGAAATGGAAGTATGTACCTCGGCACCACCCAGTTCTTCGGCTGTCACTTCTTCACCGGTGGCTGCTTTGACCAATGGCGGGCCTCCGATAAAAATGGTTCCCTGGTTGCGGACGATGATGGTTTCGTCGCTCATGGCGGGCACATAAGCGCCTCCTGCTGTGCACGATCCCATTACAATCGCAATCTGCGGAATGCCTTCGGCCGACATGCGTGCCTGGTTAAAGAAAAAGCGGCCAAAATCATACTTATCGGGAAAAACCCTGGACTGGTCAGGAAGAAAAACCCCACCCGAGTCAACCATATACACACAGGGTAAATGGTTTTCCATGGCAATCTCCTGCGCCCGCACATGCTTTTTAATGGTTTCCTCGATATAGGTCCCGCCTTTAACGGTTGCATCGTTGGCCACAATCATGGCTTCGCGGCCATGAATCACACCAATGCCAGTCACAATGCCGGCCGATGGAAACTCATCATTGTGAATTCCATTCGC
>JBBQIQ010000082.1:0-18297 GCA_038325075.1 Bacteroidales bacterium | reverse complement strand
CTTTGAGTATAAAATGAAATTCCTCCATGAAAAAAAGCGTCTTTATAGCAAAAATTACAATGATGCGGACAACCTCGTGACATTACCAAAGAGTTTGGAACAAGGTACTTCTCACGTTTAATCAAATCTCTACGGACAGGTGGGATGTTTTGAATTGTACGACCATTAGTTGAAATATATCTTTTCTTTGTTCTTTTTGTTTTAAAATCCTTTAAAAAGTCGGGAAATGTCTGCTCGGCTGGTCCAATAAAAATTGTGTCTGCATAATTTTCAGCCTCTTCTGGTATCGCTGTTACATGCAATCCACCAAGAGCTACAAATATTCCTCTATCTCTATATTGTTTTGCAATAGAATATGCTCTTTTCGCATTTGTAATATAAACTTGAATTAAAACTAAATCAGGTATATCGTCAAGATTTAATTTTTCCACATGTTGGTCTTGTAAATCTATTTCATCGTCACTATCAAGAAATGCAGCTAAGGTAGCTAATCCAAGAGGTGGAAATAAAGAATATTTAATTGGTCTCCAAAATGCACTTTTCGCTTCAGTTAAAGATGGCAGTATAAGTTTAACCTTCATTTATTTTAAATTCTTATTTGACCATATAACATTGCGAATTCTTGTCTTGCCGAAAAGGTTCATTGAAAATGAAACTAGGATTATTCCTAAATCGGTTAATAAATTTGAGTTTTCAGTATATTTTTTATCCCAAAACCATGATGTTTTTTTGTTTTGTCCGCCATATATTTGAGCAAAACCTGAAATTCCGGGTTTAACAGACCACCTTATTGAATGATAAGTTCCATCCCATTTTAATCTTTTTATATCGTGATTAGTTAATGCTCTCGGACCTACAATACTCATTTCTCCTTTTAAAACATTAAAAAACTGTGGAATCTCGTCCAAACCTGTTTTGCGTAGAACTATTCCAGTTTTTGTTGGTACTTCGTCAATCATGGTTTGAAATTTCATTATCATAAACGGTTTCCCTTTTAATCCAATACGTTCCTGTTTAAAAATTATACTATGTCTTTCTTTAAACACAATAATTAATGAAATTATTATAATTGGTAGTCCAAATATTAATAATGCAATCAGCGAAAATGTAATATCAAAAAGTCTTTTCATTTTATGCACGGTCTTTTTTTACAATAGCACACAACTCACATATAACAACACAAACTTACCACTTTTCTTCTTTCCTTCTATCCTGGAAATCATCTCATCTAAATCTATTTATCATGAAAAATCAGTCGAATAGTGGCCCCTTCCGCAGCGAAGGTTAAATCATTATTGCTAAGACAGCAATAAGAAACCTCTAAAAATAAACCCTAAATTTTAATCGCCAAATTACGGGAGCAGATCGATATAGTTCACCATTTACTTAAACCACTGCCCATTTTCTTACGGAGACAGTCGCATTAAACATTGTCTCCCCAGCCTAAACTCCCCGGCAGGGTTTTTCTTTTCCCGGCGAGATGCTTAAGTCTTACTTATTAGCGGCAAGTTGTTTTTTACTTGACAGTAATTTCCAATCTTCTACCCAAGCCTGTCTCTATTATTTTACTCAAAGTAGCAAGTTCAATATCCGAACGGTCATTCTCAATTCTTGATATATACGTTCTGGATGTTCCACTTATCAACGCCAATTCTTGTTGGGTCATTCCTGCTTTTATTCTAGCTTCACGAACCAACCTTCCAATTTTAATCATCAAATCCATTTTTTCCGGATGACTGTATTTTAACAATATGTCAGCACCAATTTCAAATGGAACACTTCGCTTTTCCCAATTTCTCATGGTAATGTATTGCTCTACATTTGACCATGACAAAGTATTACCAACGAGTTCAACCTTCTCAAATTCAGATTGATTGTAGAGAATATTTGCCGGTGAATTCTTGTCGATTCCAATTTCACCGAGAAGTTTTCTAAAATCGACTATTCTGGATTCTCCATTGTTGAAAACCACTGAAATGGATAAGTCTTTAATCCAATTAATTTTTAAAATTCTAGGTATTTTGATTTTCTGTCTCATTTTAATTGCGGATTAAGTTCATAAAACACTTCCAAAGCCCAATCTGAATTACCTGATAACCAATCGAAAACAAGCTTCAATTGTTTGTTAGGTAAATCACCTGCATAGATCGCTCCATCTTCAATCTGAACTAATATCTCGAATTCGTTATATTGTGCGTGTATATGTGGTGGGCGATGATCTCCGTTATACACACAGATTTTGATTCCGTTGAAGAAGTCGATCGTTGGCATTGGCAATTTTTCTACAAAGGTATCTAATTAGATACATTTTTCAAAGAATTTTTCTGAATGGATTTGTTTTTATACAATTAGCCACAAGTCGTTAATTACAACACAAACTTACCACTTTTCTTCTTTCCTTCTATCCTGGAAATCATCTCATCTAAATCTATTTATTATATAAATGCCTTATGCCCCAATGGCAACGGGAATAATCATTGGGTTCCCGAAAAGCCGGGGCTGGCATTGCTGAGCGCTCGTAGTTCTATTTATTAGCAACTGTTTTTATTCATATTCAGTCATAATGAAATCCGCATTTCGCAATTAATATTCCATCGTCTTTCACTTTATAAATCAATCTATGTTCACCATTAATTCTATGCGACCAATATCCTTTATACTTATGCTTCAATGGCTCTGGTTTTCCTATACCCGAAAAAGGATTTCGTGAAATGTCGTTTAACAAATCATTTATTTTCGATACAATTTTTTTGTCAGTCTTTTGCCAATATAAATAATCTTCCCAGGACTCATCTACAAATAGGTATCTCATTGATCTATAAGGTCTTTCTAAAATGATGAGCCTGCTTTGAGTTTTTCAATGGCCGAATCTAACACCCCGCCGCGGCGGGGCCAAGACACCAATTTACGCATAATATTGTATATCAACATATTAAAATTGGTGTCCGCCATCTGGTGGATAGTGTTTTTGTGGCTTGGTGTCATATAATTTGTTTTTGGAGTTGACTCAATAGTGGAATATTGTTATTCCGGCAAGATTTTTTTAAATAGTTGCTACCGGTTGACTTGGTATGACAGGAGGTTAGCTGATTAATTTTTATAGAAACAAGTTCGTTGAAATTTGAATAATTTATTTCTTGCAATTTCGGAAATATATTATTACTTTTGTCCGTAAATATCGGAAATATATCATTTATTTATCATGAATGAAAAGAAAGTATTATTAAAATCACTGATTCTCGGGTTTCAGCAAAGCATCCCGCTTGCTTCCATACCGCGCGATATGGTTATTCCCACAAATTCAGGCAAAATAATTTCGGTCTGCGGTGTGCGCCGTTGCGGGAAAACCTACATGCTCTATGATACCGTAAATCAACTGGTAAAAAAGAAAGTAACAAAACCTGAAAATATCCTCTTTTTAAACTTTGATGATGAGCGACTGCATTTGACTGCCGGTGAATTTGATTTGATCCTGCAGGCTTACCGCGAGTTGTTCCCCGGAATATTGCAGGAGAATACTTATATATTCTTTGATGAAATACAGATGGCTGATGGATGGGAGCAGTTTGTGAGAAGAATATATGACAACGTAACCAAAAATATTTTTATCTCAGGCTCCAATTCCAAATTGCTGGCTACCGAAATAGCTACTTCATTAAGAGGTAGGACCATCCAATTTGAAGTGTTTCCCCTGGGTTTTAAAGAATATTGTGCTTTTAAAGAACTGAAAACCAACTATTACATCAACGAGAACAAGGCAAAACTGATAAATGGTTTTTATCAGTTTTTGCTTAAAGGCGGATTCCCGGAGCTTGTTTTGAACGACTACAACTTTTATGAAAATATATTACAGGAATATTATTATGTAATGCTATACAAAGATGTAGTAGAACGGTATAACGTGCGTAACCTTCCGGTTCTCAACTACTTTGTGAAACGCTTGCTGTCAAATTTAAGCAAACCCACTTCCATCAATAAGATATATAATGAAATAAAATCGGCAGGCCTGAAAACCGATAAAAACATGTTGTACGAATTTGCCGAACAACTCGAAGCAATTTACTTTACCCAGCGTTTGCCAAAGCTATCCTATTCATTGTTGAAAACAGAACTGGCCACCGAAAAGAAAATTTATTTTATTGATAACGGGATGGTAAACGCCCTGAATTATTCTTACCATGATGATTATGGAAAATTATTTGAGAATACGACATTCCTCTGGCTTCGCAGACAGATGCCTTTTCAACGGGGATTGTATTTCTATAAAGGGAAAAAGGAATGTGATTTTGTGCTCTTCGACCGCGATAAGCCCGTGAAGTTAATACAGGCATGCTGGAATATAAATGATAACGACACCCTGAAACGTGAAATTGCCGGGTTATCCGAAGCCTCGGAAGTTCTCAACTGCTTTGATGCTACCATCATTACGCCCGAACACGAAGAAGAAATAAATACAGGAAAACTAAAAATAAAAATTCAGGCCGCATGGAAACAGATGCTAACTTAAATGCTAAAGCAATGAAAAACCATTTTATTGTAACCTTCGGTACTTCTGATGCTTTTTGCGGGGAAGACAAAACCGCTATCTTTATCCCAATAATCCACCAAAACAAGGATTTCAGCAGGCAACGGGTGGATGCGAAGCAGACATACAGTTGATCGCTGATCCCGCTTTGTGAGAACAATGCTCAACGCCGGAACCGATGTTCACCTGCGCGAAACATTTTAAGCCACTGATAAACTGCAGGAGTAAAACAAGTAAGATGTAAGTCTTTTTCGTCGGTAAACCAGTTTAGAGGCTGCATAAATATTATCAAACCCTGTGTAGGTTCGTCCTTGCCCGTCCGGTCAGGCGGGCTATAGGGCGGGTTTGGCAAAAACAACAAACCCAGGGGAATAATCTTTTTAGATTCTGATTCCTTAACTTAATGCCACTGGCTTCAGGCCATCTATTACTTACGGCCCACTTCATCGGCCCAGTTGCCCCTGAAAATTATTTTTTGGTCGTGGATGCGAAAGATAAACTTACCATATTGAACGGAAATGCCTGCCGATGCATTAACAACCCAGCAATTCTCAGGTATAGGGAAGAAATTTTCGGAGGTAATTATTTTTTTATCTGATTGGTCTTTCATTGAAACGGATGCCTGTGGCCCGACTTCCCAACCAAGATGCGCATTATAGCTTACTTTAAGATCGCCAGGTAATTTGAAATTTTCTTTGGTTTCTATTTTGGTTTTTATGCCGGCTATTTTACCATCATTTAAATCTTTACCGGGCGTAACTTCAATGGTCAGTTTGGGCAATTCGAATGCTGTTTTTGAGGCCAGAATCTGGATGGATTCGTTTTTAATGATTTTATTGTCTTTACCATAAAATTCGAAAGCAAGCTCCATATCATCTATTCCAACCGGATCAATACTTATTTGATCGGCAAAATAGCCTTCACTGATTATGTTCATCGAATAGATAACTTTATCAAGAAATTTTACCGTCACTTTTTTTATATCCTTATCATTATATAGCTCCAAAGGTATAGAAGTGCCGATGTGAATTGAGTTATTTTTGGGGCTGATAACCAATCCTTTCATGTAATCGCGCATGGCAAACCATACAGGGCGGGGCGAACCATATTTATCATTCATATCGCTGTAACCCCAGAACCCAAACCATTCTTCCGGCTGGTCCAGACTGTGACTGTTTTTATCGCCGCCTTTCCACCAGCCATCGGCATAATAAAAAGGGCACATCCCCACAGCCCCGGCATCAATAAGGTCGCGGTAATTGGAAATAAGTCCGTCACTTTGTTGTTTGAGCGTGTTGCCACCATAACGGCCAAATCCTTTATGCGAAACCGAATAGCCAAATTCGGTGGTTATAAAGGGTTTATTTAAACCATTGAGTTCATTTAAACCTTTGATGTAATCCTTAAAACCCATGGTAGCCGTCTGGGCTTCTGAATGATCGTAACAATTGTATGCATAAACATCAAAATAACTTTCATCCATATAATCACTGATCATCGCATTTGCCGAAAGTGTTACCGGGATTCCCGGATGTTCGCTATGTAAATTATCAATCAGGGTTTTCATCAGATCAACAAACGCTTTTCCTGTAACCTTGTGGATATGATCTGTCTGCGGCTCATTGATAACCAGGTAGGTGATGATGCAATCATATTTCTTTGCATAAGCCGTTACCTTTTTTACTTTTTCAATACTTTCTTCAACAAATGCAGGGTCACCATAATTTCCCTCAGGATCAACTTCCAATCCCATAATCAGTTTCAGACCCGATTCCTGAACAAGTTTTAATTGAGCTTCAGAAAATTCACTCCAGGTTCTGATGGTATTGTACCCTCCTTCTTTGATCACTTTAAGATCAAACTTCATTAAATCCAGATCGTCATTCCTCATACCCTCGTAAGGATGTTGTCCCGGCCGGGCGCCAATCTCATAACCGATTGCTTTAATAAAAAACTTCTGCCCGTTAAGGTAGTACCAGTTATCCTTTAGTTCAATCTTTGTTTTTGACTGGGAATACACTGAGAAGATTGAAGAAATCAGCAGCATGATCATCAGCATTATTTTATTTTTCATCGCGTGTTGATATAGTTTGGTTAAAAATTGAACACCTCGGTTTGATTTTGTACAAAACATAAAGGTGCAGATATTTTGCCATTATCAGGTGCAGTATAAGGGAGCACTGACATCAGAACCGATAACAAATATAATAAATCATTATTGACTGACTAACTTTAGAGCAATAGAACCCGTTATCCTAAAAATCCCCATCTTTGCATCAGCAATCCCGGTTATGGACTTTTTTTCTTTACATAAAACTCTTCTTCAAAGACTTTTTTTTGCCGTCGTACTGGTGCTGGCCTCCTGTGCCAACCCGGGTTCACCTACCGGCGGGCCAAAGGACACCACTCCTCCTGAAATCATAAAATCGGAGCCGGCCAACCAGAGTGTAAACTTCAGCGGCGACAAGGTCGTGCTGACTTTGAGTGAGTTTGTTACCCTTAAGGACATAAGTACACAACTGGTTGTTTCTCCGCCCTTAGCCAAACAGCCGGAATTTACTACCAGGGGGAAGAACCTGATCATGAAGTTGCAGGAGCCCCTTCGGCCCAATACCACTTATAATTTCTTTTTTGGAAATTCCATTGTTGACCTTACCGAAAGCAATCCCCTGGCAGGGTATCAGTTCACCTTCTCAACCGGGCCCATACTCGATTCCCTCACGATGGGCGGGAAGCTCCTGAACGCCTTTACCAACCAGCCTGTAAAAGGCGCTTTTGTGATGTTGTATGATTCGGTTTACGACTCAGTTCCTTATAAAACAAGGCCGTATTACCTGGCACGTTCAGGCGAATCGGGCGAATTTAACCTGAACAACCTGCGCGATGGCAGATACCTGATGTTCGCCCTTACCGATATCAACGCCGATTACATGTACAATCTGCCGAATGAGGAAATTGCATTTATCGATACCCTGGTCCGCCCTTTAATTCCGGTTGTAAAACCAAAAGAAACAGACAGCACTTCAGTTGATAGTTTAAAAGCCGGAATAAGCAAAACCATCACTCACACGCTCAGGCATTTCAGGGAAACCGACTCGGTTCAGAAACTGGTAAAGAGTACGCTGGCGCGGGAAAATGTTCTTTCAATTATCTTCAGATTTCCGGTCAGAAATCTGAAACTCACCGCCCTGGAGCCCGCTTTAACCGGCGACTGGAATATTACAGGATACAACAAAACCCGCGATACGCTGACAGTTTGGATACCATCGCCCGGATCTGACAGTTTGAAAATAATCGTTGCCGACTCAGGCTATACCAACGATACCGTTGAATTGTCGCTTAAGCCGCGCGAGATAAACATTGGCAGGAACAAACCAAAGGAAACGGAGACCAACCCAACACTTGGCCTGAAGCACAACCTGATATCTTCCAAAATCAGGCCCGACAGGCCAATGATCATAAACTTTGCCGAGCCATTGACCAGTTACGATTTTATGAAAGTCCTTTTGAAAACCGATTCAACACTTTTAAAACCTGAATTTGTCTTTGAGGATTCCATTAAAACCCGCCTTCTGATAAAATACCCCTGGAAAGAAGGGGCAACTTACCAGCTAACACTATACGACAGTGCCTTTTCAGGAATATATGGCCATTACAGCGACAGCACAGGCTTTAAGTTTGCGGCCTATACGGAAGCGGAGACCTCATTCCTGAAAATTGCGGCTTCCCTGCCGGAACCAGGTGCCAACTACATTATTCAATTGCTGGGTGATAAGGAGAAGATTCTTGACCAGCAGATTATCAGTGAAAACACTATACTGGAATTCAAATATCTGAGACCTGGCAAGTACAGGTTAAAAGTGATCTACGATGCCAACCGTAACGGGCGATGGGATACCGGCAACTACCTAAAGAAGCGGCAGCCGGAATATGTGAATTATCATACAAAAGAGTTCGAACTTCGGGCCAACTGGACCCTTGAGGAAGACTGGACAATACCACCTCCGGGAAATCCGTAGATTTTTGCTTTTCAGGCATATTTAATCATTGCTAAAACAAACAATCCGGAAAAATGACCACAGGCCATCCTTCCGGATTATCATTGAAATATCCTTGCAAAAATCTTAAGAACCCGGATTTTTATCCGTTACATTTGTCGATACACTGAATAATTTCGACGATCGATGAGGATTTAACCGAATAGTGTATCTGCTTGCCTTCTCTTTTGGAAATCAGAACTCCTTTGCTTTTCAGGATGTTGAGATGGTGCGAAGCGGCAGCCTGTTCAATCTTCAGGTATTCATAGATATCAGTTACGCTGAGCTTTTTCTTTTCGTTGAGCAAATCTATAATCGCTATCCTCATTGGATGGGCAATTGCACGTAATTTGCTGGCGGCAGCCTCAAGCTTAACTATGTCTAAAACGATTTCTTTTGCCATGATGCATTAAGTTTTATGTATTTCCAGCAAAGTTACATAAATATTTGTATCAATATATATAACGTATGTAACTTTATTTATTCGAACAGTGTTGTAAAACTAAAAGTGGTTCCGTCAAAGATGCCCTTATCGCTCAGTTTTAAGGCCGGAATGACCAATAAAGCCATGAATGAGAGGGTCATAAAAGGGGCTTCAAACAATGAACCAAGTTTCATAACCTGTTGATTTATTTCGCTGTAACGTTTTGCAACCTCATAACCATCTTTGTCAGACATCAGCCCGGCTACCGGCAAAGGGAGTACCCTGGATTCGTCGCCATCAACAAAAGAAATTCCGCCTTTTATATCCACCAATAAGTTTACAGCCTTTACCATTGATTCATCATCAACCCCCACTGCAATAATATTATGACTGTCGTGCGCCACGGTTGAAGCAATGGCGCCCCTTTTAAAACCGAAACCGCTTACAAAATCAATCGCGGGATCGGCAGGATTATAGCGGTTCATAACCATCATTTTCAGCACATCCTTCTCTGTGTCGCTGACAACCAGCCCGTTTTCGGTTTTTGCCCTGAAAAGCTTCTTTATGGTAATCAACTGGCCCTCAAGCGCCTGTTGAACTTTTATTCCTTCAGATAATGCAATGACCGCGAGGTCAGACTCCGTAATCTTTCGGGCATTGAACAGATTAACAGCCTGTTCGTCAATATGATCTATGAGGGTTTTGCCATTCTCTGCCACCTTATGCCCGTTTACATAAGTTGCCAGGATGTTGAAACTTTCGGGGTGGTCAACCAGGATGAAGTCGGCTGTATCGCCAATCTGTAAAAGACCTGAATCAAGGTTATAATGCCGAACCGGATTGAGGGTACTGGCCCTTACAATATCCATAAAAGGATAGCCGGCTTTCAGAGCGCGTTTTATCAGCAGATTAACATGTCCTCTGACCAGGTCATCCGGATGCTTATCATCGGAGCAAAACATAATCATTTCAGGATAATCAGCAATCAGCGGTACAAGTTCGTCAAAATTCCGGGCAGCGCTCCCTTCGCGGATCAGTATTTTCATGCCGGCCTTAATCTTGTCAATGGCCTCGTCAATGGTGAAACATTCGTGATCGGTTGAAATACCGGCGTTTGCATAAGCCAGTGCATCCGGCCCATCCAGGCCGGGAGCATGACCGTCAACCGGCTTGCCATATTTCCTGGCTGAGGCCAGTTTTGCCATTACACCGGGGTCGCCGTTAAGCACCCCTGGAAAATTCATCATCTCGGAAAGATATTTAATCTCGGGCCATGCAAGAATTGCGTCAACATCTTCGGGGCCAATAACAGCGCCGGAAGTTTCAAACGGAGTAGCAGGTACACAGGACGGGGCACCAAAGAAAAACCGGAAAGGAACCTTATTCCCGTTGCGGATCATAAATTTTATGCCTTCTTTTCCAAGCACATTGGCAATTTCGTGCGGATCGGAAACGGTGGCCGTTGTTCCGTGAACCACCGCGAGCCGTGCAAATTCAGAGGGCAGCAACATGGAGCTTTCAATGTGAACATGCGCATCAATTAATCCAGGCAAAATATAAGGCCCTACGGTATCCTCAATCCGGGTGACGGATGATATCAACCCTTCTGAAATCTCAATCCTTCCGGGAAAAATAAGGCCTTTGACAACATCAACAATTTGGCCGGTAACTGAAAATGATCCTGATTCTATGTTCATTGGAAAACTATCATTTGGATTTTACAATGGGAATGATTGTCAATATTGTTCAACGCCTGCCCTTCAAAACAGTAAATGTCAATTCAAATTGCCACCTGAAGCAATCGGGTGACTAAGATAATAAAATATCCTACCAGAAAATCAAAGCGAGCCAGGCAACTGAAACATCACCGAATTTCAGGAAACAAACAACGGGGCTGAATCAGAATCCGGCCCCGTTAAAAATTTTTATTCTTAAACAACCTGAGCGTTAAAAGCTTTCCGGTTTATAACGTTTCCTGAAGGCTCTTGTAAACGGGTATAATTTCTACATTCAATGTGCGGAGTTCCATTTTAGCTTTCTCAAAATCATCGGTAAACCCCAGCAGAAACCCGCCACCGCCGGAACCGCAGAGTTTCAGGTAGAATGATTGTGATTCAAGACCGTAACGCCAGATTTTCTTAAATGTTTCAGGAATCATCGGCGAAAGATTTTCGTATAAGAATCCCGATAGTTCTTTAAGACTGGAGAAGAACTTTTTGGTTTCGCCCTTTATCAGGCTTTTGATACAGGCATCGTTCAGCGGGATCATCTCCTGACGCACACGGCTCATAAAATCATCTAATTTGCACTTATCAAGGAAAAGATTAACCAAAGGGCCTGTTTTCCCGGGATTACCCGTATTGATAAGAAATATTGCTCCTTTTTCATCGTGCTTGTTACGGGGTATGCCCACCATGCAGATGTCTTTTTTATTATGGATCAGCAAGGGATGTTTCACATAGCAGTTAAGCGGGTCCATTCCTGAACTGGTTCCATGAAAGTATGATTCCAGTTGGGCAAATATCTGCTTTAGACTAAGGATTTCTTCCTTGGAAATTCTCTTTGATTGTGAGATATGCCCTACAACATATTTTTCGTAAAGCGCAGCCACCAAAGCGCCCGAACTGCCGATGCCATAACCCTGGGGTATGGTTGATTCAAAATAGAGCGAATGGTTGATGTCGTGTTCAAAAGCATCTACATCAAAATTGCAGAGTAATGTTCCTTCATCCTTTATCTTACGGATGTAGGCAGAATACTCGCGGAGCAATTTGTTAGAACTTACGGCAAAATCGTAGTCGGTATATTTATCGTCTCTGATAAAGCTCAATTCACCCCTGAAGTGCGTATAAGGGATGGTAAGCCCCATCGAATCGCACAATATGCTGTATTCACCAAATAGAAGGATTTTTGCATAAAAAATCCCTGATCTGTTTTTCATGTTATTTACAGTTTAGTTTAATTGGCCCGCCTCCTGTTTTATCTTCAATAGCGGTTTCATTATGGCAATACTCTTTTAATTGATCAATCAATGGTTCAATTTCTTTAGCTTCCTTTTCAGGATAAAGCAAATGTATATTGGGTCCGGCATCGAGTGTAAAACAAACAGATGCCCCGGTTTGTTTCCGGAATTCAGTTACTTTATCAATGATTTTCAAAGAGTTGGGTTGCATAAGCAGATAACCCGGTCTTGAGGCCATCATCATAGCATGAAGACTAAGAGCCTCGTTTTCAGTAATCATGGCAAATGTTTCCCAATCCCCCTGTCGTAAAGCAAGCAGCAAGGTAGTGAGATTAGAGGTTGCCTGGTTAAATCTTGCATTGGCATAAGCATGCCCTTTCATAAGATTATGGCCAACACTGCTTGATATTTTTTTCTGCCCCGGGTCAACAATCAGAATGGTATCACGGATACCCGAGAATATCGGAGGAAGCTCAAACGGAAGGGGAACTGCAAATTCATCGTCAGAGCCTTCAACTGCCTGATGCTTGCCCCACACTGCAAATCCTCCGTAAACAGAGCGGCAGGCACTACCCGATCCAATCCTTGAAATAAACGATGCCTTTTGCAGGAATGCTTTCGTATCTTCAGGTTCTCCGGTAATCCTGCTCTCGATAGAGCAAAGGCAAAGGGAAAGTGCACTCATGGCCGAAGCCGAAGAGGCAATGCCCGCCGAATGAGGGAAATTGTTGCCGCTTTCAATCTCAAAGGTTATGTCTTTGGGAAATGAAAAGTGCGGCATCACCGACCTGATAAAAGATTCGATTCTGATCCCGAACGCCTCATTCAACTCGCCTTCGAAGCGGAAAACCACCACCGGCCCTGTTCCGTAAGTAGCCGTTGTAGCCCTGATGCGCGTTAAGGTATAGGCTTCACTAAGGGTGATGCTCAATGAGGCATTTGCAGGAATCTGATTTCCCTTTTTACCCCAATACTTAACGAGGGCAATGTTGGAAGGGCTTTCCCAACATGCTAAAATCCCGTTTGAAAGTGCATCTGCCGAATTCATCTGATTCCTGTTTTAAACAGTTTTAATTACTTTTTTGTTGAACACAAGGGCAACACTGCTATAATGCAACAATGTTAATAGTGATTTACTGATGAAGTAATCCCTGATATAAGCTTCGCCTAAAGTGCTGACTGCCAAAACAAAATCGCCACCCCAGGCCCCCAATGACTTTACAACCCCTTTAAAATCAGAAAATAGCATATCTTTCACCGATTCCCGGCCAAGAATCCCAGCGATAATATTTTCATGTTCTGAGAGCAAATTCATAAATGATTCCAGGTTGTTTTCTTTCGACAGTTGATGGGAGATTTCACTTATCCTTTGGATTTGCCGGCTTAAATCGCCCCCTGATTGTTGACTGAAATTCTCAACTTCGGTATCGGAATATTGTTTGTTTCCCAGGTAAACCAGAAACATATTTTCTGCAAATGGTGGATCGAAATCAACTGATGTCATCTCATGCCTGTTGTCCTGAATTTTAAAGAAAACAGGCGATTCAGCAACACTACAGGCAACATCGTAGCCGGAACCCTTTGATACCAAACGATGCAGCTCCACTGGCTGAATGCCTGCCCACCGGGCAACAATTGAAATCAGTGTCGAACTGCTTCCAAAACCCCAGTTCCGGTTAAAAGAAAGCCGGGTAACTGCTTTTAAACCACTTCCATCGGAAAGGAAACTCCTGTTAAGCGAACGGGCAGCCAGCAGGAGCCTTTCGAGTTTCCGGGCAATTGCATCATCCGTTGATTCCAGAACCGTAAGGCCGGGAAGTGAAAATACCCCCCTGAACCATTGTCCGTCGGTATCGTAAGCCTCCCATGCAAGAACACCTTCTTTTTCGCCTTTTGCAAGGGTAAATTCCTGTCCAACCTTAAGCGGGACCGCCAAAGCGACAGCGCCTTCCATAACCAGGTATTCTCCTGTAAGGAGAATTTTACCGTTGGCGTGAATTGACAAGGGAGGGCGCATGGTCAGCTTTTTGAATGACCGTTTCTGATGGATTGCATAAAAGAGGCAACCACATTGTGCGATACCTTGTGATTTTTAAAATACTCTATGGCCGCAATTTTTTCTATTTCAGTGGCTTTGTAAACATTCAGAATATTAAGCAGGTGCATTTTCATGTGCCCCAACTGAATGCCTTTGGTTGTCAGCGTTTTGATGGCGCTGAAGTTGTTTGCCAACCCCATAGTTGAAGCAATCTGCATCAATTCGGGTGCTCCCGGATTGTGGAGCAGTTCGAGCGAAAACTTTGCCATCGGATGCAAAGAAGTAAGCCCGCCAACCGTACCGATGGCCATGGGAATGGTAAGGCTGAAAATAAATCGTCCGTTCTCAATCTTTACCTCACTCAGGCTGCGGTATTTACCATCGCGGGAAGCCCAGGCATGACCACAGGCCTCAATAGCCCTGAAATCATTACCGGTAGCAAGCGCAACAGAATCAATTCCATTGAAAATACCCTTGTTGTGTGTAACTGCCCTGTGAACATCCACATTTGCTATGCTGACAGCCTTTTCAAATTTCCACACAAATTCTTCTGCACTCATTGAATCATCCACATCTTCCAGATCGGCTACATCACATTCCACCCAGGTTTTTACCAGGCATTCAGGCGTGTAATTCGATAAAATTGACATAATTACCCTGAGCGTGCCGGCGGAAAAAAGGCCACTTTCATTAACGAATTCCCTGAGTCCGTCCGCGTATTCTTCAAGACAGGAATTAATGAAATTGGCGCCCATAGAATCCCGTGTGTCGAAGGTAACTTTAAGCTGGTAATAACCGGCCAGTTCTTTCGTCATATCAATGATTTCCATTTCAAGCACACCCCCACCGCGGGCTTCCATACTGGCCGTAATAATTTTGGTTCTTGCCAGCAGAATGTGTTTCAGTTGCGGAAAGTAATGCTGAAGCGTTCTGATATCGCCATCCCAGATAAAATGTACCTGGCCTATCTTGGTCGTCGAAATGACTTCGCTGTGAAAGCCACCTTTACCCGCCCAGTATTTGGCACTTTTTGATGCGGCCGCTATAACCGAGCTCTCTTCAATCACCATAGGTACAAGGTGAAGCTTGCCATTGATCAGTACATTGGGAACAATTCCGTAGGGGAAATAATAATTGGTCAGCGTGTTTTCACTGAATTCATCAAATTGTTTCTGAACTGCCGGATCGCTGTTCCAGAACCTTTTCAGTTCGGCTTCGGCTGACGCAGGATCATCGGAATTAGAGGCTATAAGCCTGATCTTCTGCTCTTTCGACAGCTTTGAAAACCCGGAAATCAGTTTAGTTTCATTCATTGTTTAGTGATTGGCACTATCTTCTGTCAGGTCTGCCGGTTAGCATGCAGAAAGTTGCAAAATTATGTAATTCAAAAGGTTCACTATCCGACATTTGAAAATATTTGTGAACAACTATGTAAACTTTACGTCAGATTACGAACACTAAACCTTGAAGCAGAATTATTGTTCAATCTATTTCAAAATATATTAAACAAAATATTCCTTTTTCGAGGAAGATACCCGCTGCATAATTAATTTTTGTAATATTGACAGACCTTTTGAGTGCATACAAAATGAGAGTTTTTGTGAATGATAAAAGCATCAGGATTTTTACCGGTGCTAAAGCGGTGGATGCGATACATGCCTATTACAAATCACGGCATACCACTGCACCCGAACCCTTGCCTCTCATCAAAGACCGCTATGGCAACCTGATTGAACCCGATGGTAGCTTATCGCCTGACAATCATTTATTTATTGTTGAACCTGCAAATACAAGCAATTATGAATAGATTTATTTTACCGGCACTGTTCTGTTTTTTTCTGAATTATGGCATTGCTGCAGCATTTACAGGAAAAGATACCACAACGGTTGTTGTAATTTCATGCAATGACATGCATGCCAAAATCGACAACTTTCCGAAACTAAAAGCCCTGGTTGACAATATCAGGCATGAAAACGAATATGTGCTGCTGGTGTCGGCCGGTGATATGTTTACCGGCAACCCGGTGGTTGACCAGTATCCTGACAAAGGATTCCCGATGATAGAACTCATGAATACGGTTGGGTTTAATATTGGAACCATCGGGAACCACGAATTTGATTATGGACAGGAGATTCTGAAAAAACGGATTGAACAGGCCCGTTTCCCGCTCATCAGTGCCAATCTGCAATCGGCAGACCCTGATGGACTGCATCCCGACCCTTATAAAATCCTTACCCTGAAAAATGGCCTGAAAATAGCTTTTGTCGGCGTTATACAATTAAATGAAGCCGGGCTGCCCGATTCCCATCCTTCAAAACTGCAGGGAATCACTTTTACCGACGGACTTCAAAAAATAATGGAATACCGTAACCTCCGCGACAGTTGCAATATTTTTATCGGTCTCACCCACCTTGGTTTCGAAACAGACGTGTTACTTGCTGAGCAGTTTGGTGAATTAGATGTAATTCTCGGGGGGCATTCGCACACCCTTGTTTCCAGTCCGGTTGAGTACAACAATGTTCTGGTTATGCAGGCCGGATCGGGCGTGAAATACATTTCTAAGGTTACCCTGAACCTGGTTGAGGGAAAAATTGTTTCGAAAAAAGCCGAAGCCATCAGCGTGGTTAACTACCCTGAGACTGATACCACAGTGCTGAAAATGGTCGATCGTTACAACGACAACAAAGAGCTGAACAGGGTAATTGGCCAGGCATTGAACGATGTCTCAGGCAGCGATGAACTTGGAAGCATAATGACCGATGGCATGTGTTCCCTTGAAGCAGTTGAAATTGCTTTTCAAAACACCGGTGGAATCAGAATAGATAATCTGCCCCAGGGTAATATAACCATCAAAGACATGTATAAACTTGACCCGTTCGGGAATGAGATTATCTTACTCAACCTGAGTGTAGCGGAGATCAAATCGCTTATTCTCAATTCGTTTAACCGTGAAAAGGTGATTGACCTTCAGGTTTCAGGCATGGCCTATACAGTGATCACAGGCGGCGATGGCACAGCCAAAGAAGTAAGGCTTACTCTGCCCGATGGCTCAAAAGTTGACGACAGCCGTGTGTTTGCCACTGGTTTAAGCAGCTATATTGTCAGCAGTTACGAATTCGATCATAAAGACCCGGGCCAGACACTTTACACCACAACAGCACAAGCGCTTATCAACTTTATTACCGATAAAAAGGAAATAGACTATTCAGGCGTTAAACGAACCTTTACAGAGGCTGCCCGGGATTAGTTTTCTGTTCAATATCCAGTAATGTAAAGGGCTGTTTTGCAATCCGGTAACGGGAAAAAGCAAATGCCCGAAACATGGATTTTTGGATAAAAGAGAGAAAAGAAAGGTGGAGGATAAAAACGCTGAAAAGTAGTAAGTTTGTGGTGATATTTACTAGTTATGCGCAACCCTAAAAAAACACAACAAAATTGAGAGTATCTAGAATATTGGAACTATTATGATTAACATAAACAAACACTATAAAACCTAACTGTTATGAAAACAAAAATTACACTTATCATTCTTGCTGTTCTTCTTCAAATTGTATCTTGTAAAAAGGACGAAGACCCATCTATTAATTTAGACAAGACAGACATTACTCTACAACACAATTCTACATCTCAATTAGTTGTAACTCCTAATCAAACTTGCACTTGGAGCACAGCAGACAGTAATGTCGCAAAAGTTTCAACGGCAGGCTTGGTAACAGGAGTTAGGATTGGAGATTCTAAAATCACTGTAAAAACATCTGGCACCAACTTATCTGCTGAATGTATCGTTCATGTTACTGCAAGAAGCTTATTATACAAGGAGCCATTTTATGTTTATGGTCAATTAATGAGCTATGTTAAAGGCAAAGAAACCCGTGCATTAAAATCAGAAACTTCAACGGCATTATTATACAATGGTGAAAACGCCAATGTAAGATATATAATGTACATGTTCACAAGCAATGCAATGACTTCAGCAGATGTTATGCTAGCTAATACAACAGGTAATGTTGACGCAGCCGTAACATTTCTGGAGGAAAGGTATATTTTTGTTGGCTATGTAGACAACGTTGCTTTTTATAAGGATGGTAAAGGTACTTACGCTGGGCTGAATGTTGATGCCACATTAGGTCTCAATGTTCTTTACTATAATGGGAGTGGAAAGAAAAATAGTAATGTTGACTTTGATGAATATTTGAAAGTTCTAAACAAATTTAAATCTTTAAAATAATCTATCATGGCAAAATCATTTTTTGGCTCATTTCTTTCTAAGGCAGCAAAAGCAGCAGACAAAGCCATTGCGCAAGCTTCAA
>JBBQIQ010000081.1:0-18685 GCA_038325075.1 Bacteroidales bacterium | reverse complement strand
ACCACCTGGTTCCGCGATTACCTGCTCTATTCATTGCCCTACATCAAAAACAAGAAAATTGTACAGTCAAAAATCTTCCGCAACCTTATCATCACCTTTCTGCTGATGGGTCTCTGGCATGGTGCTGCCTGGACTTTCGTGATCTTTGGTGCATTTCATGGATTGATGCTGGTACTTGAAACCATTACTGAAAAACCAATTGCCAGGTTTCATGAATTAACCGGAATCAGCAAACACCCGGTAATAAAAAACACACTTGGTATTGGATACATGTTTGGAATGGTGGTGTTTTCACTTTTCTTTTTCAGAGCCAGCAGTCTCAGCAACAGCCTGCAGATGTTATCAAATGCCGTCGATTTCAGCAATACCGCTGAATCGGTAAATGCCATACTGAAAAACCTTGAAGTTGTTTTCGGCTTGCTGATGGTCGCTCTGCTGCTGATTGCCGAACATCTGCATGCAAAATACAACCTGATTTCGCTCACTGCCCGCCGGCCTGTAGCAGTCAGATGGAGTCTGTATCTGGGATTCGTATTTTTTATCCTTCTGTTTGGCGTGTTGCATCAGGAGAAGTTTATTTATTTTCAGTTTTGAAACTACTATGACAGCCCGGTTAGCCAAACGATTGATACTGTTCACTGCCCTGCTTGTGGCGGTCAACTTTGTATTGGATCAATCGTTTAAGGCTTTTTCGGTGCACAACATCCTGAACCGAAGGATGGACGAACAGTTTGCAGCCTACAACGATACCCTGAAATACCTCGCTCTTGGCAATTCGCACAACTGCATCAACACCTACATCCTGGAGAAAAGTTTCAACTATGGTTCACCCAGCGAAAATTACATTCAGTCGTATTACAAACTGAAACACATCCTTGAAAAGACAGGGAAGAAACCGGAATATTTAATTCTGCAGGCCGACATTTCAACCTATGGACCCAAAATTGCCGACCGCTACGAATACAACTCGTACTGGATTGATTATATAAACTATCCGGAACTGGCCAGGATAAAGGGTGACCGCTCCATACTGACCAAATGGCTGGAAGGCCGGTTTTTCTCCTATGCGGGCAATTACAAGGACGTTCAGCTATCAATTCTCTACAGAATTAAAATAAAAACACTGGAGATGCACAATGGCTACCGGCCGCACAGGGATTACCGGAACTTCTCGACTGAAAAGAATAAACAGAAATTAGCCTGGGACAAAGCAAATCTCTTCCTCTCAAAAGATGTCTATTTTGACAAAACGATTAAAGTTTACTTTGAGAAAATCCTGCAACTTTGTCAGGCGAACAACGTGAAGGTACTTATGGTCCGATACCCTATGACCAGGGAGTTTAATGAAGAAGAGATGAAGATAGTGCCCACAGACAAACTTTTTTCTGAGGTCAATGCAATAGCATCGCATTATTCAGTATTCAGAGGTCTTTTCGATTACCATGGCCTGTTTTTCGACCATCCTGAATACTTCTTCGATCCCGATCATCTGAACATAAAAGGATCAGATCTTTTCACCAGGCAATTTGCAGAAGATATGAAGAAGCTCGAATCAGGGCTTTCTGCGGGAAAAACCGGTAAATAGTTTTGCAATCATCAACGGGCCTTTGCTCAGGATTTTTTCGCGTAAATGGTAGGGAAACCGGTCGATTATGTATGTTAAAAAGTAAATGCTCCTGGCATAGCAAACTCCCGGAAGGGCAAGTATGGCAATCCAAAGGCTAAAATCTCTGTATTTTCTTTCATACCCTGCCATGTCAGCATATTCACCGGCTACCTGATCGGCAATCCGGACTTGTGTTTCGTTCATCGACTTCTTCCAAAGTCCAAGCCTGCTGGTGTTGATCGGGTTAAACAGACTTTTGTGGTGCTTCTCGAGCACTTCCGTGGGATAGGTTTCCTCTGCCCTGCTTTTCATTTTATAGAAGTCAAAAACTTCGGGCAGATAAAGAATGCCCAAAAAATCAGAAACCTTGCGAAAATAGAGTTCCGGTTCGGTAACGAGATCCTCGTAGCGGAGAAAAAGAAAGGCATCGGGATATTTTTTACTTGCTGCCAGTGCTTTTTCAAAAAAATACTTCCACTTATAAACAACCAGTGAAACTATGGGAACTTCAAAATCCACCCTCTTTACAGAGTCGAAATTATCGCGGTAGTCACGCAACACATAGATAAATCTGGCTTCAGGGAATATTTTGCGTAAACGTTCAGTATAAATGGTATAACCATGATTTTTATCACCAATGATGCTCACCTTTTGCTTGGGGTACAATGAAATGTAATTCAGATAAACCACCTGGCAAATTTCCCGGTAAGTACGTTCCCCTTCACAGGCCAGCAGGGAGGTTTTCAGCTTTTCGTGGTCGATGTTCCATGAACTGAACTGCCACTGTTTCACCAGGTCATCGTAGAAGCTGATAAGTTGTTGCTGTGTCCATTGGTTGATATTTCCGTAAGCCGGATACAGATTAAGCACAAACTGGCACTCCCAGGGAATCATAACATTGGGATGGGCATCGAACAATGATTGAAGCAGGGTGGTTCCGGTACGCGGCCTGCCTATGATAAAGAAAACCGGGATTTGAGGATGCTTTTCCATTCAATGCAATAAAGTGTGGCAAATATAATCCATTGCTGGTAACCCATTTTACTAATATGATTTAATGCAAATTAAATCGAAAAACCACTGGTTAAGTTACCAGTGGCTTGTTATTTTATCCATAAAGCATTTATCCTGTTATTTTGATGGAACCCCCTTTGTTCTTGACCAGGTAAGCGTTTTGCTCATTAGCGACATTCCGTACATAGCAGTAACCTCAATGGAATTGTTATCTTTAATAAGTTTCGCTTTGCAATCATAAGTTTTCCCTGTTTGTGGCATATATGCTTTTCCACCCTCGTAATTCCCTGTTCTGGGATTATAACGAAGGTTGGAAACCATTTGTGTGCCAACAATCGGGTTTTTCCTTTTTGTTTTGTCCGGGTTATTGACATCGGTTAATGGTTTTCCGTTTTTATCTTTATTCCTCGTCCAGACAATTTTCCCATGATAAACATTTCCAACCTGGTAAAACTGAATAATGTTTGCCTTGTTTGCCGTTAGCCAGTAACCTGAAATATCTTTGGTTGTAGCAACCGGAGTTTTATTAGGCCTGGCATTGGAAGCCTTGCCCGCTCTCACCGGGGTAACCGGTTTCTTAAGACTTGAAGGGGCAACCTGTTTTGCAGGTGATTTTTCGGTACTTACAGCCGGTGTTGATTTTTTTACCACAACGCCCGATTTGGCAGGCGCTGTTTCCTGGGTTGACGACTTGCTTACCTGGGCGAAAACGACTGTAAATGAAAGGAGAAATGACAGGCAAAAGACACTGAATTTCATAATTTGTGTGATTTAGTGTTGGTTTAACTTCAAATGAAAATTGAATGTAAAGCCCCTTGCAAATATAGCGCCATAAATAACATGTGCAATCCAAACATCCGGATTCATGATGAATTTCACTTAACTTCCATATTTGAGTCCACTCCTAAAACTAATTATTTGACACCAAGCCCTAAAAACACCATCCGCCAACTGGCAGACACCAATTTCAATATGTTGATATGCTATATTCTACGCAAATTGGTGTCTTGGAGACTGGGTGTCTATTCTTTTTTATTGACTTTTCGGAGCAGGCTCATATTAAAAAGCTCATTTGCAATTTTATAGCATCCAATTTGTCTTTTCAGAATACACATTTGTATTTCTAAAATGAGCAATTTGCCATGATAAGGATGGGAAATGATTATTTTAGCAATCTGAAAAACAGCAGGCATGAAAATTCCATTTAATAAGCCGCACTTTACCGGACGCGAAGCCTTTCATATTTCACAGGCCGCCATAAAGGGCAAGCTTTCCGGTAACGGTTTTTACACCCGCGATTGTCAGCAGTTTTTCGAGAAACGGTATGGGTTTCAAAAGACATTGCTGACCACCAGTTGTTCAGATGCGCTGGAAATGGCCGCCCTGCTACTGGATATTCAACCCGGTGATGAGGTAATTATGCCTTCTTATACCTTTGTTTCGACCGCCAATGCTTTTATGCTCAGAGGAGCCAATATCTTGTTTGCCGACAGTGGCCCTTCCAACCCGAATATTGATGCTTCACTGATTGAAAGCCTTATCACATCCAAAACCCGCGCCATCGTGGTGGTTCATTATGGAGGCATTGCCTGCGATATGGATAAGGTTATACTGGTAGCCAACCGGCATGGAATCCCTATTGTGGAAGATGCTGCCCAGGGAATTGATTCATATTACAAAGAGAAGCCTTTAGGAAGTATTGGCGTGCTCGGTGCTTTCTCATTCCACGAAACCAAGAACATTACCTCTGGTGAAGGGGGCATGCTGGTGGTGAACGACCCGAAACTTATCGAAAAAGCTGAGATTACCTGGGAAAAAGGTACCAACCGGGCAGCTTTTGCCCGGGGCGAAGTTGAAAAATACGAATGGGTTGGACTGGGCAGTTCCTACCTCCCGAATGAGTTGACAGCAGCATTTCTTTTCGGACAACTCGAACATCTTGATGCAATACAGCAAAAAAGAAAGGAAATCTGGCAGAAATACTTTGATCGCCTTACGGCTATCGCCGGCAAAGATTGTCTGCAACTACCTTATGTTCCTAAGTATGCAAGTCACAATGGTCACTTGTTTTATATATTAACAACATCTTCTCACGAACGCAAACAATTGCTCGCACATTTGCTGAATCGTGGGATTCACGCTGTATTTCACTATCTTAGCCTGCATTCATCGCCCTATTACCAGTCAAAGCACGATGGCAGGCAACTTCCGAATTGCGACAGGTATGCTTCTACCCTGATCCGGCTGCCGTTTTACTTTGCCCTTACCGACTCCGAAATTGATTATATTGTGGAGGCGATTCAGGATTTCTATAATAAGTGATTTGAATTAGGCATCTTGCCAATACAGAAATGAAGCCTGCTGAATAAGGGTTGAAAGAAAAAATAAGGTAAAAAGAGGAGAGTGAGGCCTTTTAGTTACTAGGTCATTAATAAATAATAAGGTCAAAAGCCCTGCTGCCGTTTTACCGTGGAAATAGCGATCGTATAAAAAGGATGCCTGATTTATAAAAATCCCAGATCCAACATGGCCTCTTCCGACATCATATCCTTGTCCCAGGGTGGTTCAAAGGTCAATTCAACGACACAATCACTGATGCCCTGAATTTCTTTTACCGAATCCTTTACCTCAACCGGCAACGATTCTGCCACCGGGCAATTCGGCGCTGTCAGCGTCATGGTAATGTGCGCTACTGAATCGCCATCAATACTGATGTTATAAATCAGGCCAAGGTCGTAGATATTGACCGGAATTTCGGGATCGAACACCCGTTTGAGGCGTTCTATTACCTGGTTGCCGAGCAACAATGTTTTTTCGTGATCCATCATCTCTAAAAAGTTTAAAGCTCAAAGTTTAATGCTCAAAGTTTAAAGCTCCGAAATCCGCTAATCAACTAATCCACTAATCCGAAATCCGAAATCTGAAGTCAGCCCTTCGACATGGTTCGACATGGTTCGGCAAGAGCTCACCAACCGAGAGCTCACCAACCGAGAGCTCAGGGACCGAAGTAAGAAGTCAGAATTAGTGAGTATTGAAAAATCCGAAATCCGAAATCCGCTAATCCGCTAATCCACTAATCCGAAATCCGAAATCCGAAATCCGAAATCCGCTAATCCGCTAATCTGCTAATCTGCTAATCCACTAATCCGAAATCCGAAATCCGCTAATCCGCTAATCCGCTAATCTGCTAATCCACGAATCCGAAATCCGCTAATCCGTTAATCTGCTAATCCGCTATTCCGAAATCCGAAATCCGAAATCCAATCATCCATCACTCGTTTACCCCAGGGCCTGTTTCGTCTTAAAAGCCAATGCATACAACTTAATCTGCTTGATCATCGAAAGCAACCCATTCGATCGGGTCGGTGATAAATGCTGGGTGAGTCCAATTTCATTCAGAAATTCGGTGGAAGAATCAAGAATTTCCTGGGGTGTATGATCTGAATAGGCTCTGATCAGCAGGTTGGCAATTCCTTTGGTGATTACGGCATCGCTGTCGGCAGTGAAACGGATATTTGTGCCGTCAAATTCAGCATGCAGCCATACCCTCGACTGACAACCTTCAATCAGATTGCTTTCAATTTTGTGCTTTTCGTCGATCAATGGCAGTGACTTACCCAACTCAATGAGATAGTTGTATTTATCCATCCAGTCATCGAAATTGTCAAACTCACTGACAATGTTACTGGTGCTCTCCTCAATCTTTATCATTTTCACAGTTTTTCAGTCACGAATTTAAAGAAAAAGTTCTTCAACTTTTGCAATGGCTTCCATCAACCGGTCAATTTCTTCTTTGGTATTGTAAAATGCAAAGGAAGCCCTGATGGTACCGGGAATTCCAAGGCTATCCATCAACGGCTGGGTGCAGTGTGATCCCGTTCTCACAGCTATGCCGAACTGGTCAATGATGGTACCCGCATCGTATGGGTGGATTTTATCAATGATGAATGAGATCAGGCTGGCCTTTTCAGGAGCATCACCAATGATTTTAATCAGGGGATCGCTATTCAGGCGTTCCGTTGCATATTGAAGTAATTCGTATTCCCGGGCTGCGATCCAATCCAGCCCCAGGTTGCTGATATAGTCAAGTGCAACTCCGAATGCAATGGCATCTCCTACATTGGGCGTACCGGCTTCAAACTTGAATGGCAACTCGTTGTAAGTGGTTTTCTCAAATGTAACACTCTTGATCATCTCACCACCACCCTGATAAGGTGGCATTGCGTTCAGTATTTCTTCCTTCCCGTAAAGGCCGCCAATACCCATTGGTCCATATACTTTATGCGCCGAAAAGGTATAAAAGTCGCATCCGATATCCTGTACATCCACCTTCATGTGCGACAGTGCCTGCGCGCCGTCAATTAACACCAAAATGCCCTTTGTGTGCGCCTTCTGTGTAATTTCTTTTACAGGATTGATGGTGCCCAGCGCATTGGAGATATGCGTAATGGCAAGTAGTTTAGTCCTTGCTGTCATGAGTTCGTCAAGAGCTGTCATATCCAGCGCGCCATTTTCGAGAATGGGGCATACGGTGAGCTTTGCACCCATCTCCCCACAAACCATTTGCCAGGGTACGATATTGGAATGGTGCTCCAGTGCAGATATGAGTATCTCATCCCCTTCTTTAAGATTCGCCCTGCCCCAACTGCCGGCTACCAGGTTGATGGATTCGGTGCATCCCCGGGTATAGATGATTTCATGCGTATGCTTTGCATTAATAAACTTCCCGATCTTAACCCTGACTTCTTCAAAGGCTGAAGTTGCTTCCTGGCTAAGGTAATGTACACCGCGATGAACATTGGAATTCATGTTGGTGTAGTAATTAATCAGGGCATCAATAACAACCTGAGGTTTTTGGGTTGTTGCAGCGTTGTCAAAATAAACCAATGGTATGTTATGAACCTTGCGGCTCAGAATCGGAAAATCTGATCTGATCTTTTCGATATCCACTGTTAATGAAAATAATTCCTGCTTTGTATTCATTTTTTATCAGGGACGAGGGGCGTTAAAATGAGACAATAATTTCTAATTTCTAATTTCTAAAATCCGAAATCTGAAATCCAAAATCCAAAATCCGAAATCCGAAATCAGATCCTGCTCATATCGATCTCAAAAGCTACTTTCTGCTCTTTGGCATTGCAATGAAGCACACACTGTTCGCAAATGGAAAGTTCACCTCTGAGGCGTTTTTTGACCAGATCATCAATCCTTAACCGAAGCTGGGGAATTGATATCTTGTTGACTATTTCTGCAGCAAAAGCATACATCAGCAACATACGGGCATTTTCCATGCTGATTCCCCGCGACCGCAGATAGAACATGGCTTCGCTGTCGAGTTGCCCGACGGTGGCTCCGTGGCTGCACTTTACATCATCGGCGTAAATCTCCAGAAAAGGCCTGGTATCGATCACGGCTTTATCGGAAATCAGTATGTTTTTATTGTTCTGATAGGCATTGGTGCGTTGCGCATCCTGGCGGACAAGGATATGTCCGTTGAAAACACCACTCGCATGATCATCCAGGATGCCTTTGAACATCTCGTTGCTGGTACAGTCTGGTTGTGCATGATCCACAAAAACCTGGTTGTCAATATGCTGGTTGCGGTCCATCAGATATACACCCAGAATATCGGCATGGGCACCCCGGCCATTCAGCAATACATTGGCTTCATTTCTGATAAGGCCCCCGTTCAGGCTGATGGCATTGGTCGAAAGATTTGCACCAGCCTCCAGGTGAAAGTAGATATTGTTGATTAAAGCAGAGCGGTCGTTTTTGTTCTGAAGTTTGTAATGGTCAAGCCTGGCGTTATCGGCCAGCACCATTTCGGTCACCGAATTAATGAACCCCACCTGATCGTCAACTGAATCGTCGCACTGAACCAGACGAAGGCTGCTGTTCTTTCCCAGAACCACCAGATTACGGGTTTGTAGAAACACGCCATTGGTGGCATTGATCAGGTTAACCATCTGCACCGTTTCTGTAACTTCGATATTATCGGGGACGCAGATAAATACACCATCACGGGCAAAAGCGGTATTCACGGCGGTCAGGCTGTTTCCGGCTACCGGGGCATACTTCCCAAAATGCGCTTCAATAAGTTCAGGATATTTAATGAATGCATCTTTTAAACTGCATACCACCACTCCCTGTCCGGCCTGTGAGAGGACTTTCCCCCGATCGATAAACGAGCCGTTTAGTTGAGCTACCATGTACGTATCGAAACCAGGGACATCGCATTTGAATACCTCCTCAAGATCAACTTCGCGGGCATCAGGTTCAAACGGAAACGAAAAATCATGATTGAGTACCTTGCTCAGGTCGGTGTTCCGCCATTTTTCCATTTTGGTATGCGGAAATCCCATTTTTTCAAAAACAGCAATGCCCTCTTTCCTTAGATCAGCAATCCGGGCACTGTCGTTTCGTCCGATGCGGGCGCTGTTCCCATTCCAGAGCTTCAGCAATGCATCTTTGGTGTTATAGTTGGTTGTGATTGTTCCGTCCATAATTGTCAATTCATTAATGCAGGCTTAAACCAGTTCTGCCCTGATCCATTCATAGCCCTTTTCCTCAAGTTCAATGGCCAGTTCCTTTCCACCCGTGCGTACAATCCGTCCATCGTAAAGCACATGTACAATGTCGGGTACAATGTATTCAAGCAGCCGTTGATAATGGGTTATTACGACAAATGCATTGTCTTGTCTGCGGAGTTTATTGACCCCGTTGGCCACGATCTTCAGTGCATCAATATCGAGACCTGAATCGGTTTCATCAAGGATGGCAAGGCTTGGTTCCAGCATGGCCATCTGGAAAATTTCGTTTTTCTTCTTTTCGCCACCCGAAAAACCTTCGTTTACCGAACGGTTTGCCAGTTTTGCCTGTATATCGAGCAGGTTCTTCTTTTCTTCCATTTTTGCAAGAAATTCATTGGCCGGCATGGGATCGAGGCCGCGGTACCTGCGTTGTTCATTCACCGCAGTACGCATGAAATTGGTTATGCTGACACCGGGAATTTCCACAGGATACTGAAAGCCAAGAAAAATACCTTCACTGGCCCTGTCCTCGATCGACATTTCGAGCAGATTTTTCCCTTTGTAGAGAATTTCACCTTCGTCGATATCATAGATGTCGCGACCGGCAATAACCGCTGCCAGGGTACTTTTGCCAGTACCGTTCGGGCCCATGATTGCATGGACTTCACCCGGTTTTACTTCCAGATTAATACCTCTCAGAATTTCCTTATGGTTGATCGAAACCCTTAAATTTTTAATGCTAAGCATAGTGTTGTTTGGTTATTTTTAGTTTTTTTGAGAAGCCTTTGAAGAAAGGAGAAATTTCTAATTTCTAATTTCTAATCCCGATAGCTATCGGGACTCATGCCTAATTTCTAATGCTTCCTAATTTGAACTTTAGACTTTAGACTTTAACTTTTAGCGAAAGAAGAAATTTCCAATTTCTAATTTCTAATTTCTAATGCCTACTGTTTACTTTTACTTTAGACTTTTTGCTTTAGACTTTAGACTTTAAGTTTAACCCACGCTTCCTTCGAGGCTGATTGAAAGCAGTTTCTGAGCTTCCACGGCAAATTCCATGGGCAATTGTTTCAGCACTTCGCGGGCGTATCCGTTCACGATCAGGCCAATGGCGCTTTCGGTGCTGATGCCACGCTGATTGCAATAAAACAGTTGATCATCGGAAATTTTCGAAGTCGTAGCTTCATGCTCAACAATGGAACTTTTATTCTCAGTTTTTATATATGGCCAGGTATGCGCTCCGCATCTGTCGCCCAGCAAAAGTGAATCGCATTGAGAGAAATTGCGTGAGTTTTCAGCCCGTTTGGTCATTTTAACCAGTCCGCGGTAAGAGTTGCTGCTGAATCCGGCTGATATCCCTTTAGAAATGATGGTGCTTTTGGTGTTTTTGCCCAGATGGATCATCTTGCTGCCGGTATCGGCCTGCTGGTAGTTATTGGTAACGGCAACCGAATAGAACTCGCCGACTGAATGATCGCCCATCAGCACCACGCTTGGGTACTTCCACGTGATGGCCGAACCGGTTTCGACCTGTGTCCAGGAAATTTTTGAATTGTTCCCTTTACAGATGCCACGCTTGGTAACAAAATTATAGATACCGCCTTCACCCTTTTTATTGCCAGGGTACCAATTCTGAACGGTTGAATACTTGACTTCCGCTTCCTTCAGGGCAATAATCTCTACAATGGCTGCATGTAACTGGTTTTCATCGCGCATCGGTGCAGTGCAGCCTTCCATGTAGCTTACATAACTATTCTCGTCGCCAATGATCAGTGTGCGCTCAAACTGGCCGGTATTGGCAGCGTTGATGCGAAAATAGGTTGAAAGTTCAATCGGGCAGCGCACCCCTTTGGGGATGTAGCAAAACGAACCATCGCTGAAAACTGCTGAGTTGAGCGCAGCGAAATAGTTATCGTCTGAGGGTACGACAGTTCCCAGGTATTGTTTCACCAGGTCAGGAACTTTCTGCACGGCATCGCTAAAAGAGCAGAAAATAATTCCCTGTTTTTCAAGTGTTTCAGAGAAGGTAGTTTTTACTGAAACAGAATCGATAACCGCATCGACTGCAACGCCGCTGAGTTTCTTCTGTTCGTCGAGTGATATTCCCAGTTTGTTAAATGTAGCAATCAGTTCCGGATCAACTTCGTCGAGGCTGGTTAGCTCTTTCTTCCTTTTTGGGGCGGCATAATAGATGATCTCCTGATAATTTATGGGCGGATGATGCAGGTGGGCCCAGTTGGGCTCGGTCATTCCCAGCCATTTGTGGTATGCATCCAGTCTGTATTGCAGCAGCCATTCAGGTTCGTTCTTTTTTGCAGAAATAAACCTGACGGTATCTTCATTCAGCCCGACCGGGGCCATATCCATTTCAATATCAGTGTAAAAACCGTATTTGTAGTCGCCCTGCGTTACTTCTTCAAGTATGTTGTTAGGGTCTTTTTCCATTTCCCTTAGGGTTATTTAAGTACTTAATTGGTTTAAATTAAGATAGCCGGCAAATATACTAAATTTCGCCTTTCCGGGAACACCGTCGCGGATTTCAAAATTGCTGATACATAGCAAAATTCACCACAGCCTTCTACCTTAAAACTTGCTAAAACCCAAATTGAGCGATTTGAAATAGAACATCGCCCAATCGATCAGGCAATTGTAAGCAATTCAAAATAAAATATATTCAAGGCTTTGGTGAATTGCAACAATTTCCAAATCGGGGTTTACCTGAGTTAAGCGCTTTTTCACTTCGTTCAAATCTCTTAACTCAGGTAAAACATAACAAACGGGAAGTGGATAAGTTTCAGGAAAAAGAAGGCCGGAAATATGCTCCGGGTCGATGCATATTTTAGATTATTATCTACTGCTCCCAGAATCAAATGTTTAAAATCGCAAAATTCATATTATTCCGGGGTTTCACATTCCATAGGTTAGCTCTTATGGAAAGGATGAATGTTCCACTGGAAACTGTAAAATGAAGCCAGCCTGTCGATATTGTTTACCTTTACACCCCTGATTTAATTGATTTATAATATGACTGACAACAGTACCACACAACGTACCGAACTATCTGCCCTCGGCGAATTCGGACTGATCGACCATCTGACAACCGGCCTGAAAACCTTTAATAACAGCACCCTGAAAGGTGTTGGCGATGATGCAGCGGTAATTGATCAGGGCGACTATGTTACCCTCGTTTCGAAAGATCTCCTTGTAGAAGGGGTCCACTTCGACCTTACCTACACACCGCTCAGGCATCTGGGTTATAAAGCCGCTGTGGTAAACATCTCTGACATAGTTGCCATGAACGGCACGGCCACACAAATGCTGGTGGGAATATCCGTTTCAAACCGCTTCTCGGTGGAGGCGCTCGACGAGTTATATGCCGGAATCCGCCTGGCTTGCGAAAAGTACAAGGTTGACCTGGTGGGTGGCGATACCACCTCCTCAGTTTCAGGATTGTTCTTATCGGTGACCGTTCTTGGCCGGGCGAAAAAAGAGGATGTGGTTTATCGCAGCACCGCCCGCGAAAATGATCTGATCTGTGTAAGCGGCGACCTGGGTGGCGCTTACATCGGGCTGTTGTTGCTGGAGCGTGAGAAACAGGTTTACAAGGCCAATCCGGAGATGCAGCCGGAACTTGAAGGAAACGATTACGTGCTGGAACGACAGTTGAAACCCGAAGCAAGAGCTGATGTGCTGTTAAAACTGAGGGAAGCGGGTGTTAAGCCAACCGCGATGATTGATATCTCCGATGGCCTGGCCAGTGAAATCCTTCACATTGCAAAAGATTCGGGTCTGGGATGCCGGATTTACGAGAACAAAATCCCTATTGATGTCGTGACTGCTGATGTAGCTACAGAGTTTAAAATGGATCCGACCACCGCCGCCATGAACGGTGGCGAAGACTATGAACTGCTGTTTACGATCGATGTAAACGATTTCGAAAAAGTAAAAGCGATACCAGGCATACACGTTATCGGCCACATGCTTGAAAAAGCCGAAGGCGAATACCTGATCAGCAACGGCGGAAGTCTGTATCCGATTGAGGCGCAAGGGTTTAATCACATGAGGGAAGAAGGCTAAAGTCTAAAGTAAAAAGTCTAAAGTGTAGATTTGTTACAACATGAAAAGCCTTACTCCAAAGTGAAAAATAATTATTGATCCATTGGAAAATCGCTTATGATGTATGATTCCCTGATAGATTAACACGTTTTGCTGTTGCAGTTATAAAAATGAGCAGGAAACCGGACAAGTCTATTGAGTACAAAATCATTAAAAATCAATTAATTAAGGCGCCACATCTGCCGGGGCCAATTATGAAGAAAGTCAGGGGCAAGCTCAACAGCAGATTTTAAAAACAAAGTTAAGATTTCACTTAAAGAAATGCGCGAAAGTAATTATTGGCTGGAGATGCTAGGTCAAACAACCGACATTTCAGACAGGCCTGTCTAATTGGATGAATTGATAGATGAATCCGATCAACTCAAAAGAATTCCTGGTGCAATTTGTCGAAAAAAATCAAGTCCACTAAACAATTGAGCATTTTTAAGTTTTGGACCAGTATGTAAACTTTTTACTTTTTACTTTTTACTTTTTACTTTTTACATAGCCATACCTATGCCCGACTACTCCTCCATCCTCAAAACCCTCCCTTCCAACCCTGGGGTTTATCAATATTTCGATAAGGACGGGAAGATTATTTATATAGGCAAAGCCAAGAACCTTAAGAAAAGGGTTCTTTCGTATTTCAATAAGGATACTTCACTTGCCGGCAAAGTCAGGGTATTGGTTGCCAGGATTGCCGATATCCGATGGATTGCGGTGGAAACCGAGTCGGATGCGCTGCTGCTGGAAAATAACCTGATCAAAGAATATCAGCCACGCTACAACATCATGTTGAAGGACGACAAAACCTATCCATGGATTTGTATCAAAAACGAACCCTTCCCAAGGGTATTCCCTACCCGTAACCTGATAAAGGACGGCAGCGAATATTTCGGTCCATACGCATCTGTGAAGCTTATGAATACATTGCTTGATCTGATCCGGCAACTTTACCCTTTGCGGAATTGCCATCTGAATCTGACAAAACAGAATATCAAAGCCGGGAAATTCAAGATCTGTCTTGAATACCACATCGGTAACTGCCTTGGACCGTGTGAAGGGCTTCAAAGCGAAGAGGATTACCTTCAGACTATTCGGGAAATCCGCAGTATTATAAAAGGCAACATCGGCATGGTGAAAAACCAGTTGGCGACGGCCATGAAACAGTATGCTGAAACATTCGCCTTTGAAAAAGCTCAGATTGTGAAGGAAAAGATAGAGCTGCTCGATCGGTATCAAAGCAAATCGATGGTTGTAAATCCAGCCATCAACAACGTCGATGTTTTCTCCATTATCGAAGATGAGCAATCGGCTTATGTCAATTTTATAAAAGTGGCATCAGGCGCTATCATCCAGTCGCATACCGTGGAATTGAAAAAGAAACTGGATGAAACAGCCGAAGAACTTCTCACCATGGCCATTGCTGACCTCCACCCACGATTCAGCAGCGGCGCAACTGAGATTATCGTCCCTTTAATGCCAGAGTTCAGACTGCCATCAATAACCTATACTGTGCCGCAAAGGGGCGACAAAAAGCAATTGCTTGAAATGTCGGAACGCAATGCAAAATACTACCAGCTTGACAAGCAACGGCAAAAGGAGCTGGTTGACCCTGAACGACGTACCAAACGCATTCTCGACACCATTAAGAAAGACCTTGGGTTAAAGGAATTACCGGTTCACATGGAATGCTTCGATAATTCAAACATTCAGGGCACATTCCCGGTAGCAGCCATGGTCGTATTTCGCAATGCCAGGCCGGAAAAGAAGGATTACCGTCATTTCAATATCAGAACGGTTGAAGGCCCGAATGATTTTGCTTCTATGGAAGAAGTGGTCTTCCGCCGTTATAGCCGGATGATTGAGGAGGGGCAGGAGCTTCCCCAGCTTGTAATTGTTGACGGTGGAAAAGGCCAGCTAAGTTCAGCCATGATCAGTATAGTAAAACTCGGGCTTCAGGATAAAATTCAACTTATTGGAATCGCCAAACGACTTGAAGAACTTTACTTCCCGGGTGATCCGGTACCGCTTCATCTCGATAAAAAGTCAGAATCACTAAAGGTTATACAGCAAATGCGCGACGAAGCCCACCGTTTTGGCATTACCCACCATCGCAAGCGCCGTGAAAAAGGCACCATAAAAACGAGCCTTAGCGATATTGAAGGCATAGGGCCGGCAACTTCACAAATTTTGCTGCGCAAATTCAAATCTGTGAAAAACATCAGCCAGGCTTCGGTTGAAGAACTGGAAGTTGCTATTGGAAAAGCGAAATCAACACTGGTATTTAACTATTTCCATTCCTAATAACATTCTGATATAACATTCAGGGCTCTTCGCCAAAGCAGTATATATCAATTATGTAAAGAATGTCGCAAAATCAACAAGGGGTTTTTTTTCAAAACCTATTTCTGTTTCTTTTGCATTTATTGAGTCCTCACATAAATAGCTATAAGTTGTTACGAAAACGCTATCAAGTTCTCTGACCTGTCTATCGAGATCAGCTAATGTTAACTTGAACACATCCATATTTTGGAACACCAGAATTTGGGTACTTCCGTTAGAGCCTTTAAAACCCTTGTCTTTAACCTGAATTTGCTCATAGGGTATTTTTGATGTAACTTCATACTCAAATTGTGCCCCTTGGTCTTTCGGAGTTTGTTCTTTTTTACAAGCAATGATGGCAACTGTCATTGCAATTATAGCCAATACAATAATTTTAATTGTTTTCAGTTTTCTTGAGTTTTTAGTTGTGTTAATTTCTATTTTCTAATGGGTCATATTGGGTTGCCAAACCTCTGTGGCATCTTTTATTTTTATGTTTGCTAACAGCGGGCATTCTTCCATTAGCTGAACGGCTGCTACAACCGCATCAAGCGCAGAACCTCCGTTGGCCAGAACTTTTTCACCGGCAGTAAGCGCTTCCCTGAGTTTTTGTTCATACAAAATTTGCTTATCTGCAGTAATTTTTACAGGCGTAATGTTACCCGCTCCGCCATGGATTACCAATACGTAGCCGGGTTGTTGGGCTTTAGAATCGTAAGAAGTAAGAAAAGTTTTTTCATAGAAGGAGGAATTTAGGACAATAATACAAAATTTCCCCATAGGTATCTGGGAGTCATGCTAATAAACACCGGTCTTTTCATGATGTATTTTTTCATTTAAGTTTCTTAACGACAATAGTTCGGTAAATTTTTATCTCACGCAACTGGGGCGTATTCAACATTTTTTTTTGAACCAACAAAAAGTTGTAAATCTATATTGTAAATCGTAAACATTGCAATATATTTGGAATGAAACTGTTTTACTGTGAATTGCTTACAATTTCCTGATCGATTGAGCTATTTTCCTTTTCAAATCGCTCAATTTGGGTAATATTTACAATGATTGAAAAAAACCGTTCTGCGGCTTGAGAAAGAAAATACCTATTATATTACAGGTTACAGATTTATTGTAGAAAAACATTAGCATCATTTAAACTGGCCCTGGTCGGGTCAATACTACGAAGTATTCTCCTGACAAAGGTTATCAGGTTCATTTCATTGGAAACGGTTTGATCCAGGAGCTCAATATAAGGGTATAACTTTTTACGCCTGCGATTGAAATTACTTCGGCCAATCATATCTGGAAAGTCACTGGAATGATCATACATACGCTTTCCCCAGAGATAGTTTTCACTTTCAATTCCAAACGACTCACTTGTTAGTGATAATGCGATAATCTCACAATCAGCTATTTAAGGTATATTTAAAACCCCCTGTGATTACCTGAATCGTTGATTCTATTTTTGAGTATGGATTTTGACAGGTCGAAAAATTTGTCGAAATTTGAGCGTAAGTTAGGTATAAAAGTTGTATTGATGTGGCAAATAATACATTTGATATACTGTCTATCAGCATCATAAATATTTTTGGTTATTAACATTCTTCATAACAATTTCAACCGCGCAACACTTTATTATATTTTTGCACTGCTGATTCATTGGCGTACCAGGCAGTTGAAGCGAATTTTTCAGACACCGGAATTTTCAAGAATAAGAATCGGTGTAGGTAGCAAGGAGAATAATAAAACCAAAAAATCCCCCACATTGACTTAGTCCTTGTTTAAATAAGCCTTAACAACAATTAAAAACTAAAACAATAGAGTTCGCTCTGTGTTATCTGGTCACCTGTATTGTCATCAAAATCAACTAACTTAAGTTTATGGGCCCGTTACTCATTTATCTGATCATACTGCTTTTAACAGCATTTTCAGCGCCATGGCTTATGAGCTATGCATACAAGCGGGCACCCTTGTTTTTCGGGCTGATTTCAGCAACAGGATTTATGTTGCTGCTAAGTTATGCAAAGGGAATAGCCAAGGGTAAAACCTATGGTTTTACCTTTGAATGGCTTCCTGATTTATATCTGAATTTTTCATTATATCTTGATGGTTTGTCTCTCCTTTTCGGGTTGTTGGTTACCGGAATGGGGGCATTGGTAATGGTATTTGCAGGTAAATACATGCAGCCGTATGCACTTCGGAACAGGTTCTTTTTTTACATTTTGCTTTTCGAGTTTGCAATGCTGGCACTGGTTCTTTCCGGCAACCTATTTACACTCTTTATATTTTGGGAGCTTACCAGTGTAACATCTTTTCTTCTTATAGGGTTCAGCCACGAAAAACCTGAAGCCCGGAGTGCAGCCTTGCAGGGCTTGTTAATTACTGTTTCGGGAGGCCTGGCCATGATGGCGGGTTTTATCATGTTGGGTCAGGTAGTGGGCTCGCTCGAAATTGCCCAATTGCTCAAATCGGGCAGTATAGTTCAGAATCATCCCCATTATTTGTGGATCTTGCTGTTGATCCTTGCGGGAGCTTTTACCAAATCGGCACAATTCCCATTTCATTTCTGGCTACCGGGTGCCATGCAGGCGCCTTCACCTGTGAGTGCCTTTTTGCATTCGGCGACCATGGTTAAAGCTGGGATTTATCTGCTGGCAAGGTTAAGCCCCTTGCTGGCCGGCACCCCCGAATGGAAATATATACTTACAATCACCGGGGCTGTTACCATGATATTGGGTGGGTATTTTGCCTATTCTCAGACAGATTTCAAGAAAGTGCTGGCTTATACCACCATCAGTGCATTGGGAACCCTGGTTCTGATGTTGGGCATTCATACTGAAATTTCTGTGAAGGCAGCCATTATTTTTTTACTGGTGCATGCACTTTACAAAGGATCTCTTTTCATGGTTGCCGGTTTGATAGATAAATCAACCGGCTCCCGTGATTTACGAAAATTGGGTGGGCTTTTTCAGGTAATGCCCATAACTTCGGTTGCGGCAATTGTTAGTTTGCTTAGTATGGCCGGACTTCCACCTATGATAGGTTTTATTGGGAAAGAGCTCATCTATGAAGCCAAGTTTGCTTTGCCCGAAATGGGAAATTTCTTGCTGGTAGCCGG
>JBBQIQ010000080.1:0-18802 GCA_038325075.1 Bacteroidales bacterium | reverse complement strand
AACATTGATACAAAGCTATTATTTCTTTTGTGCTGCTGAAACACAATGATAATAAAAAAGAGAACCCATATTAAAAAAGTGAATGAAAACTCACATTGAGTCCGATCACTATTCTATCCTACAGATGATTACAACATAATTTTTCCCGTATTTTTTTGCACATTTGGGGCAGGTGGTGTACCACATACACAACTTCTTAATCTCGAACCCTTTCTCTTTCGCGGCTTTTTTGCATTCTTCAGTCCATTTTTCCGTGTCACTGAAAGGGCCTTCGTAAACTTTACTAAAGAATTTGCCGCTCAGGGTGGCATTTTCGGTGCCCGGTATTTCTCTGTCAACAGCCAGGTAAAGATCCATGTTCCACTTTGAGGTGTGGTCGGAGAGGCAAAGATAGCCGGGCATGGTAGCTCCGGCATTCTCAACTTTTTTGTTCAGTCTTCTCATAGCTCCGCCAAAATTCACCGGCATGTAGAAAAAGGTGAATACCTTGTCGCGGATAAACTTTTTTTTGTCCCATTCAAAAACCTGGTTATCCCAGGGGGCCTGATCAAATTTGGGGCAACATTCCGGTTCGTGTTATTCCTGTTCCATTTTAAAAACTTTAAAAAAGGGTCACAATATTTGGGTTGATAAAAAATCCAGGATCATTCTATTGGCTAATTTCAAAATGGCTTCCATTTTTATAGGATCAGCCTTTGAGAAGACATCACGCGGTGTATGATAGTCGTTATGATAACCTGAAAAGAAACTCATAACCGGTATTTTTCTGATAGCAAACGGGGCATAATCGCTGCCACCACTACCGGAAGTTTCCCAAAGGTCAAGTTCAAATGGCTTCTTCAGTGTCCTGTTTTGAGAGTTGGTTAATTCCTTAATTTTATCAGTGCCTTTGAGCAGGCCGATGCTGATTACCCTGGCTTCCAAATCATCTTCGGCACTCCTGGAGATCATATCGAAATTCACATTCAGCAAAATCTTTTGTTTGCTGAAATCAAAATTTCTGACAAACCATGTACTGCCCAACATACCCTTTTCTTCGGCTGTCCAGGCTGCGAAGATAATGTTGCATGGAGGCTGATTACCCGACTTTATCCAGGAACCAGCAATGGCAAGCATACCGGCGACACCGGATGCGTTGTCATCGGAGCCGTTATATATGCGGTCATCGCGCATGCCCAGGTGATCATAGTGTGCCCCGATGACAATACTTTTATTGGTATCCGTCCCCTGAATGTGTCCGAGAACATTTCTTACAAACAACGGCTCAGCCTTCACTTCGGCAGACAAGCCAATCAGTTTGCCCTTCATTCCTGTTGATTCAGGAATTGTCCGGGCAGAGATTCTTTTGGCTGTTTCTTTCAGATCAATGCCACTTCCTGCCATCAACCGGACCGATGCTTCACTACTCAGCCAGCACACTGGAATAGACGCGGTATCTCCTGGAAGCGTATAGTTATAATCTTCATATTCAATATCTTCCCTGTCAAACTGTATGAATGCTGATTTTGCAATGCTTTTATTAACCTGTTTCCCTTTCAACTTAAAAGAATCATCTCCGGGATAAACCAAAATCATAGCCAGCGCCCCGTTTCCGTTTGCATTCCGTTGTTTGGTTTCTACGCTGGAAAAATGATACATGCTATCACCACTAAATTTTTTCCATCCCAACGAGAATTTGTCATTTTGACCGGGAAAGCCATCCAAAACAACGACTATACAACCCGTGACATCAATTCTGCTGTAATCGTTATATCCCAAATGCGATGCAGATATGCCATAGCCAACAAAAACCAGAGGCGCTTCGAAATGAAAATCAGCGGGTCCGGTTTCGATCACATAATCAACTTGAGGAATCAAACCTTTACGGGACTGATTCTTGCTAATTTGGTCAATCAGTGTAAACTCAGACTTTGTGGTTTTATACCTGACAATGTCGAAATCCTGAAAAAAATTGCGACTCCGGCCAACACCTGTACCTGGCTTCAAACCAAGCTGCATCATCTGCGAAAAAATGTAATCAGCAGCCATAAAACTGCCTTTTGAACCTGCTTCGCGGCCTTCCATCCAGTTAGAAGAGAGAAAACCGAGGGTCGCCATGAAATCTTTTTTTTCAGGATCAGCAACTTTTGGTTGCGCAAAAGATGTGGTTGAGAAAATGATCCCCAGGGAAAAAATCAATAAATATTTCTGCATGTTCAACATTTAGAAAAGAATTTAATGTTTTAATAATGAATCTATTACCGACTCATGTTATAATTCATAACGGAAAAGCCGGTATCCGGTATACCGTATTAAAATTAGAGAAAAAATCAATCAATCAGGTATCGAATCACACAATCACAGAGTATATTTTCAGCCTGTTTTAATAAAAAATTTCTTTTATTGCTGATTTACAAATAAAAACGATCATTTATATAAATTAATGTTTACCTTTGCGGCAACAACTAATAAACAAACAAACATCATGAGTAAAGGAACAGTAAAATTCTTCAATGATTTGAAAGGATTTGGATTTATTAAAGACGATGCATCTGACAAGGAATATTTTGTACATGTATCAGGTCTGATCGACGAGGTCAGGGAAAATGACCAGGTATCTTTCGATCTTCAGGAAGGCAAAAAAGGATTAAACGCAGTAAATGTTAAAGTGATTTAATATACTTACAGTAAATAATTCCTTAAAAGCCCCGTTAACAGCGGGGCTTTTTATTTGGTAACATTCGTGCCTGTCCGGACCTAATACAGCAAACTATAGGTCAGTTGCTTTAGTCCGATCTCCGCTACTTTTGCAGAATAGTTCAGATTGGCCAGCAAAAAGGCAGCATTCTCATAACTTGCCTGGGCAGCCTTTACATCGAGTATGGTTGCTTCGCCCAGGTTGAATTTCTGCAAAACCACTTCAACCAATTGCCGTGTCATATCGAAGTTTTGCTGCTGCGATTTTATCTGTTGAAGCGTGGTCGAATATGTCCTGTACAGGTTGGAAGCTTGAGTGGAGAGCGCATAGTAAAGGCTTTCTCTTTCTATCAATGAATTATCAACCCTGATTTTAGCAATGTCTTTCTGGTTTTTGTAGATAAAGCCATTAAAAACAGGTACCTGCAAACTAATTCCGGCTGTGGGGCCATAGTTTCTGTTCATCAGCAGGCTACCTTTATTCAAATCTGATGAATAAAAATCGTATCCGGCATTCAACTTTACCGATGGATATTGTAGTGCACCTGTTTCCTTTACCAATTGCTGATTGATCAGAATCTGCTGATCTGCGATCAGAAGCTGAGGATTTTGTTTCAGAAAGCCCAGTATGGAATCCAATTTCAGCGTCTGGTCAACCGAAATTGTATCTGTAACCACAAAAGAGAACTGTTTCCTGGCGCTGATCAGCAACAACAAATCGGCCTTATTCTGCTCTATGGTCATAGATTGTATTTCTACCTGTTGCTCTGCAGAATTTAAATCGGTACGGGCCTGAAGGAGTTCAACTGCATCGGCCATACCTATTTTGCTCTTTACTTCAACAATGTCGAGTTTTTGCCGGGAGACATCCAGTGAATTCTCAATGATCTTCAGATAATTCTGCTGCCTGATGATATCAAAATAGGTTACCATAACGTCGGCAATGGTGCTCTGGATTTGCTGGTAAAGCTGAATTTCGCTTTGATTCTGCAGATGGTTCAGCCTTTCTTTTGTTGCAACCACCTTGAATCCGTTGAACAGGGTCATTCCAAGCGAAACACCGGCATTAACAGCATTCCCACCCTGATTTGAAATGATTGTTTCTGTATTGTCGCTGTAATTCTGGGTAATGTTGTTCACCGATAGATTATCCCCGGCTGTTGCCGATATAACTGGCAATCCACCGGCACTACCATACGAATTATTCACGGTGGCTATCTCCAGGTTATTTTTGGCGATCCGGATGTCGAAATTGTTGCGGAGCGCTGTATCAATAGCGCTTTGCAGCGAAAAAGGCTGCTGAGCCTGTGCTAAAAACGAACAGATTATCCCTAACAACAGGAGCCCGGATCTGAATCTAAATTTCATTTCCCTAACGTATTAAAAATGTGTAAGATATCATTAAATACAAACAACACCGTAAAACCACAGACTGTAATTATGAACCTGGTGCCTAACTTGCCTCTTCGATTAATCCCGGTTCAACTTCCCTTTTACCAGAAATATATGTGTAAACTGCCGGAATGACGAAAAGTGTGAGCAACAGTGAGAACAGGATTCCACCCACAACCACAATGCCCAGCGGAATACGGCTTGTGGCTGCAGAGCCAAGGCTCAGGGCGATGGGTAAAGCGCCAAGCGAGGTCGCCAGACTGGTCATAAGAATAGGCCTTAGCCGTAAAGTTGCCGCCTCGATGACTGCCTGTCGCTTTGAAAGGCCGGCTTCGCGTTGTTTATTGGCAAACTCCACAATCAGGATTCCATTCTTGGTAACCAGTCCGATGAGCATAATCATACCAATTTCTGAGAAGATATTCAGGGTTTGGTTGAAAACCCATAAACTTAGCATAGCTCCTGCAATGGCCAATGGAACAGTAATCATGATGGTAAGCGGATCCCTGAAACTTTCGAACTGGGCCGCCAGCACCAGAAAAATCAGCACAAGCGCCAGTACAAATGCAAAAGCAGTATTTGATGCACTCTCCGAATAATCGCGTGATGGGCCACTCAGTGAGGTCTGGTAACTTTCATCCAGCAACCTGTCGGCGATGTCCTGCATTACTTTCACACCATCGCCAATGGTCTTGCCTTCGGCCAGCGAGGCCGAAATTGTAGCGGATTTATACCGGTTATAATGGTAGAGGGATGGAGGATTGGCATTGGATTCAATATTTGTAACCGAAGCCAGCGAAATATTCTCACCTTTATTATTGCGGACATAAAGGTTCGAAATATCGGCCGGTGATTGCCTGTCGTTCAGGCTAACCTGACTGATGACCTCGTATTGTCTGCCATTCATAATAAAATAAGCCAGTCGTCTTCCACTGAAAGCGCTCTGCAATACTTCGGCAATATCTGATACGGTAAGGCCGAACTCCCTCGCTTTTATCCTGTCGATGGTGATGTCCACCTCCGGCTTGTTAAATTTGAGGTTTACATCCACGTTCTGAAATGTGGTATCACTTCGGGCTTCTTCAAGGAATTTTGGAATGATTTCCTTCAGCTTTTCAAAATCGAGGTTCTGAATCACAAACTGAACGGGAAGTGACCCCCTGGAACCTAACCCAACCGAGATCGTTTGCTCTTCAATAGGGAATACCCTGACATTGTTGAAGCGGCTGAATTTCTGTCCCATATCCCTGGCAATCTCACCCTGCGTTCTTTCCCGTTCATCGGCGGGCACAAAGCCAATACGTCCGAACCCACTGTTCACACCGCCACCACCAAAGCCAGGTATTGCAACAAATGAAAACTCTTCCTCCGGAATTGAATCCATCAAATAGTCTGCAATTTCATTACCGGTTTCCATCATGTATGGATAGCTGGCACCCTCGGGGCCAATGATCTGCATACGTACATTTCCCTTGTCTTCAATGGGGGCAATCTCACGCTGAAGGTTGGTTCCGATAAAAAATACCAGGGCAAAACAGGCTGCAACAATAAGCCAGGCCAGCCAACGATACCTGATAAATTTTGTGATCAGGTTTTTATAACCGTTTTCCATCCCTGTAAAGAAAGGCTCGGTGCTGTTATAAAAACGGCCATGCTGTGCACCCTTCCGGTTCAGAAAGATATTTAGTACCGGCGTTATAGTAAGGGATACGAATGCGGAAACCAGCACAGCAACTGCCAGTACAATTCCAAATTCGCGGAAAAGACTGCCTACAAAACCCTGCAAAAACAACACCGGAAGAAATACAATGGCCAGGGTTATTGAAGTCGAAATAACCACGAAGAATATTTCCTTGCTGCCATCAATCGCTGCTTTGCGGACGGGGATACCCTTTTCAATTTTCCTGAAAATATTTTCCGTTACCACAATCCCGTCATCCACCACCAAACCGGTTGCGAGAATAATAGCCAGCAGGGTCAGAATATTGATGGAAAACCCCATCACATACATGATAAAGAATGTGAAAATCAGGGAGATCGGTATATCAACCAAGGGGCGCAAGGCTATAAGCCAGTTTCTGAAGAAAAAGAAAATGACCAGAATTACCAGGAGAATTGCAATGAATAATGTCTCTGCTACCTCATTCAGTGATTTGCGGACATTCTTTGTTGTATCGAAGAGAATAGTAAATGAAATATCCCCTTTCTGTGCTTTGACTATTTCGTTCAGCCTTTTGTTAAACTCGTCTGAAATATCAATGTAATTTGCTCCAGGCTGCGGTGTAATAGATATCCCAACTGAACTTGCCCCGTTGAGTTTCCAGCTTTGTTCATAGCGTTCAGGCCCAAGTTCGACAACCGCGACATCACCCAAACGGACAATTCCGTTTTCATCGGCACGGATTATCAGCTCCCTGAATTCGCTTTCATTTGTCAGATTGCCGATGGCCCTGATGGTGAGTTCGGTTCTGTTTCCATAAATTTTGCCTGAAGGAATCTCTACATTCTCCTTGTTTAATACATTGGATATATCATTAAAGGCCAGATTGTAAGCATTCAGCTTATCCGGATCAATCCAGATACGCATGGCAGGGCGTTTCTGGCCAACTATATTCACACCGCTAACTTCCGGTATAGTCTGGAATTTATTCTGAAGTACATTTTCAGCATAATCGCTCAACTCCAGCAACCCTTTGCTTGGGCTCTGAACTGCCAACAGGATAATCCATTCGCTGTTTGCATCGGCTTTTGAAACTACCGGTGGCGCATCAATATCCTGCGGAAGGTTGCGCGAAGCCTGACTTACCTTATCGCGCACATCGTTGGCAGCAGCCTCCAGGTCGGTATCAATATTGAATTCAACATTGATATGACTCCGTCCAACCGAGCTTGTTGACGAAATGGTCCGGATGCCTGGAATTCCATTGATCGATTTCTCCAAAGGCTCCGTAATCTGACTTTCGATGATATCGGCATTCGCCCCTGCATAAGAGGTGCTAACGGTGATTACCGGCGGATCGATGGCCGGGTACTCCCTCACACCCAGGTATGTATAGCCAATCACCCCGAACAGGATCAGAAACAGGTTCATTACTGTTGCCAGGATTGGTCTTTTGATTGAGAGTTCAGATATATTCATTGATAATTTTCATCAGATTTAAATGACAGCGTATTTATGCACTGCTTGTTCAGAAATTCCCTTCATATAAGCAAATCGCCAAACTCCGGCTAATTCCTGATTTTCTTGACTTTAACAATCCCGTTGGGCCTGACGAACAATACCCCGCTGACAACTACAGAGTCGCCGGGTTTTACCCCGGTTTTTATTTCCACCACCTCCTTATTTCTTATGCCGGTTTCCACATTCTGAAAAACTGCTTTTCCTCCTTTGACCAAAACCACCTGATTCGACATGGCATCCGGGATAATGGCGTTGGTGGGGACGACGATTCCACTGCTTTTCTCATTGAGCAGGACTTTTACAAAAGCCCCCGGGCTGAGGATTCCCTTGTTCAGGCGCGCCCTCACTTTGATATTTCGGGTGGCTGTGTTGATTTGTGGCTCAATGGCACTGATGGTCGCGGTTAATTTCTCTTTCGAAGCATTGGTTTCTATTTCGACAATCTTTCCTGGTTTTACCAGACTTTCGTAAGCTTCAGGCACCGAAAAATCAATCTTTACCCTGTCGGTTTTTTGCAGAGTACCAATGAGTGTTGATGGAGAAACATAAGCTCCTTCGCTCACCAGCCTGAGGCCCAGGCTACCGGCGAAAGGCGCCCTGATCACGGTTTTGTCGATCTGCGCTTTTAAAACACTGATATTGGCATTGTATAGGTTAACCTGACTGATGGCAGCATCGTAGCTGGCCTGGTCAACACCGTTAACAGCAAGCAATTGCTTTAGCCGTTGCTCAGTTTTTTCAGCCAGCTCAAGCTGGACATTCTGTTGTTGCATCTGTGCCTGCAGATCGGCATCGTTGATACGCGCCAGAATGGTTCCGGCCTGCACGTTGGCTCCGTCAGGAATATTCAGATAGGTCAGGCGACCACTCACTTCCGGATGCAACGATATCATCTCTTCCGACAATACGGTACCATTAACTTCGATGTCTGACGAAAAATCTGTATTCCCGGCAATCAACACTTCAACCGAAACCGGCGGCCTGTCCTTTTTTACTGCTTTGTCACCAGAACCACTTTTACAGGATATCAATGCCAGTGTCAGCAGCAGCGGCCATCCTTTTCCAGGTTGAAATCTCATAAATTTTTAATATTTTCAGCAAAGTTGATTACTATTTTAATGGCCTTAACCAATTCTGATTCCTGCACTTTTTCAATGCCTTCATGAACCATGTTATAGATTTCCGGTAGCACTTTTCTTTCTTTATTGGTCGATGTAAATATACTTTAGCCAGCCCTTAAAAGAGAAAGACAGCCTTTTCCCGGGTTTAACAACGACCATCCCAAGGGCTATTTAATCTGAAGCCGGACTCAAGAGGTTATAACCCGACATTCAGCAAAAATAGCTGAAAACACTGATGGTTTATAATGTTAACTTATTTTAACAACTACTCCAACCGGCAAACGGTAAACAATTTTTGCCGGTATTAACCAGTAAAAAATGGATTCCGGAAAGAATATCAGCAATACAGAATCCGGTTTAGTGTATCAAATGCAGATGGAATTTGCCGGATTTTCAACTTCTCTATTCAACCTTAACCAACCTAATTGTTCTGCTTTGTCCTCCGGCTTTAAGCCTGCAGACATAAATGCCATTCTTCAGTTCTTTACCATCCAATTGAACGGAATAACTGCCTGTTTCCTGTTTTGTATTGACAAGTGAGACGATTTCTGTACCTGTTATATCGTATAAAACCAATTTGACATCAGAGGTTTTTGCCAGATTATAGCTAAGCCGGGTATCTTTGCTATAAGGATTTGGGCTGATATTGAAAGTCAGGATTGAATTCTCATTTTCGGGAGAAGATACATTGGTAATAACTGGCGTAATACGGCCATAATACACATCCTGTTCGCCATTCAGGGTATTTGCCCAGGCCAGGTGGGCGTTGCCATTATCGGAAATCATATCGAAATAGTCCCCCATTTTTTCCTGGTTTGGCCAGCCAACGTGCGGGTCGAAAGATTCTGAAAGCAACTCATTATCCGACCAGGTTTCTCCTCCATCGAGGGAATAGCAATAGTAGAGTGCAGACCACAAAGGCGTGGAAGAAGGGGCATCGCGTGTATCGAGCCATACCACATCTATGCGCCCGTTGGGGGCCACCGACATAGTTCCAAACCACTGTGTGTTACTGATCGAAAGATCATCGTTGATTCTTACCGGATCACTGAATGAAAATCCCCCATCTTCGCTTTTGGCAAACATCACATCGCCCGGATCTCCGTTAAATAACCGCTGAACTGATGCAAGCACATAAACATCGCCATAACCAGGACCGGGGGCGTTGTTAACGGCAATAGAGGCTTGTCCGAGCAGCCCGCCCGGATTTACCGCAGCACCTGCTTCCATGACGCCATCCATATCAACCTGTGTGTAATAATCCCAGGCAACATAAGCACCCGGATCAGACGCATTATTGCTTCGTGTAACCACGATCCCGTCAGGATAGGATGCACCGGCAGTGTATAATTCACCGGAAGGGCCGACTGCGAGCGTACCCCAATATGGATCCCCATCAACGGTTGTGCAATCTTCGTAGGAGTTTCCATCATCGGTGCTACGGGTAAAATTACCCGGGTAACAATAGCTGTAATAAGATGTCCAATAGGCATAAATATTTCCGTCGCCCGGACCTCCGGTTTTATCAATTTCCATCCATTGTTTGTCACCGCCCTGGGCGGGTGTTCCATTGTCCCATTCCGCACCGCCGTCTTCACTTTTATAAACCCTGCAAAAATAGCTTCCTCCACTTGAGGTGAGACTGTTGTAATAAAACTCTCCCTGATTATCTGCTTCGAGAACCGGATCGGAACGAAACACACCGGGGTCAATTACTCCGGGAAAAGTCCAGGTTTCTCCTCCATCGGAAGTGAACCCGTAGCCCGCCTGCCTGAAATTGCTGCCGATATAATCGAATTGCCGCCACCCAATGGCCATAAGGTCGGGATTCAGGGGATCAACAGCCAGCGAAGGTTCATTGGCGGCATCGCCGAGAATGTTATATCCATCGCTGACATTCACCTGAGTAGTAAAAAATGTTGAGGTTTCCCATGTTTTAGCTGGGGAAGTGCGTTGCTTTCCGGTGGGTGAGGGCATATAGGCATCATCAGGCACTTCGTTGTGAAACGAGGCACGCGAACTCTTTTCACCGGTCACTTTCTGGGCAAAGGAGAGTGTAGAAAAAACGAGTAACAAAGAGGCAAAAAGGCCAAAAAGAAAGGTAAATTTCTTCATGTTTTCAAACTTTAGAGAAGGTGAGTAATTGAATATAAACGGGGAACAATATCTTATCTTTCGGTAATCAACAAACTATCCCAAAATTAATATATTAGTTTGAACTTAATGCCAATCCCGGATAAATATCTAAGGTATAAACTGTCAATCCGAAAGGAAATGCAAAAGGATGATTACAAGCATAAAAAAAACCACATATTCATGTGGTTTTTTAAAGATTCACTGATCCGGAATTATTTCAGTCCGAGTTTTTTCTTAACCAGTGCCATAATATCATCAGCCGGTTCGGTATAGAGCAGGAGGCCTTCTGTTGAATTAAAGATGAAAGTATAACCACTTTCTTTGGCAACTTCTTTAACGGCATTGCGGGCTTTTTCGATAACCGGCGCAGTAAGTTCTGCTTCTTTTGCCTGAAGATCTTCCTGAGCTGTTTGCTGAAACTCTTGAATTCGTTTCTGAAGATCAACTATCTCTCTTTCTTTTGTCTGCTTTATGATGTTGGACATTGTAGCCTGATTATTCTGGTAATCAGATAGTTTTGTCTCATACTCAGTCTGCATGGCCTGAAACTGGTTCTGAAGCTGGGACTGGTATTCGGTGAAAGCCGTCTTAATTGAATCCTGGCCTGGCATCAATTCATAAAGCTGGGCAAAATTAATATGTCCAAGCCTCTGGGCTTTCTGGGCGCTAACCTGCATGGCTGAGACAGCAATCGCAAGAATAAGGAAGAATTTTAAAATGTTTTTCATTGTGAACTGTTCTGGGTTAAGATTTATTTAGGGGGCAAATTTAGTAAATTTTCTTAATATGTTGTGAATGCGATCATCGGCCATTAAATACGGAACAAATCTTCCAAATGGTTTAGCATTCAGTCTGTCTGTTTTTAAACAGAAAAGCCATGAGAAGCTTAACAAATGGTTCTTATTTTCTGCTTTTGTAGGAATAGCCAAGCTTGTCTAAAACTTCTTCGCTGATATCATACCTCGGATTAGTGTACATCATTGATACACTGCCGGCTTTATCAAATATTACCGCATAGTTTTCGGTAGCAGCAATAGACTCGATGGCATTATAAATTTTTTCCTGTATGGGTTTGATCAGTTCCTGACGGCGTTTGAATAAATCACCATCTTTGCCAAACCGCTGCTTCTGAAGGTCCTTTGCAACCTTTTCCCTGGCTATAATCTCTTCTTCGCGTTTGTTTTTGATATCATCCGGAAGTAAAACAGCTTCGGCTTTAAAGCTCTTGTAGAGCTGGTCTATTTCGCTGAATTTTGCCTCAATGTCGCGTTGCCACTGAATGGAAAGTTCATCAACTTCTGTTTTTGCATCAGCATATTCCGGGATACTTTCCAGAATAAATTCACTGTCAACATAGGCAAATTTCTGAGCAAAAGAGGTTGCCCCGGCCGCAATTAAAATAGCGGTAATCATTAAAATTCTTTTCATTTTATTTCCTCCGTGTTTTTATTGAGGTTAATTTATTGATTGTTTAGCCTTTGTGTGATCAAAAAACCTGCCATAATTTAAAAGCAATGATCAGGGATTCTATTCTATATTTCTCCAATTCTCCATTCCAGAAATAAAACTCCAAACCGCCTTTAGTTCTGTTTACTAATCAATACTCTGGTTGATTGAGAAGTGGAACTGCCCCTTGTTGGCCGATGGCAAACCGGGAACATCGTCGAAGCCAAAGCCCCAGTCAAGGCCAAGTAAGCCGAACATTGGCAGAAATACCCTTACTCCAACGCCGGCAGAACGTTTAAGCGCGAAAGGATTAAAACTTTTGAAATCCTTCCAGGCATTCCCTGCTTCCAAAAAGCCCATTACATAAATGGTTGCACTGGGGTTTAGCGAAAGCGGATACCTGAGTTCAAGTGTACTCTTGTTGTAGATCGTGGCACCTGTGTTTTTGTTTTTGTAGTAATCCGGCGTAAGGCTTTCGTTGGCATATCCACGCATTCCGATAATTTCGCGGCCATCGAGGTTGTTGGCACCGGAGAGTCCGTCACCACCCAGGTAATAACGATCGAATGGGGTTACCCCTATATCGGTGTTGTAAAGTCCCAGAAAACCATATTTAGTGCGGGCACTTAAAACCAGATTGCCGATCACCTGCCTGTACATCGTAGCACTGAATTTCCATTTATGGTATTCAATCCATTTGAATTTCTCCTGATCTTCAAGGGTAGTGTAGTCCTGATTGCTGAAAAGCGAGTACGGCGGTGTAACATCGAGGCTTAATGATACTTCAGAGCCTGAGCGCTGAAAGATCGGGCTATCGACTGAATTACGGGCCAGGGTAATACCATAGCTGAAATTCCTGTATGTTCCATTACCATTGCCAAATGCAAAAATATTTCCGTAATTGTTCAGGTTGTAAGATTGAAGGCTGATCCGGTTCATCAGGGTGAAGAAGTCATCGGGCCATGCAAGGCGTTTGCCAAGCATAAACGTGAGCCCATCTATTTTAAAAGCCTGATAAGTGTCGTTGGATTTTGAAACTCCATTAGAATAGAGCGAATGGTAATAGCTTACGCTGAATGAGTTGGGTTTTCTACCACCCAGCCAGGGCTCCGTAAAGGAGGCGCTGTAACTTATGTACCCCTTACCGTACGACTGCATACGAAGACTCAGCTTCTGACCATCGCCCGATGGGATTGGTCGCCAGGCACTGCCTTTGAAAACATTCCGGGCCGAGAAGTTGTTGAATGAAAGCCCGAGTGTACCTACCACCCTGCCATATCCCCAACCTCCCGATAATTCTATCTGATCACTCGATGTTTCTTCTACATTGTATTCAATGTCAACTGTTCCGTCATTGGCATTGGGTATGGGATTGGGAACAATCTTCTCAGGGTCAAAATAACGCAATTGTGCAAGCTCCCGCGTGGTGCGGATAATATCGGACCGGCTGAACAATTGACCCGGCCGGGTGCGCAACTCACGGATTACCACGTGGTCGTTGGTCCTGGTATTTCCTTTGAGTATTACCTTATTGATGGTTGCCTGTTTCCCTTCGCGGATGCGCATCTCAATATCGATGGTGTCATTCTCAACCCTTACCTCAACCGGAACGACCTGGAAAAACAAATAGCCGTCATCGAGGTAAAGTGTGCTGATATCAATTTCGTTGGGGTTGTAATTAAGGTTTGCGTCCAGCTCTTTCTGGTTATAAACATCGCCTCTTTTAATTTTCAAAACCTCATCCAATTGCAGGGCTGAGTATTTGGTATTCCCCACCCATTTAATATCTCCGAAATAATAACGGCGTCCTTCATCAACTTTAATATCTACCCTGATGGTATTGTCGTTGATCCGTGAAACAGAGTCAGATACAATTACAGCATCCCTGAACCCTTCTTCATTATATTTAGCAAGGATTAAGGCTTTGTCATCCGAATAATCGTCGTGAATAAACTTGGATGCTTTAAAAATCCTGAATTTAAAATTTTCAGTGATGACGCCCGATGCAAACTCTATAATGGTGTCGGTATTAAATGAAAGCAGTTTACGCGGAGATTTCAGCATCAGTTCATCAAGTGCTGTAAAAGGCAGGAAGACACCTTTATCTTTGGTACTCTTCATTGCCCGCTTAAGTTGGATATCTGACAACTGACTGTTGCCAATAAAATTGATGCGGTCGATGCGTACTTTACTTCCTTTATCGATGCTGATTGTGAGGCTGACATCGTTGGATTTCAGCGAATCGCGTTTTTGAATAATGTCAACCGAAGTGTTTAAAAATCCCTTGCCGGTGAAATGTTTCTTAATGATGTTTGAAGTCCTTATAACAACATTATCAGTAACCACATCACCTTTTACCAGTTTGATTTTTTCGCGCAGGTCGTCGGCTTCTGACTTGCGAATGCCTTTGAATGAAAATTTTGACAGCCGGGGCCTTTCCTGAAGGTGGATATTGAGGAAAATCAGGTCGTCGGTAATTTTGGTGGCAGAAATCCTGATGTCTTCAAACAAGCCCTGGGCCCAAAGCTTTTCGATGGCTTTTCGGATTTTATCACCCGGGACTTCAATACGATCGGCTACCTGAAGGCCCGATAACATAATAAGCACATTGGGATCGAGGAATTGCACACCGCTGATGGTAACCCCACCAATAATATATTCCTTTGGAGTTGAATAATCGATTTCGCTGAGGTCGTCGCCAAGGCGTATCTGCGCCTGTGTAGCAAGAGAGAAAAAGAAGAACAGGATAACAATTAATCGGCGGCTGGAATTCATTTATCAGTAACTTGTTTTATTTGTTCACTTATCATTCCAAACCGACGTTCGCGGTTCTGGTAGTCAAGAATTGCTTCATACAGGTCATCCTTCCGGAAGTCGGGCCAGAGTTTCGGAGAAAAATAGAGTTCCGAATAAGCAATCTGCCATAAAAGAAAATTGCTGATTCTGTTTTCCCCACTTGTTCTGATAAGCAACTCAGGATCGGGTATATTCCTTGTTTCAAGATATTTTTCAAAAACATCCGGGTTCACCGCTTCAGGATCAAGCCGGCCTGCTGCAACTTCCAGGGCAATTCTGTGTGCTGCTTCGGCAATCTCCCAACGACCGCTGTAATTCAGGGCAAGGATCAGGTCCATACGGTTGTTGCTTTGGGTCTTTTCCATTGTTTCCATCAACTGCGCGTAACAGTCAGGCTGAAGATGGGTCAGATCACCAATTGCCCTGAGCCTGATATTGTTTTCCATAAGTGTACCCAGTTCCGAATTAAGTGTCAGCACCAGCAGGTTCATCAGGGCATCAACTTCGCATTTGGGCCTCTTCCAGTTTTCTGTAGAAAAAGCATACAATGTCAGGTGTTTAACTCCAAGTTCTGCCGCGGCAGTTGATGTTTGCCTCACCGATTCAACACCATTCTGATGGCCGAATACCCTCATTTCCCCCCTGCTTGTTGCCCACCGGCCATTTCCATCCATGATGATGGCAATGTGTGATGGCAACTTGGCCAGGTCAATTTTCTCTTTAAGATCCATCTGTTTGAATCACAAAACTAAATTAGGCTGTATTCATTTACACCCGATCGATTGGGGTGTTAATAATTGTTAAGCGCTTTAATAAAAAATGTTAAGACAGCGGGTTTTTTCAAGGTAATTAAGTCTGAGCGAGATGCTTGCAGAAATAATTGAATACCAGTCGTCGTAGGTTGAATCACCACGTTGCATGCCTGCATTGTGCTTCAGGGTAGGATCCGAAGCCAGTGCTGCAGGCGAAACTTCGCCAGGCGTTGTCCCGGCAAGATCGAGGTAGTATGTTGTGCTGACATCATCAATATAATCGGTATAGGTTTTATGCATGCTCCAGTCGATCGACAAGCCAACAAAACTACCAAGACTGTATTTTATCCCGATACCAAATGGAATGGCGAACCCGATTTTACTGTATTGTTTTCGCGCAGGATAAGCTCCGGTTCCCTGACCTTCAGTACCAAGTGGCCTGAGTTCAGTTAGTGCTCCGTTTACATTTCCTTTTGGGTTAAAAAGAAAAACCGATGCGCCACCATACATATAAGGTGTAAAGTAATAGCGCTGGCTACCGATAAAGTAATTGAAAAAATTGAATTCGAACGTACCTGATATGTCGGTAAGGGAGCTTTGGAAGTTGAGGTTTCTCATCACATTCTGTTTTGAAACTGCATCGTCGCCTTTGAGGGTTCCATAGCTAAGGCCTGCTTTAACCGCAATCCTTTCATTGAAATTATGCCTGACAAAAGCGCCGAAGGCAGGTTGGGTCATGAGAAACTGCTTTCCGGGATTGAGGTCGCCAAGGTAATAAATACCTCCGCCAGATATGCCAACTTCCCCATAGCGCTGGGCAGAGGCTGACAGACCGGTTACCAAAAAAAACAAGACAAAAAATCTTTTCATACTCTTTACCGGCCCTCATAGTAACAGGCCATTTTTACCGGATGAATAATAAAATAATATCCGGCCCCTAACCGCTCGTTTCGGCTTGCAAAAGTATAAAAAATAATGACCGGAAAGTAATGATAAGATGTTACCCTGATTTAGTTACGGATATCTTGCCCCCAAAGCAATTTCTGCCTTATGGTCGTAAAGAAATTGTAATTCCGTGGCTGCACCAGGTTAACGGAAAAAGGCGCTTTTCTTACTATCATCTCGGTAGAAGCATTGATAACTACCGACCTTGAGTCGAGACTTGCCAGATAATGCGACATCCGCCCGTCAACTTTTATCTTTATCACACTTTTGTCAGGAATAACGACCGGCCTTACGGTTAAATTGTGCGCGGCAATGGGTGTTATTACGAAATTCTCAGAATCAGGTGTGATAATAGGACCGTTACAACTCAGCGAATAGGCGGTTGAACCGGTTGGTGTGGCTATTATCAGTCCGTCGGCCCAGTATGAGTTAAGTAAAAGATCGTTAATATAAACATGGACCAAAATCATCGAACCGGAATCCTTTTTATTAATGGTGAATTCATTCAATGCATAATTGAGTTCCCCAAAAAGGTTCCCTTGAACATCAATAGAAAGAAGTGAACGCTTTTCGAGCGTAAACTCTTTTTTCAGAATGCCGTCGATGGCCATATTGATTTCGTTTTTCGAGATACTCGACAAAAACCCCATCCTGCCAAGGTTAATACCCATCAACGGAATTTCGGAATCCCTCACGAGTTTGATGGCATCCAACATGGTACCGTCGCCGCCAATGGAGAATAAGAAGTCAACATTGCCGGGTAAATGATGGTGGTCGCTGAATATCTCGGGGGGTCGGGCAAATATTGCCTTGTGTTTGACAAAATCATAGAAGGGCGCATAAATTGTCACCTCGATGTCGCTTTGTTCAAGTTTTTCGAGCAGTTGCTGAAAATAGAAAAAGCGGTCGTCGGCAAAACTCTTCCCGAAAAGTGCAATTTTCATGTCTTTGAGATTTATCCGGATAATCAGTCGCGGCCTTTCAGTTGCAAATGTACAACAGTGAAGCAGGTTTCAATCAGATGGCCGCCATAAAATGCAGAAAAAAACCTGTTTCGCCTTTTCCATTCACTGAAAACTCAGCCCTGAACACTTTATCATAATAAGTAACAAAATCAAGTCCAATGCCCATACCCTTCAGCAAACTGCCCGGTAACCTGTTCATTCCGGACTCTGAGGACGGCCAGACTTTTGCTGCATCGGCAAAGCCCCCGAGATAAACTGCATAAGGTATGGTATTGAACCGTTCGGAAGGCGGCCATTTGAGTTTTTTCACGGCCGACCTGATCAGTGCATATTTCAGGTTGACTTTTGTCAGCCAGAAGTTTCGGCCATCGATAACATAATATTCATAGCCTCTCACATAATCGCGGCGGTAACCCAGAGCCTGGGAAAGGTTATAGGGCAAACCGGCCTTTGTGAGCAGTTGGCCTGTGAAACTACCAGCCAGAAAAAAACGGCAATTCAATGGAAGATACCCTCTTAGAACAATTTTTGCAGAAGTAAAATCAAGGTCGTCTGCCCTTGAAAAGCCTTTACGGGCAAGCAAAGCTTCAGCATACCAGCCATTGAGCGGATAGGCACGCTGATCGCGGAAATCGGTTTTCAGCAGGTACGACAGTTCTGTGAACTGCTGTTTAGCCTGACCTGCAACGGTGAATTCAGGATTCAACAGCAACAGAGAGTCGGCAGCGCTAACCCTGTTAACCCTGAACTGCAGGGTATGCGAAAAATGAATGTCGGGCCGCCATCTCACAAACAGGGCTATATCAGCGGTGCGCTGAAGAAAATTATCGGCCCGGTAATAGCGGAGTTTATCGTTTTCGGTTATGTATCCGGTTTCGCGCTGCCTGCTCACTGACAACAGCAAGCCAGTGCCTATCGTTTTGCGCCGGTTCAGGTATGGTTTCTCGTACAACAAGGTTGCTTCCTGCTGGTACCCAAGCCTGATTTTAATGTGCAGTTTTTCGAGCCGCCCCCTGAAGTTTTCCTGCTGAAAAAACAGGCCATAGGACAGGCGGGTAACATCGCCCCTTTCAAACCAGGTGTTAAAGTTCCGGTCAGAGAGTTCGAAAACCGGCCACAGCCAGATGTACCAGCGCTCAGTCAGGTTAATGGTGAAATCTATGGTGCCAGGCTTGATGCCATTCACTGAATCAATGGTCACAAAATGAAACAAAGGCAGTTTTAGCAGGTTTTGCACCGATTGTACTATAAGTCCGCTGATTCTGTCGGCAGACAATGTATCTCCGGTGTGAAACTCAAGTTCCCGCAAAACAATTCCCTCATGCGTAACTTTATTTCCAACGACCAGAATGTCGCCGACAACGGATTCATCAACCGTCTGAGCCTGAAGAA
>JBBQIQ010000079.1:0-19147 GCA_038325075.1 Bacteroidales bacterium | reverse complement strand
TGTTCAGGATGCCTGCGGTGTAATAAGCACCAGGTCAAAAGTTATAAACATGTATGTTCCGATACCACCGGTTGTTGCACTGGAAATTTATAATAAGGATAACCCCCAGAGTTACTTACCCCCTTCTCAGAACATAAATTTTCCAGTGCTTTGTGGAAGTGCTACCATTGGATACCGGATTAACAACAGCACCGGTACAATTACTTCATTAACTGTTAAGATTGAGCGAATGGCTCCCGAATACAAACTTCTATATGAAAAGACAACAAGTGTTAACGGAGTAAGCAGCCTTACTTATGAAAGCCTGAACGGCTATTGCATTAGTTCTGCAATTTGGAGCCCATATACTGGGTTTGAATCTTGTAATACCGATAGCTATACAGGATGGACCGGCTATTTCCCCTATACCAATGGTTTGTTTTCATTCAACAAAACCTTTAAACTAACTGTTACTGTTGGCAACCAATGTGGATCAAGTACTAACTGGAGTTACCTGAAAGTAAATTCAATAGGTAATAAAATGGCAACAGCCGATATTGAAAAAGGCAACGATTGGGCAGAAGACTTATTGGTTTACCCCAATCCCGCATCTGATCAGATAACTGTTCAATTTAACAATCTTTCCGAAGAGAATTATCAGATTGATGTTGTGGATATGACCGGCAGGCAAGTATTAATGCTTTTGCCTGAAACAAAAATTGACATTGGGATGTTTGAAAAATCATTTGATATCTCAAAGCTCCGAAATGGCATCTATTCCTACCGTATTAAATCGGGGTCAGGCTTCATAACAGGATTGATCTCCAAATTTTAGTTCTATCTGGCACATCTGATTCAAATTGAATCAGATGTGCCTTTTTAAATGTAAATTAAGATTATGAACTGGCATTTGTACTCCATTATCCTGCTGCTTCTTTGGAGTCACACCAATTTCGCAATATCACAAAACCTGGTTTTAAACCCTTCATTTGAACATCATAGTCAATGCCCAGTAACAATAAATGATTATGGATATTTAAATGATTGGATAATTTTACCTGCTGCCATGGTAAGTTATTTTCATCGATGTGCATATAATGATGAGGTTGGCGTTCCTTATAATTGGTATGGTTTTCAAAATGCAAGGAATGGCTATGGTTACGCTTCAATTTATGCAAAGGCATGGGATTGGGACCCGGACAGAAGAGGATATATAACAGGGATATTTTCAACAGTTTTGGAAAAGGATTCAGTTTACTGCGTCAGCTATTATACAAATCTATGTGATATTGCCATGGGTGCAATACAAAATATTGACGCCTATATCCATGATACCTTATTAACCTGGAACAATGGGATGCAGTATTACCTTATCAATATTGACCCTCAGATAAAGTCATCCCTCATTTTAACTGATACAGCAAATTGGGAAGAAATAAGTGGCCTTTATAAAGCAAAAGGTGGAGAAAAATATATTACCCTTGGAAACTTTAACAGTGATGCCCACACAACAATGGTCAGCTTTGTTGAAGGGGCAACAAGGATTGATTATAACATTGATGATGTTAGCGTAGCGCCTGCAGGGGTTCAGGCACCAGAATTAGGCCCTGATACAATCTTATGCCGCGATGAAATACCCTACCGGCTAACAGCGCCAGCGGGTTATGGTTCATACCTGTGGAGCACCGGCCAATCCAGTCAAAGTATTGATGTTTACGATCAGGGGAAATACACGCTTACCTGTTCCCTTGGCGATTGTGGCAGCCTGAGTGATGAAATTATTATACGTTTTGATACACCGGTACTGGATCTTGAAAATGAAACCACCATTTGTTGGGGCGATACTGCTTATATAACAGCCCCTGAAGGTTTTATGCACTACAACTGGAGCAACGGGGATACCACCCAAACCATTCAAGTGGGTGAATCCGGAACCTATTACCTGCAAACCACCGACCGCTGCGGTACACAGCTTGATTCGGTAAAAGTTATGGTTGATACCATCCCAACCGGTATTATTAAACTTGGCAACGACACCACCTCGTGCAGCAACGGAAAGGATTTTCCAATTATTCTTACCGCTAATACTGACCTGCCCAACTACCTGTGGAGTAATGGTGACACCACTAAACAAACCACCATCAGCAACCGGGGCAGTTATAGCCTTACATCTATGTTCCGCTGTGGTGAGGTAAGCGATGAAATCTTTGTAGATGTCTGCCCACCCGAAATCGCATTCCCCAATGCTTTTACACCTGATGATGATGGCTTGAATGATACGTTTGGGCCTGTACAAACCAACATGTACATTCATTTAATTCAAATTTACAATGGGTGGGGGCAAATGGTTTTTGAAGGTAAAACACCCGACTTCACATGGAATGGCAAAACCGGTGGAAGGCAGGCACCGGGGGGTATTTATGCATACATTGTTTACTATTCCGATTACGATGCAAGTAACCGGAAATATTTACAAAAAGGGTTGGTTGTGCTGTTAAGATAATCATTTCGAATTGACTGAATTTAGATTGTTATAATAACAGATGCCTTAAAAAGCATCCACAACTTGGCCTTATCCGAAAATGAACTCTAGAAGATAAATAACATTGGAACGCCGAAAACAGGCTGTATAATTATAGATTTCCCTTTGGAATCAATTCTGTATTAATTCCGGCAAACCTGTTTTATAGGTCATCAACCTGAGTTCCTCCCCGTCAAAAACCGCGTAACTGAAATTGGTAATCCAGTCGCCAAGATTGACAAACCGGCTTTTCTCGTTCAGTGGTAGGTCGGCTGCAAAATGCCGGTGTCCGAAAATAAAGTAATCAATAGAAGGGTCGGTTTTCACATAGTCTGAAGCAAATTCAAACAAACGCTCTTTACTCAGATCGATGCCCCCTTGGGTTGATATCTGCTTTTCATCGCGGGCAACATTGGCGTAGCGGCTCCGCCGTGAAAAGAAAAGTGCCAGCCGGGTGCCTATATCGGGGTGTATCCACCTGAAAAGCCATTGGTTTGGCCTGAACTCGAATACCCTTTTCAGGAATTTATAGCCGTTGTCGCCCGGACCCAGGCCATCGCCATGCGCAAGAAAAAAACGTTTCCCGTTCCATTCCCTGATCACAGCGTCGCGGTGTAGTTTAATCCCGATTTCCTGCTGAAAATAATCAAATGCCCAGATATCGTGGTTTCCCCTGAAAAGATAGACCGGCACCCCCCGGTCAACGATTCCGGCCAGTTTCCCGAAAAGTCGGGTGAATCCTTTGGGAACCACCGTTTTGTACTCAAACCAGAAATCGAATACATCCCCCATCAGGTAAATTTCAGTGGCGTCATGGCAAACAAGGTCGAGCCACTGTACAAGGAGCTTTTCACGTTTCAGGCTTGAAGCGTGATCTGGAATTCCTAAATGAAAGTCGGAGGCAAAGTATATCTTCAAAATGGCTGGATTATCGGTTTCGGCTTATGCAAAAATAGTGAATTCATGCTACGGATGACCTTTTCAGTGAATCACTTCCCGAGCTCAACCCATAACCGATCGTTTAAGGAATTGGCGGAAGTGAACCTTTCAACAATTTTACCCTGCTGGTCAACCAGGACAAAAACAGGCAGTTTCGTAACATACCAGTCCTTTACAACAGGCGAATTCATAGCCAGGGTATCATTCACATTGTTCCACCACATTTTATCCAGATTCACGGCTGCTGCCCAGCGTTCCGGAAAATTATCGAGCGATACGGCAAAAACTTCCAATCCGGATGTCTTATACTTTTCATGGATGGACTTAAGTTCCAGGTTGGCTCTGCGGCTTGGACCATCGGTTGGCGACCAGATATAAACCAGGGTATATTTACTCCTTATCGGATTTAGTGAAATAGCTCTTCCATTCATGCCTGGAAGTGAGATTGCCGGCGCTTTTTTTCCCGGTTTCATATTTTCGCGGGCACGGGCTTCCAAATGATAGGCAGTGCGAAGCGTTTTAATCCTTTTATGGAATGCTATTACATGCGGACTGTTTCCGTGCGATCCGGTCAACTGTTTATCAGCCATGTAAAACCAGAGGCTATCGGTTGCCTGATCAAAAATAAATGTCTGCCGGATCTTGCTGTTAACAACCAGGATTTGTGAAAGAAAATCAGGATGTTCATTCAGATAGGCAATGCTTCTTTTCTTAGCCTTGAGCATCAGTGCAGCCCAGGCTGAATCGGTACTTTTTTTGAATTCAGCGTAATTGTCGAGATCGCGGGCAAGCATCACGACAGTGCCAAGCGAATCCACAACTGCTTCATCGGCAAGCAGCGACTGGCGGAAATTATCAAAAATGCCGGCTTCAGTGCCTCCCGAAAATGATATGATACCTTTCTCGCTGATCACTCTTATGGAATCGCCCGAAAAAACCACAACTGGGGCAAGCGTTTTGCGGCCTGACTGAAGCAGATAAAAACCCGGCAACTCAGGTAAAAGCTTAAAGGAGAACGATCCATCGGAACCTGGCTTTACGGAATCGACCGGTGTGTAAGCCAAAGTGTCGATTCTGACCAACCTTAAATAAGTATTGGCATCAGTTACGGGCTCTATATTACCGCTGATGACTGACATACCATCCTTCTGCTGACTGCATGAAGCCAACAGTGTCATCAATACAAGGATGGTTGGTAAAAAAGTGAAATTCACGGTGAAACGCTTCATGGTAAATGAACGTTTAAACCCGTCACAGATTGTTCTTCTGGCAATCAACAATCCGGCGATGAAGTTAAAGGGTTAATTCTTTCAACAATTCCGTGATGATACGGGTCATTAACGGCTCAGCTTTGCTTGCTGCATCAATAACGATTTTATGCGAAACTTCCACGATTTTGCCGGGAACTCCCAGATCGGAGATGACAGAAACAGCAAACACAGGAACATTCATGTGCCGCGCTGCGATTACTTCGGGAACGGTTGACATACCCACCGCATCGGCGCCAATGGTGTGGATGTAGCGATATTCGGCCGGGGTTTCGAAGGTTGGTCCGGTTACAGCAGCATAAACACCCGTGCGGAACGGGATACCTGCCCGGCTGGCAATATCGCAGGCCTTATCGAGGATTGCCCGGTCGTAGGCTTCGCTCATATCGGGGAAACGTGGCCCGACTTTATCGTCGTTTCTGCCAATCAGTGGATTGGTGCCCATCAGGTTAATGTGGTCGGTGATAAACATGACATCGCCTACCTCAAAGCCCGGATTGAGCCCGCCACTGGCATTGGAAACAAAAAGAACCTTAATTCCCAGTGCTTTCATAACCCTTATCGGGAAAACAATTTCCTGCATTGACCAGCCTTCATAAAAATGAAACCGGCCTTGCATGGCAACTATCTGCTTTCCACCAAGCGTGCCGAAAATTAGCTGCCCTTTGTGGCCTTCAACGGTCGAAACAGGAAAATTTGGAATTTCACTGTACGTAAGTTCTTTTTCAATGGTGATTTCGCGTGTAAGTCCGCCCAATCCGGTTCCTAAAATTATCCCCGCTTCAGGAACTTTGGTAATGTGCCGGCGAATAAACTCAACACTTTCATTGATCTCTTTTAACATAACTCAATATCTGTTCATTAAATGCATCCTTATCACTTCCATGAAAATCTATCTCAATCGGCAGATAGTGCACCGGCATTTTACCGGCCTGCCCGATCAGATTGGGGTTCAGCAGGCGCATGGCATCCTTTTCTGTCGTTACAAGTAGCTTATTCCGGCTGTAAAGATCGTCAAAAATTCTTTTGATACGATCAAGATCCTTCGATGTGTATTGATGATGGTCAGGATATTGAAGAATGGTCAGTTCCAGACATTCTCTTTTCAGGTGGTCCTGAAGCGGGTAAATGTTGGCGATACCAGCAAACAATACTATGGTATTATACTTTTCACCCGGCTTGCGCAGGCAGGATTTGGTCCAGAGCGGAACAATCTCACCATACCTGATAAATGAAAAATAGACCTTTTGGTGCGCTGCGGGCTGAAGATCGGAGATGATTTTCCGGTTTTCAATGGGTGACAATACTTTAGGCGTTTTGGTAACTACGATCACATCAGCGCGGTCAGCCCCGCTCCTGAATTCACGAAGGGTGCCACAGGGAATCAGATAGTCGTTACAGAATAGCTTATGATAGTCTGTCAATAAAATTGAAAGTCCGGGCTTGACATAACGGTGCTGAAAAGCATCATCAAGGAGAATCACCTGAACTTTTGGATCTTTCATCAGAATCTTCTTAATGCCTCTCCGGCGTTTCTCATCGACAAAAACTCCGATATTCGCAAACTTTCTGAGATATTGCATTGGTTCGTCGCCGATGGATGCTGCATTATCGTTGTCGGAAGCGGCAATAAAACCGCTCGTTTTACGGCCATATCCGCGACTAAGGGTGCTAACTTTAAACGATGATGAAAGCAGACGTGCCAGATACTCTACATGCGGCGTTTTGCCCGTTCCACCGGCTGAAAGGTTCCCAACAGAAATCACCGGAAGGTCAAATTTTTCGGCAGGAAGTATTCTCCAGTCAAAAAACAGGTTTCTGAGACCTGTGATCAGGCCATAAATCATTGAAAACGGAAATAACAGTATCCTTAGAATTTCCACGCATTAAAAATATTAAAAATACATCCCATTCCAGGCGTTTTATTATTAAAATTATGTAAACAATTCAGACGTGCATGGCAAAATAAATTTCGGAATTATCCAGATTTAACTGCGTTCAATCCGGGAAGGTAGAGTTCAAAAACAAAAACTTTTAACAAAAAATAAGATGAAATTGGTTTTTGCATGAAGGTAAACAAATTTAAGCAAATCCGAATTCTAAAATCATCCTTTCATTAAATGTTAATAAACCTGCTAATCCACATACCTATAATCAGGTTTTTCTCAAATGGTCATACAAAAAATGCTCACTTTCGCTTCAACGCACAAATACTGTATAAATATTTCGGAAGAATATCTTCAAAATTTCCCTTAGATTTGAGGTCACTAAACTTCTCGTATCATGCAATTGAAAGAAATTATCCGGTGCATTGAAGCAATTGCGCCATTGCCTTTGCAGGAATCGTATGATAATTCGGGCCTGCTTACCGGCCATCCGAACGATGAAGTCAGCGGGGCACTCATAACCCTCGATGTAACAGAGCCGGTGATAGATGAAGCAATCAGCCTGGGCTTTAACCTCATTATTGCGCATCATCCGTTGATTTTCAAACCGCTGAAAAAAATCAACGGCCACAGCGAAGTGGAACGCTGTGTTATCAAAGCCATCAGAAACAACATAGCTTTATATGCCGCACATACCAATCTCGACAACACGGTTAACGGGGTAAATGCTATTCTTTGCCGAAAGTTGGGGCTTAAAAACACTGCTATCCTGAGCCCGTTGCAGGGAAATCTCAGGAAACTGGTCATTTTTGTGCCCGAAAGCCATGCCGAAAAAGTCAGGCAGGCCATGTTCGCAGCCGGAGCCGGGCACATAGGCAACTACGATTCCTGCAGTTTTAACCTTTCGGGAAGTGGCACTTTCAGGGCGCTTGAAGGTACAAAGCCTTTTGTTGGTGAAATCGGCGAAATCCATACAGAGGAAGAAGTAAGAATTGAAACCGTATTGCCGGCCTGGCTGGAACCAAGGATATTATCTGCAACCAGACAGGTGCACCCTTACGAAGAGGTTGCCTGGGATTCATATCCTTTAACAAACGAAATGTCAAATGCCGGCGCTGGAATGACCGGACAATTCAGCAGTGCGGTAACAGAAGCCGGTTTTGTGCAGATACTGAAAGAAAAACTGAATACACCATCGATAAGATGCTCTCCATTTACAGGGAGAAGAATAAATAAAGTGTCTGTTTGCGGGGGTTCCGGCAATTTTCTTATTCAGGATGCCATCAGGGCAGGAGCCGATGCCTTTGTTACCGGTGAGCTTAAATACCATGACTATTTCCTGGCGGAAGGCCGGATTTTACTGGTTGAGGCAGGCCATTACGAAACTGAACAATTTACGAAAGAATTATTGTATCATATTGTTAAAGAAAATTTTCCTACCTTTGCACTCCAAATTTCGATGATCAACACCAATCCGGTTAACTACCTGTAATTTAATTATTTAAATTGAAACTCTTATGGCAAAAACACCATCTAAAGCAAAAAGCGCCCCCGAAGTTGAAAAAGCCCAGGCACAGGTTTCAGAAGAAAAAAGTGTAATTTCTGCGCATGTTTCACTCGCTCCCCCTGATGGTGAAGAAACAGAAATTTCAATTGAGAAGAAGTTAATTGCCCTTTACAGCCTTCAACAAATTGATTCGCAGATAGATAAGATCAGGATTATCAGGGGTGAGCTTCCGCTCGAAGTTGAAGATCTTGAAGACGAAATTATCGGACTTGAAACGCGCGTTGATAATTACATCCAGGATATTGAAAACCTCAAAGGGCAGGTAAAGGAAAAAGACCTGCAGATCAAGGAAAGCCTGAGTCAGATCAAGCGTTACGAAGAGCAGCAAATGAACGTACGCAACAACCGTGAATATGACTCGCTCTCCAAGGAAATTGAATTTCAGAATCTTGAAATAGCCCTCGCTGAAAAACGGATTAAAGAATTTTCGCACAGCCTGAATCTTAAAAACGATGAGATTGGTGCCGCCCAAAAAACACTTGATGAACTCAGGAATGATCTTGAAATCAAGAAAAGCGAACTTTCTGACATTGTGAATGAAACCGAAAAGGAAGAGCAGACACTGCTTGCCAAATCAGAGGATTACCAGCGTTTCATTGAGGAAAGATTACTTACTGCCTATAAACGTATTCGAAAAAATGCCCGCAATGGCCTTGCTGTTGTAAGCGTTGAACGTGATGCCTGCGGTGGCTGTTTCAGTGCCATTCCGCCACAGCGCCAGCTTGACATCAGGATGCATAAAAAAATTATTGTCTGCGAATATTGTGGACGTATCCTGGTCGAACACGGCCTTGCTGCAAGAGCCGAATAAACCTGCCAGTCATTTTGAATTTAATTCGGGGAAAGTTGTAACTTTCCCTTTTTTTTTGATGATAAAGTGGTGAAAATCAAAACTACGCTACTGATTTTTATGGGTTTTGGGCAGTTTTGGCTCTATGCTGCTGATTACAGCATGAACCAGAATTGTTTAAAGGCTTATGATCTGATACTGGAGCTTAGGTTTGATGAAGCGCAGGAATTGCTGAAAATAGAGAAAACGTCAAACCCTTCAAACAGAATCATCCCATACCTCGAAAACTACAGGGATTTTCTCCGGATCATTATTTCGGAAGAGGAGCTGGTTTTTAATTCCCTTTCGGATCGGAAGAAAAACAGGTTAGCTCAAATAGAGAGCGGAAATGCTGAATCACCCTGGCACCTGTATTGCCAGGCACAGGTGAACATGCAATGGGCGTTTGCCCGGATCAAGTTCGGCGAATATACCACCGCAGCGCTTGAACTTAACCGCTCATACCGGCAACTTATCAGGAACAGGGAACTATTTCCGGACTTTAGCCCCAATTATGCCGCACTAGGGCTGTTACATGTTTTAATTGGTTCGGTTCCTGACAAATATAAATGGCTCAGCGATGCGCTATCCTTTCAGGGTAGTGTCAATCAGGGGATCGGTGAATTGCGGAAAATAATCGAAGATCCTGAAACACAGGTTCACTTTCCTTTTCTCAGATCCGAGGGTTTGTTTTTATTCAGTTTTATTACGTTAAACTTTTCCGCTTTGCCCGAAGATTCAAAGCACCTGATCGGCCTGCTCGAAAACCCTGAAAACAAAGAGCTTATCGCGAAGAGCCCGCTGCTTGTTTATGCTGCTTCGGCTTACTATCTGAACAATGGGAAAAATGATATGGCTTTGGGCTTATTGCAAAACCGGCCAAAAGGCCCGGCTTATTTTCCGTTCTTCTACCTTGAATATCTGACCGGAACAGCAAAACTTCATAAACTCGATCCGGAAGCAAGGCTATATTTTCTGAGGTTTGTTGTAAATTTCAAAGGGAAAAACTTCATTAAGTCAGCCTATCAGCGATTAGCATGGATAGAATTACTCAAGGATAATGAAAGTGGTTACGATGATTATATGACCCGGGTAAAATTACTGGGAGGTAACGATCTCGACGGTGACAGGCAGGCAATGAAAGACGCATCCCTCATCGCCCCCCCCGATAAAACGATTCTGAAAGCAAGGCTTCTCTTCGATGGCGGATATTACAGCAAAGCCCTTTGGGAACTTAAAAGCTCAGGCGCCGGTCATCCCGCTTCGTCCCGTGAGAAGATTGAGTACACCTATCGTATGGCCCGCATTTATCACAAGACGGGCGATACCAAAGAAGCTATATTAAACTATTCTGAAACCCTGGACAAGGGTAAGGCTTATCCATTTTATTTCGCAGCCAATTCAGCCCTGCAACTGGGATTAATCTATGAAGCATCCGGTAATAAGGAAAAAGCACGTACATATTACCGGAAATGCCTCAGCTTAAAATACGATGAATACCAAAACAGCATCAGCCAGAAAGCAAAAGCGGGTTTGTCAAGGTTGAAGTAAGTTTATACAATCCCTGAAAGGGCATTCGACCGAAACTCAAAGAGAAAGCGGCCCCTACAGGCCGCTTTGGAAATATCAACTGTTATAGTTGGCCGAGAATTTTCTTGTTTTAATATTTTATACCAATGGTCATCAAGAACAAACTGTTGTTAAGTTTTGTCATAGCCGGTGCTACATACTCCGTTGAATAGAGATAATACTCATCGTCCATTTGCGAATGCACCCAGGCCAGATCGATAAAGAAGTTCTTTTCGCGGATTCCCAATCCAAGTGAATAAGACGAATTGACAGCATCGCTTCCGTTTTTGTAAGGATTGGCCGAAATTGAATATCCTCCCCTGAAATTAAGCGATCCATAGCGCCATTCTGTCCCGAGCCTCAGATTATTGGCTGAAAGGTATGAAGTTCTGATCGCTTCATTTTCATCATTGAAATCGTAGTCAGGAGCCCTTAACCTGGCTGTTGAATAGTCAACAAATTCATAGTCGGCGCTGATAAGTCCGGCTTTGCCAATGATAAAAGCGGCACTTCCAATGGCACGGAAAGGAGTATTTAGTTCATACTCATAGAATCCTTCCGGCGACCTGGCAGTTAAACTGCTGCCATTGTCGAAATTAGATTTAAATGTTGTATTCCAACTGTCGGCCATGCCTGAGTAAAAGGTTGGGGTATGCACAGCGCCACCCAGCCTCAGCCAGTCGGTTGCCCTGTAAATAAGACCAAACTTGAAATTTATACCGGTTCCTGAAGTTTCCAGGTTGTCTGTCCGCGTAAATGATTTGAAGTAGTCGCTGTTACCCTCTTCATCAGTTTCAGTGTAAACCGATGTTTCGGAATAGCGGATATAAGGAATGCCGATGGTGGCACCCATATAAAGCCGGTCGCCATAATTGGCCCCAAGAGTGAATACCATTTCATTCAGCGAGCCTTTCGAATCTATGCTTTTCCGCTGATTTACACCACCATTTGGCAAGTCAACCTGATAGTCCCATGATGCTGAATCCGCAGCATTTCTTAAAAATAAAAGATCGGCATCATAGGCCAGACCAGTGTTGTAAATACCGAGATCATCCGGTGCAATTCCGTTTGCAGCATCACGGTATTGGGTCAGATAAGAAGATTCATTGTTAACCCCCTCAATCATAATTCGATTGTTGAAATTTGCCAGCCGGTTAATACCGAATCCAAACTGCATGTTTTTCCACATCGATTGCTGGTTATTCGCAGCCGGTTTCGTGGCCATGACAATACCAACACTTCCGAGATTGAACGAATACTTTGAATCATCGCGGAAACGCCCGTTGTAAGTAGCTTCCGTATTTGAAATTGATAAAGATGGGGTGATACTTACTTCTGAGCTCTTGTAAAGACCGATCCCGGCCGGGTTATGGCTAAGCGTAGTAAAATCGGCACCCAAAGCACCGAAAGCTCCGCCCAAAGCAACAAAACGGGCTGTTCCTGAATAGTTTAACCTTGAGTAACGTAAGGCATCAACTTCGTTCTGAGCCCATGCTGAAGTGCCGTAAGCAGCTATCAAAAGTGCGGCAACTATTAGCTTTTTCATAGTTTCAGTAAGTTTTGATTTAGTATTTATATTTCTTCTTTGAGATTACCTGCGCCCGCTACCCGATGATGACCTGCTGCTTCCTGATGAAGAACTTCCGCTTGAAGATGAACCCGATGATGAGCTGGATGGTGCTGAATAACTGCCTCCTGAAGAGGAACCAGAGGAAGAGGAAGATGAACGTGAAGGAGCTGAATAACTGCCGCCAGAAGAAGAAGAAGATGACGAACGGGCCGGAGCACTATACGAACTCTTTCCTTCACCTGAACGCGAAGGAGTTGAAGGAGCACTGTACCTCTGAGGTTGCGACTGTTGAGGTGTGGCCTGCTGAGGAGACCGCTCGTTGCCGGAGTTATTGTATTGCCTTTGGGGCACATTCTGTTGAGGAGCTGCTTCACGCTGAGTTGGCTGCTGTGCCTGCCTTTGCTGATTCACATCACCCTCGCGGATATTGCGGTAGCGGGGGCTGGTATATTCGTTGCTCGACTTTGGCTTGCTATAGTTCGGCGAAGAGTAAGACTGTGGCGTGCGCGATTGCTGAGGGTTTGCCTGCTGACGCTGTGGCTGTTGCCCCTGAGGACGGGTATAAACTTCGCGTTTGGGCGTTGTATTACTGTTTGCAGGAGCAGTCTGACGAATGTTACTTTTTGTGCCACTTTCCTGTTTGATACCCGATGGATTGCTATTGCCCTGGGTTGATCGGCCGGGATTGACTGTTCTACCCGGATCGGTAGCAGGTTTTACTTCACGGCCGGGCGTTTCAGTATTCCGGTTGTTGGTAGCAGGTTGTGCTTCACGGGCGTTTGTTGCCGGCTGGGCCTGACGGTTGTTGGTGCCAGGCTGTGCTTCACGGGTGTTGGTGCCTGTTTGGGCCTCACGTCCGGTTTCTGTCCTTCCGGTAGTTCCTATGCCTTTTGCTGAAGAGCGGTGATCTTCAATCCTTCCGCTACTGATGGCCTGCTCGTAGCGCTCTCCAAACGTGCTGCTACGTCCGGAACCTGTTCTTCCGGTTCCTGAGCCGCCGCCCAAACCGGAATCCCGGTGTCCGTAATAATAGGAGTTATTGTCGTAGCTGTTGTAGTAATTGCCAGAACCATCGTAATAACCATTCCAGTAGCCATTGTAATACCCGTGGCTATAACCGCCATAGTAGCTGTATGGCGATCCGTATCCATATCCGTAATAGGGATAATCCCAGTATGAATTTCCCCAACCATAAGAAGGATAGCCCCACCCAGAGTACATGCCCGAATAACTTGGATACCACCAGTTGTAGCCCAGATAGATGCTGGATCCCCAGCTCCATGGGTTGTAGTCATACCAGTAACGGTTGGTATAATAAGGTGAGTAGTAGCTATCGTAATATACATTCGAGTGAAACCTGCGAAGGCGGGCAGAATACGCATAGTCGTAATAATCATCGGGATCGTAATAGTTGTTGGTTATGTATGTGTTTCCGGTTGACGGATCCGTATATTGACCATCAGTTGAATAGTAATAACCACTATCCTGATAATTTGTATCAGCAGCGTAATTGCTTTCATCTGAATAGTACTCCTGCTGGTAATTCTGGTCCGTTTCAGGCTGAACATATTGTTCCTGAGGTTCGGTCACCTGAGAATAACTGTCGGGGTTAGCGGCAGCCTGATCTGACTGCGAGGTCGGACTTGTGGTGGCCTGAGTTGGTGCATCCTTTGGCGAGTAGTATATGTCGTCGTAGGTAGCGCGGGCCTGATATTGTGTTGTGCATGAGGTCAGCAAAAAGGCTGCTGCAGCAACGAATGTGAGTAAAGTTTTCATTTTTAGGTCCTCCCTGTGTTAGCAGTGTCTGATTCTCTGGTGTTTACCCGGATGTTTTTAACTGCGTTAATTTTACTAATTTTGTGCCGCATTCGCGGGATGGATTGATATTTCACACCCGAAAAATAACAAATTCTATACCACAAATAAGAAATGGCTAAAGATTTTCCAACAAGAGCTGAGAATTATGCTCAATGGTACAACGACCTGGTAATAAAAGCTGATTTGGCTGAGAATTCGGCTGTTAGAGGATGCATGGTTATTAAACCCAACGGTTATGCAATATGGGAGAAAATGCAGGCTGCGCTCGATAAGATGTTTAAAGACACCGGGCATGTTAATGCTTACTTTCCGATCTTTATCCCGAAATCATTTTTCAGCAAGGAAGCCAGCCATGTGGAGGGTTTTGCCAAGGAATGTGCCGTAGTAACCCACTATCGCCTGAAAAATGACCCCAATGGCAAGGGCGTAATTGTGGATGAGGATGCTAAACTGGAGGAAGAACTGATTATACGCCCGACTTCTGAAACCATTATCTGGGACACTTACCGCAAGTGGATACAATCATACCGCGATCTGCCATTGCTAATCAACCAATGGGCCAATGTGGTCCGATGGGAGATGCGCACCCGGCTGTTTCTGCGCACGGCTGAATTCCTATGGCAGGAAGGCCATACAGCGCATGCAACTGCTGAAGAAGCCATTGCTGAAACAGAGCAAATGCTCAATGTTTATGCTGATTTTGTTGAAAATTTTATGGCAGTTCCCGTACTCAAGGGGGTGAAATCGCCCAATGAGCGTTTTGCCGGCGCCATAGAAACCTATTGTATAGAAGCCCTTATGCAGGATGGTAAAGCCCTGCAAGCCGGAACTTCACATTTCCTCGGGCAGAATTTCGCCAAAGCCTTTGAAGTTCAATATCTGAGCAAAGAAAACAAACTCGAATACGTTTGGGCTACGTCATGGGGAGTTTCAACCCGATTGATTGGCGCCCTTATCATGGCTCATTCCGATGACCATGGCCTGGTACTTCCACCTAAACTTGCTCCAACACAGGTGGTGATAATTCCTATCTTTAAAACCGATGAGCAACTGGCCGCTATCACTGAAAAGGTAAATGAGATTAAGAAAAACCTGCAGGCCAAAGGTATTTCAGTTAAGTACGACAGCCGCGACACCTATAAACCGGGCTGGAAGTTCAATGAATATGAGTTCAAGGGTGTTCCGGTAAGGTTGGTGATCGGTTCGCGCGACCTCGAAAACGGGACTGTTGAGGTTTCACGCCGCGATACCCTCGAAAAAGCGACTTACCAGTTGTCGGACATCGAAACAAAGGTGGAACACCTGCTGCAAAGCATCCAGGAAAATCTATTCCAGAAAGCACTTGATTTCCGTGAAAACATGACCACGAAAGCCGACACCTGGGAAGAATTTGTGGACCTGCTCGACAATAAGGGCGGTTTTGTCCTAGCCCACTGGGACGGTACCCCCGAAACCGAACAGGAAATAAAGGAGAAGACCAAGGCAACAATTCGTTGTATCCCATTGGATACCAAAGCCGAAGAAGGGAAATGCATTCTTACAGGCAGCCCTTCTTCAAAGAGGGTGGTGTTTGCGAGAGCCTATTAAGGGCAAGTACAAAGCTAAAAGCCTGCCTGACAAATTCCGCTCAGGTTTAATCTTAAAGCAGGGAATCTATAAAGATTCCCTGTTTTATTTTTCACTCCACCTTCACCAGCCTGCCGCTTCCGGTGATGGTAGCCTTAACATCATAAGGGTTGCCGGTATAGTTAATATCGCCAACAGAAGTAATTTCGGCTTCAAGTATATGAACAGCATGAATGAAACAATTGTTGGTGCCGCTGTTGCGAATATAGACTATGTTTGAAATCAGATCGTTGCAGTAGAAAGGGCCATAGCTGTTGGCGAAAATGGTCGTTATCAGCGATTTGCCTTTAACATGGAAATCAACTGTGCCATAATGCAGGGCGAGGTTAAGTTTGGTTACTTCAAGGTCAAGTTCAAATGAACCGGCCCCGCCCCAAACGCTAATTTGCAGTGAATCACAGGTTAACCTGCCCTGGGTGCAGATATCACCGGAACCCTCATAACGAATCTCCCGGAGCGCCGGTGCTGTGGCGTAAACAGTAATTTCCTTGTTAAAATTCCGCATCCAGTTACAACTCATGGTATTGTGAATTTTCAGCGTATCGTTTTCAATGACTGTCGTTATCGCTTCTATAATATTCTTTCCCGCTTCAACTTTTAGCTCAGGGTTGGTTCCCGGCACCAGCACCAGGTTTACGTTGTCATAGAGTTCAATGCTGCTGAAACTTCCTGCAGTTCGGCTTTGTGTAACCTGCGGGCCGGTGTTGGTGTAGCAATCGTCGAGTTGCTCGCTGGTGCAGGAAGTGATGATAATTAAAGTAAAAAGTAAAAAGTAAAAAGTAAAAAGTCTGAAAAAATAGCCGGGTTTCCGAAAACGGGATACAACCTGGTTTTTTTTCAGGATCAATGGGGCATTATTTGTTGGAACCAGATTTCTGAAAGCAATTAACGTCATCAGGCATGTTTTCATTTGAAAATTCCTATTCAATGTCACTTTCGACTTTTTACTTTTTACTTGAGATAGTACGCCCACTTAAACCTGTACCCCAACCCTATCCCCACAAAATCAGCTCTGGCATAGTGCGTTTTCAGGGTAAGATTTGCGTACATATTTCTGGTGATCAGGTAATTAATACCTGCTTTGTAATAGGTAAGCCCCTCACTCTTATCTTTTCCGCCAAGGTAGAAACCAAAGTTGAAAGCAAATGACATGCGCGAAAGCACCATTTCGTAAGCCGCACTGAGTCCGGGCTTAATCAGTTCCATTTTTTTATAAGGCTCGGAGTTGGTGCGGGCTACAAGCAGGGCATCCGATCCATCCCATGAAAGATCGAAACATAGCCCCAACTTATGCTTATATCCGAGGTTTTTAGACGCACTCAGATAGCCTGAATAAACCGTAAAGCGTTTGCCGTCGGTATCGCCTATTTCCTTGGTGGCAATGGTTGTTGCGAGCTTTACCTCAAGGAACTCCTTGCCATCGAACTCAAACATGGAGAGGTCGGGTCGGGCACGCCGGCGTATGTAGCTGTTTTCCTTGTTCAGCCTGAAAGCCACTCCCCCACTCAGAGAAGGGATATTGAGCCCATAATTTGGTGTTTTTGTTGAACCGTTTGAGAAGTGCATCAATTGGACACCGGCTGAAAGCTGGAGATAACTCACCGGCTTCCAGCGATATTCGATCATCAGGTTAATCGCAGCATTCAAATGGGATCCGATTGCCGTGTATTTGTAATTATCGAGACGGTCGAACCGTTTGGTCAGATAGGCCATCCCAGCGCCAAGCCTGAAGTTCAGTTCGTTTTTATCACTTTTAAGCCATGAAAATCTGATAAAAGGGAATACAGCATGGGCCTGTCCGAGATCCTTAGAATTGCCAAGCCAGGCATTCCAATAGGTTAAGCCAGTCACCGGATAATTGTAAAAAGCCTCCCACCGCTGTTTGCCATAAGTGGCCTGTGCAATTGAAAACTCAAATGATGGCAGGTGGGTGTTGTAAATTTCCATTTCAACATGGTGGGCAATAAGAAAGCCGTAGTTTGCTCTTGGTTCAAATAAAAGGTTGGAAGCCTGAAACCGCTGTTTCTGTGCATTCAGATTGCCAACGGATATAAACAATAAAGATACGGCCAGCAAAAGCCGGTTAATCTTTGACGGTATAATGCAATCAGTAAAATCTTTATTCACCGGTATTGGTTCGGCAGTTAATAAGCAGTCAACAAAAATACGAATTCCGGCCACGTTAAAATCTGTAACTTTGCACTCCGTTAAAAAGCTCAGGGCACAGGGCACAGGGCTCAGGGCGCAGGGCACAGGGCACAGGGCTCAGGGCTCAGGGCTCAGGGCTCAGGGCTCAGAGCTCAGGGCACAGGGCACAGGGCGCAGGGCACAGGGCACAGGGCACAGGGCACAGGGCACAGGGCTCAGGGCTCAGGGCACAGGGCTCAGGGCGCAGGGCGCAGGGCACAGGGCACAGGGCACAGGGCTCAGGGCGCAGGGCAAAGGGCGCAGGGCTCAGGGCACAGGGCGCAGGGCACAGGGCGCAGGGCACAGGGCTCAGGGCACAGGGCAAAGGGCGCAGGGCTCAGGGCACAGGGCGCAGGGCACAGGGCTCAGGGCACAGGGCACAGGGCTCAGGGCTCAGGGCTCAGGGCTCAGGGCTCAGGGCACAGGGCACAGGGCTCAGGGCACAACCATTGAACTTTTGAGCCTTCGCACTTTTAGCCTTTTCTTTTCCAACTACCAACTGCTTACTGCCAACTAAACCTTTGAATTTTTTGTCCTTTTGAACTTTTTTGCCAACTGCCTATTGCCAACTGCTCACTGCCTACTGAACCTTTGAACCTTGCGGAGCGAAGCGGAGTCCCGCCTCTTCTGCGGGAAACCTTTGAACGCGAAGCATTGAACCTTTGAACTTTTGAACATTTTGCCAACTGCATAGTGCCATCTGATTAAAGCAAACCGCTTATTACCAACTGCCTGGTGCCAACTGATTATTGTAAACTTCCAACTTCCAATTCAGAGCATTGTCTATCAAACTTTTTACTTTTACCTCATCTTATGGATCCACGACTTACCGCTTTCGAACAATTACTCACCATCATGGACGAACTCAGGGCCGGTTGTCCCTGGGACAGAAAACAGACACTGGAAAGCCTGCGTTATCTCACCATTGAAGAAACATACGAGCTCAGTGATGCTATTCTTGAAAAAGATATGAATGAAATCAAAGGCGAGCTGGGCGATCTGATGCTACACCTTGTTTTTTATTCAAAAATAGCTTCGGAGCAAAATGCATTCGATATTACAGATGTGCTCAACGGCATTTGCGATAAACTGGTTCGTCGCCACCCGCATATATATGGCGACGTTACGGCCGACGATGCCGAGGCTGTAAAAAACAACTGGGAAAAAATCAAGCTGACTGAAAAAGGTGGAAAAGGACATGAGCGAAAAACAGTGCTGGGAGGCGTACCCGCATCACTTCCTGCTATGGTAAAAGCCTATAGAATTCAGGAAAAGGCCCGGGGTGTAGGTTTCGACTGGGACCATGTGGGACAGGTATGGGATAAAGTGCAGGAAGAATTGGGTGAATTGCAGTTTGAAAAGTTAAACGGATCGCCTGAGAAAATTGA
>JBBQIQ010000078.1:0-19329 GCA_038325075.1 Bacteroidales bacterium | reverse complement strand
CTCAACTTTAATATTTCACAAGCCCGTTAACGCATAGTACCGGAATGTTAAACTCGTTGTTGATCATTGTTTCTTTGTCAGCCTGGGCAAAATAGTAGTGCTCCTCCGATTTTACCGACATAATAGCGACCAATCCGGCATCAACCATATTGGCATATTGAAGGGTCTGCCTTGCATAACCGACTGAAACAACATTTGATTCCTCCTTCACGCGCCTGCAGGTAACCTTTCTTTCAGCAAAAATCTTTTCAGCCAATAAAGTATTTTCTTTAATTCTTGCAAATTCCTGTTCTCCTTTTCTGATGATGGCGAATATATGAACCTCTGTACTAAAGAGCTCAGCTATGGCAGCAGTTGCTTCAATAAGTTGTGTGAATCCTTCGTGACCACCAACTGGTAAAACGATGGGTCTGAAATTTCTGCAAATACAATCTTCCTGAACAATAAGGCAGGGAATGGTGGTCTTGCGGGCAATTTTCAAAATATCAGCACCTAACAGCTTTTGTTTAATGCCTTTTATCCCGTGTGTTCCAATAACCATCATTGAGAATTCTCCATTGTTTGCGAATGCAGGCAATTCGTCGAAAATGCTCCCCGTTATCACTGAAAACCTACAGTTGACTCCTTCATCCCTGACGTTCATTGCCAATGTTTCCAAAGTATCTTCATAAGTAGAAAGCCTGGGTAAATTCTTATCGGATATTTCTTTTTCCATTACATGAGCAAGCCAGATTGAATAACCGGCCTTACGGGCAATCAGAATTGCTTGTTTAATTGCCTGTTCAGAAGCGGGTGTAAAATCTACCGGCACGATGATTTTTCTGGAGTCCATGGGTTTTGCTTTTGGTGAAATGATTTTTAAGCTTTCAGAGGGTTCTTTTCTGTAAAAAAAAGCTATTCATTTCCATTTACAGAATCATGAATAAAAATTACCCCTGAAAAAGACATTTAATATCAAAAATTGTTCAGAGGCTTGATGAAATTTTTATTTTCCGGCCTGGTGCTGAGTTCTGGATTCAATTGAGGGCTATTGTCATCAAAAGGCCTTCCGGAATAAAATATATCCAGATATTGAGGTTTCCTTTACTCACTTATCAAAACTCACCAATCATTTCGGATCTCGGATGGCTTCGGCTCCCCCGCATCCATTCCGTTTCTAAGAAGCAAGCTGCTCAGCCAACGATTTCGGATTTCTTCTGCCCGCTTGAAGCAGTCTGACAGGGATTGGGGAGTTCGGATTTTTTATACCTGACATCTTCAGAACTCTGACTTCCGACCTCCGACTTCGGTCCCTGAGCTCTCGGTTGGTGAGCTCTTGTCGAACCATGTCGAAGGGCTGACTTCTTAATCTTTACTTCTTACTTCTTACTTCTTACTTCTTACTTCTTACTTCTTACTTCTGACTTCTTACTTCCGACTTCTTACTTCCTACTTCCGACTATTGATTTCCGACTAATCACAACTCACTACTCATTTCTCACTACTCATTTCCGACTTCCGGCATCTGACTTCTGATTTCCGTCCTCATAGCTATCGATATTCGGCTTCAAAATTCAGGCTTCTGCCTCACCACTTAGATAAACGTCACTTTAACCATTACATCACTATTCCTCCCCCGGTCATCGGAACAACTGATCTTGTAATTTCCGGCTTCCGGTGTAAAGAAAACCTTTTCAGAAGGGATCGCTGCTCTATAGAATTTATCGTTCAGATACCAATAAACCTTTCCTACTCCGTTTTCAGCACTACACGACAGCATTAACTGTTGTTTTCTGCCATATATAAGAAGGTATTCAGCGCCATCGGTCAGCGACGTAATGCGGGGCGCACTGCCGTTTGTTATGGTCGGGCAATTGGGATTGTGGGGCGGCACTTCCTTGTAAGGAATCTGCATCTCAGTGTACCAGGAGATCAGTTCAGGCGGGTAAAACGGGAAAAGCATTTCCTTAAAACCCTTTTCAGGAAGGCAGCTCCGGCAATAACTCATCGTCTGAGGTTCATTTACATATTGCTTCTGCAGATGATTGCAGCGAACCGAAGGTGAAATGCCAGGCAGAAAATAATCCATCACCACCTGATGGCAGAAAGTATCGGGCGGCATCCCCGATTCGGAGCAGACCAGCCTGAAATCGAGGCCGACGGGTGGAGCAAACCAATCGGCCCTGTTAGTCGGGCTGATGGCCCTGAATATGTTAAACAACAATGGAACTGCGCAATCAGAACCGTTAAGTTCGGGCATTCCGTTGCCGGGAAAATTGCCGGTCCACACACCCACCGTGTAATCGCGGTTGTACCCGATGGCCCAGCCATCGCGCCGGCCGTATGAAGTGCCTGTTTTCCATGCAATCCTTGGAAGGTCAGCCGAAGCCTGGTATTGCCCTGGCAGGTCGGGACGCTTCAACCCTGTAAGTATTTGTGTAATCATGTAGGCTGCTCCCGCAGAACATAAGGTATCAGGAACCTTTTCAATATCCGGTTTCACAAATTGCAGAGGGCAATAAACCCCTTCGTTCGCGAAAGCAGTGTAAAGGGCCGTTAATTCCTCAAGGGTTGCGCCACACCCTCCCAATACAACCGACAATCCAAGTTTTTTCCGGTTTTTGCCAATCCACCTGAAACCGCCATTCGACAGGGCATTTACAAATATTTCACTACCCATTCTGTCAAGTAGGTTAACGGCCGGAACGTTCAGCGAAAGTGCCAGTGCCTGTTCAACGGTTACCTTGCCCCGGTAATTCTCATCGTAATTTTCTGGCCGGTAGCCACTGAAGTTGGAAGGCACATCGGTAATCACCATTTTTGGACTGACCAACCCCTGATCAAATGCCAGGGCATACAACAACGGTTTGAGTGCTGATCCTGGCGAACGGAGGGCTGTAACCCCATCAACCTGCCCTTGAAAGAAGTCTTCATCAAAACCAGCCGAGCCAACATAAGCCTCTACCTCGCGGGTATGGTTGTTTACCACGATAACCGCTGCATTGTTAATCTGCATGGTGCGCAACAAACGCACATGATTTTTCACCAACCCCTCTACCCTATCCTGAATCTCTGGTTTAATTGTGGTAATCAGGCCAATTCTGTCTGCATTTTGCCCCCTTAGTCTGTAAGAAATATGCGGTACAGACGAATGCACAGGATACCTGTGACGTTCAAAAGGCTCAAGCAATGCGTCCTCTATCGTGGCATTGCTGAAAATATTCCGTCCCCTGATTTTCATCAACCAATGATTCCGTTGTGCAAGTAATTTTTCGTAATTGTTTCCCGGCTTAAGGGAATTGGGATCGTTGGGAATTACAGTCAGCATCACCACCTGGGCGGGACTCAGGGCTTCGGGCGACTGGTCAAAATAGATGAGGGCAGCCGACTTAACCCCCTCAATATTTCCGCCATAAGGCAGCAGGTTCAGATAAGTCAACAGTATTTCATCTTTCGAATAGTGCCATTCAAGCTGCAAAGCGCGGAACATTTCCCTGAATTTACTGACTACCGTTCTGGGGGCAGGGTCAAGAAGCCGGGCCAACTGCATGGTAATGGTTGATGCCCCGGAGGTTCGGCGTCCTTTCTTAAGATTATTCCATGCAGCCCTTCCGATGGCAAATGGGTTCATGCCCGGATGATAGTAAAACCAACGATCTTCCTTAAAAATAAACGCTTCGCGCAATTCCGGGGTAATTTCTTCCATACCGGCATATAACCGCCATTTCTGATCCTGGCTCAGAAAACCATGCAGCAAGGTACTGTCGGAAGCATAAATCGCTTTTGACCAGGTAACCTTATCGGTGCGAAAGGGGAAAACAGCATCAGAAATAAGAAACAATATAAAACCCGAAATCAAACCAAGACAGGTTAAAAAGACAGATTTCCACAGTTTCCCATGAGTCAGTTTTTTAACGATGCCGCGAACCGTTGTAGTCATGCAAATAAATATCCTGCAAAGTTATACCCAAATTGAGCGATTTAAAATGAAAAATCGCACAATCGTTCAGGAAATTGTAAGCAATTCACAGTAAAATAGCTTCATGACTGAGGTTAATTGAAACAATTTCCAAATCGGGATTTTCCTAAGTAAAGTGCTTTTTCGCTTTGCTCAAATCGCTCAACTTAGGTTATACCCAAATTGAGCGATTTAAAGAAGTAAATCGCTCAATCGATCAGGAAATTGTAAGCAATTCACAGTAAAATAGTTTCATGGCTGTGGTGAATTGCAACAATTTACAGTAAAATAGCTTCATGGCTGTGGTGAATTGCAACAATTTCCAGATCGGGGTTTACCTAAGTAAAGCGCTTTTTCGCTTTGCTCAAATCGCTCAACTTAGGTATAATTTGAATGCAGGAGTTTTAGTTCAAAAACAGAAAGAAATTAAAAATAATCAGCATCGATACCCGCATTCGCGAATATTTCTGATGAAGATGCTTTCCGTGATTAAATTACTAAACACATACCTATTGTATTAATTTAACAGATTCTCCTGAGGTTATTATATTCCTCTTGACTTTTGCAGATTAATCTCATAATTTAGCTCAAGTTAAAGCAAAGCAGGTTTTAATGAAAGCTAAAACCGAATATTTCAATTAATCTAATGGTATTCTAATACTTAAGCAGTTGGACTTTTTACAATCTATTCAATGATCATTCTAAGTAGATTAAAAAACCCATCCTCACAATATCATATTCCGTAGAATTGGACAATTTCTTTGAAAACAGCCAGGCCATTAAAAAAGTATGAAAAAAAAATCTTTAATCTTCTTTGCTGCCATCGCGCTGAATTTAGGCAGTTATGCCCAGACAAGCCCAATTACAGTTGAGCAGTTTATTACCGGCCGTAGTTATGATGAAAACGGCCGTGAAATAATCCGGGTTATTGCTCCCGGTAAGCCACCGGCAAATTATCGCGCTCCGGCGGCAAATTACACGAGAAATGCGGTAATTCTAGGCAGTGTTCCTGCATTTAGTTGGTCGTTCGGATGTTCCGCTACCGCAGCAGCGATGGCCGCCGGCTTTTATGATAACAACGGATATGCAAATGTTTATACAGGCCCGACCAACGGCGGCCTGATGCCAATGAACAACAGCAGTTGGGGAACAGTGGTTATCAATGGCGAAACCCGTGCCCAATGCCCGCTGAGTGCAACCATGCTAAATCTTGACGGGCGCACCACCCGCGGCCATGTTGACGACTACTGGACTTTATATGGAAGCAATGGCCCTGATCCATATATTGTTAATGGCTGGACACAGCATACTTACGATGATTGCCTTGCTGATTTTATGGGAACCAACCAATCAGCTTTTGGAAGTTCAGATGGCTTAACAACTTTTTATTATTACGGAGATGGCACCCCGCTTTACGACTACTCAGGCTGCGAACCAGAACGCAAGGATGGTTGCCATGGAATGCGCCTGTTTTATGAATCGCGGGGTTATACTGTTTCAGAAAATTATACCCAGTCTATCTATGGCAATAGTGGGAATACCCTTGGGTTTACCTTCGACCAGTATATGAATGAAATAAACAATGGCAGGCCGACATTGATCCATGTTGCAGGCCATACCATGCTGGGTTATGGATACGATGAACCCACACAACTTATCTATCTTCACGATACCTGGGACTATCAGGATCATTCAATGGTTTGGGGTGGCGAATATGCAGGCCTGGCTCATTGGGGAGTTTCAGTAGTGCAGCTATTTGCCTACAATCCTGCACCGATAGCTAACTTTTCGGGCAATCCGACAAATATCCTTACCGGAGAAAACGTCAGTTTCTCTGATCTTTCAGCATGGGATCCGACAAGCTGGCTATGGACTTTTTCAAGCGGAACTCCCGCATCATCAACACTACAAAACCCGGTAGTAACCTATAGTTCATCGGGTGTTTATACTGTTGTTTTGGTTGCTACCAATTCCAACGGAAGTAATACCAATACCAAAACCGGCTATATCACGGTTGAAGACCCTGACTATTGTGAGGCCTCTGCTGCCTGCGATGAGTATATTGCCAATGTGAACTTTAATACCATCATTAATACATCAACTTGTGGTTCAAATGGTTACACTGATTTCACCGGAATTTCAACCACCATCACAGCCGGTACCAGTTATCCGATATTGGCAACTACCGGTCCATTATACACAGGCGACCAATGTGGTGCCTGGGTTGACTGGAACCAGGACCTGGATTTCGATGATGCCGGCGAGTACTTTCCGATGACAGGATACCCGTTTTCCGGAAGCATAACACCACCAACTGATGCGCTGAACGGATCCACCCGATTAAGGGTTAGGATACTTTATACCGGTGAAATTATTCCTTGCGGGTTTGTTAGTTCAGGTGAAACTGAGGATTACACTGTTATTGTTGACAATCCACAGGCATTGAAAACACTTAACCTGACTGTTTTCATGCAGGGGCTTTTTAATCCGGCAACCCAGTTGATGAACAAGGTAATGGATGAAAATGGAGAACATTTCACCGGAACCATCGCTGATCAGCTTGTGGTTAAACTGGCGCAGGCAAGCACGCCTTATGCTATTGTTGCAACATCGGAGATCCTTAGCCTGAGTCAGGATGGCACCTGCCAGGTGAGCTTTCCGGCAACATTCGGTGAAAGTTATTACATCGTGGTCACCCATCGCAACAGCGTCGAAACCTGGTCTGCTACGCCGGTATCGTTTATCAGCAATACGATTGGCTACGATTTTACAGATGCTGCAGCAAAGACTTACGGCAATAATGCCATTCTCCTCGGAAGCAAATATTGCATTTATGGCGGCGATGTAAACCAGGACGGTGTTCTCGATACCGGCGACATGTCTCCCGTTGACAATGGCGCCTCCAATTACTTATCGGGCTATCTACCAACCGATGTTAATGGAGATGGAATAATCGATACCAGCGATATGACGATCGTTGACAACAACGCCGGAGCTTATATCAGTGTTGCCAAACCATAGGGTCAGAGTCATACATTCATAAACTCTCCTGTTTCTGAAGTGAATTTACCCTGCATTTTGCTGGTACCTGTGTTTTGAAAAATATTTTAATATATCTCAGTATAATTGCATTACTTTTTTACACTTTTAAATGATTAACTGAACAATGGTTCTATTTTACTCATTTTAACGGTTCTCGGCTTGGCGATGTGGCGGAAATCAAAAAACAAATTTTCAACTTTGCACTAAAGTTCAATTGAAAAACTGAACTTGAATTTAGCACTAAACCCGCCATATTGCCAAACCGATGTTAGGCGTTCGTATTTTTTAATTGGTCAAGTTCATTGTTTGCTCACCGGTATATTCAAAAAATTCAAAACCCAATGCTTCTATATCAGGTTTACTCATTTGGAAACCATCAGGATAAACAATTGAAAGCCTATTAAATGCGGTTGTTGCGGTTAATGATGGTGGCGACATAGATTTTTTGTTAAAGTAACAACTCCTTTTAATAGCTTTTGAACCAATATAAGTATTAATTTCAGGAACATTTTTCAATGTCTGTATTGAGGATAACAATTGTTTTTTTGCCCAACTTCTTACCTTTCCTTTTGGATTTCTATCCTTGAGTTCTCCTAAAATAAAATATCTATCAGCATTACAACTTACAAGAATATCGCATCTTTTTCTGCCATTTTTAAAAGGTTCATTTTGTATAGATGTTATAAATTTGTCGTAATTGATAATAGTCAATTTTAAAGTATCCTTATTTGCAAATTTTGCCATTCCTGCTCCTCTTGTAGTGTGCAACTGGATTTCTCCTGTATTCGAATCTTCAATCTCAAAATATGTTTCTTCCGTTTTTATTAACCAATTAGTTATTGTTGGATTAGGAAGATTGTAATGAGAAACGAGATTATTCGTCAGTAAATCTTCCATATTATTTTAATTGTGCATATTGGTCATAAATGTTATTGATTGTATCAGATAGAGGATTTGTGTTTACTATTCGCTGATTTTGAACAATCAAATTTTCGATTTTTCCTTCTTCAAGTTGATAAACAGCTAAGTTCTCAAATGATATTCTAGCACCATCAACTAGATTATTGCTGTCATTAGCCTTTATTAATAAATTTAAATGATTTATTATGTATGGACTATGTGTCGAAAAAATCAACTCAATTTCATTAGTGTTTTTTACGAAACATTTTGAAATTAAGTCACTTATAAGTTCACATTGAGCATCTGGATATAAGCTCAATTCTGGCTCTTCAATGTGTATATAAAGCTTTTTTTGTATTTCACCAAGATTTTTAACAGGTTTAAAATCTGTAATACTATCTGTCTGACTTAAAAACTTCAAAAGTGTTCGGTTAAATGCTTCTTCAAAATCAAAATGATTAGAAAAATGTTCAGCAATCAATGAAACAGGTATTGCATTCTGTGTTCCCGAAGAACTATTTTTTAAATCAATTTCATACTTGTCTGTTATACCTTGAATTATGTATTTCTTTTCTGATTGTACCTTCTTAACAGAAAATTTCAAGTCTAAGTACGATACATCTAATTCCTTTAAACTTTCAGAAGCTAAAACAAAGTCGTTATATACTTCGTGAAAATAAAACCCTAAATATCCTCCTGATAAAGATGCTCCTTTATCAGCCCACAAAGGAATAACATTTCTTGTTTCAGAAATAAAACTCAATTTACTGTATTGCAAATCAGTTAATTGTACTATGTCTTTATCGCTTGTCCCTGTCAGTTTGTTATTCGCAAATTTAATTGTATATTTTTTTTGACTTGGAAATTCAACAGTATAGGTTATTTCCGGATTGTATTTTAAATATTGGTTAAATCCGCAATTTTTGAAATAGGTATCCATTCTAAATCTAAATGGACTTTTTGAAACTTTACTTATTTTCAGATAAGAACGAATATTGTGCAATTTATATATCCATCTAAAAAGGGCAATAGCCTTCATCAATGTACTCTTTCCGCTCCCTGACTCACCAATTAAAACCGTAATGGATTTTATGTCTTCAATAAAAATATCTTTTATTGGTCCTAAATTTTTTATGTGTATAGATTCTTTCATTATTTTTTAATTATTGCCCGCAAAGATAAACATTTCTGTACTATCTCCTTTCGTTTTAGTAGTTGCACTTAGTATCACGCCTAAGTAATATATTTGTACAACTCCTTTTAGTCGGCTATTGGTTTTAGGCTGTTCCCAACTTGTTGATTTGCGAATTCGGAAGATGGTATAAGGGAACATAAACTGATAGCCGGTTATCTTATGCTTTTCGCTGCAAAACCAAGAGAATCAGGCAATCTACCAGCTTGCCCTACTATAAAATATTACTATTCAAGAATCTTCACGGCTGAGATCTGTCGTAATGCCTGATAGGCGTTTTTTCAGTAAACAAATCTGATTTTGCCGTCTCCCGGCCCGGTCAATTTTCCGATTATTGCAGAACTCAATCCATGATCCTCCATATCTCTTATCATTAATTCCGCTTCATCCTGCGGCAGACTGATTAGCAAACCGCCAGATGTCTGGGCATCGCAAACAAGGTAGATATCGGTGTGTGACAAATCGCCAAAATCAGCAAATGAAGCAGCAAAATCAGTATTGGCGATCGTTCCACCGGGAATTGAACCTGCCGCAGCCAGACTTTGCACTCCCTCAATAAAAGGAAGTTGATCAAACCATATCTCTGCATTAACCTCCGAAGCAGCAGCGAGTTCATGCAAATGTCCGGTTAGTCCGAAACCTGAAATATCGGTGCAGGCATTTACTTCCCGTTTCGACATAAGTTCAGCAGCAGTTTTGTTCAGCAATAGCATTGAACCTATGGCATATTTTATACTTGCATCGTCCGCAATACCCCGTTTGGCGGCGGTTGCGATGATTCCGGTACCCAGCGGTTTGGTCAGAACAAGCACATCACCCTGTTTAGCGCCTGCATTCGACAAGACCCTGGCGGGATGAACCAGGCCGCTGACTACCATGCCGAATTTTGGTTCGTTGTCTTCGATGGAGTGACCGCCCAGGATCGAAATTCCGGCCTCGGCGGCCTTGTCGGAAGCACCTTTCAGAATGGCTTCCAGCACAGAAAGCGGAAGGCGGTTGACCGGAAAGGCGGCAATGTTGAGGGCAAATATGGGTTTTGCACCCATTGCATAAATATCTGATAGCGAGTTGGCTGCCGCAATCGCACCAAAGGTATAAGGGTCATCCACCACGGGCGTAAAGAAATCAACGGTCTGAACCAAAGCCATTTCATTATTAAGTCGATACACCGCTGCATCATCACGCTTATCTGCTCCGATGATAACTCTGGGATCATGAATAGCAGGCATATTGGCCAGCACAATCTCAAGATCGGCTGGCCTCATTTTGCAGGCACAGCCAAGGCCATGTGTGAAATGGGTCAGTTTAACCGTTTCCCCATCCTGAATGTAATCTGTTTTACCGGCAGATTCTGGCTGTAACGTTCTTACAGCATCGGCGATGATATCTATGGCCCGGTCAATTTCATCCTCTGTGGTGTAACGCCCTGTCGAAAAACGAATGGTTCCCTGAGAAAAGGCGGGCGGAACACTCATTGCACCAAGCACGGAGGAATCGCCGGTAGTACCCGTATGGCAGGCTGCACCTGCCGATGCTGCCACACCTTCCATAGCCTGTAAAAGGCTGACCGCGTTCAGGTTTTCAAACCCAATGCTGAGGGTATTGGGCAGGCTACGGTTTGGATGCCCGTTCACACGAAGGCTGCCCAGTTTTCCGGTTAATCCCTTCAGCAGGCGGTTTTTCGTCTTTGACAGATGAATCAGATTGTTCTCCAGATTGTTACCGGCCAATTCACAGGCTTTGCCCAGTCCAACAATTTCAAGCACGTTCTCAGTTCCGGCCCTGAGGTTCTGTTCATGATCAGCGCCATGCATTAACTTTTCAATTTTTACGCCATGACGGATAAAAAGCACCCCAATGCCTTTAGGCCCATACAACTTGTGTCCGGCTACCGAAAGTAAATCGACATCCAATTCCTTCACATCCACCGGGATTTTGCCAAGCGACTGAGCTGCATCGGTGTGCATCAGGGCACCATGCCGTCGGGCAATGTCGGCTATGGCAGCTATGGGCTGTATGGTGCCAACCTCGTTGTTGGCATGCATAACAGAAATCAGAATGGTTTCAGGCCGCAAGGCTTTTTTAACATCTTCAGGGTCAACCATCCCATATTTATCGACTTTCACAACAGTGATTTCAAATCCCTGTGTTTCAAGAAACCGCGAAACCTCTGTTATTGCCGGGTGCTCAACTGCCGAAATAATGATATGGTTGCCATGTTTGAGCATCGCATAAGCCGCTCCTTTTATGGCCATATTGTTCGATTCGGTGCCACCGCTGGTGAAGATTATTTCCTGCGGACGACAGTTAATCAATGTAGCAACACGCGATCTGGCTTTTTCAACTGCCATGCGGGTTTTTATACCAAACGTATGACTGCTTGAAGGGTTGCCGAAATATTCATCAAGAAAAGGCCGCATTTCGGCAGCTACGTCAGGGTCAATCGGAGTGGTAGCGTTGTAATCGAGGTAGATCTGTTCCATAGAAGTGAAGTAATAAATCTTAAGTAAAAAATTCAAAGCTCAAAAGAAAGTTGGCAGTTGGCAGTTGGCAAAAAAAGTAAAAAGTAAAAAGCAAAAAGCGATGAGCTGAGCGTAGTCGAAGCTTAAAAAGTAAAAAGTTCATTAAAAAATTGGCAGGTTCATATTAGCAAATTAGCTGATTCGTTGATTAGCTGATTAAGATATTGGTTCATTCGAAGGTTAGGTTTATTAAGGAGAAAATTAAAATTACTTCACTAAACCAGCCTGTACTTCGAGCTTATTTTTAGAACCGATTCAATACGTTCATGAAAGTTATCAGGCTCACTTTTTTCGGCTCAGGAAAAAAGTTGCCAATTTGCCTTTTAGCGTCAGGTTTGCAATTTTCACTCCACTTACAATCTTCTTTTTACCAATTACCACCTGCTTCTCACAACACATACCTGCAGCCAGATAAGAACAATAAAAGCACGAAGTCTTAGCCGGGACTTAAAATACCTTCATTGGCAATTTGTTTTAGTATCCGTTCTGCATTCGCTTTGGCATCGCCAGTATTCGTATTAATTTCACAGATGGTTCGATTATTAAATTTCGCCAGTGCCCTGCTGTACATTTTATCATAATACCCCAGCACCAGCCGGATAGCGGGGGCAAAATCCCCTGATTCAATGCTTTTTTTAGCATCTGCCAGGGCCAGACCTCCCATGGGCTGGGCAATCTTCATCAGGGCTTCGACCAGCAAACACTTATCAAATCCGGCATATTCAACTACCAGCCTTTCCACCCGTTTTCCCATAGGAACCTGAATCAAAACCATGGGTTGCTGTTTCATCTTTTCAAAAAATGGGCCCGGCAGGCTGACAGCCCCGATGGACCGGCTTTCATCTTCAAGCCAGACTGGTTTTGAGCGATCAAGTTTTGACCATTCATCAAACAGGTTGTTCTCAAACTGCTCGTTGGTAGGCTGCCCGGGCTGCCCGAGATAACCAAAAACAGAACCTTTGTTACTTGCCAGGTTCTCCAGATCAATAACCTGTTCGCCGGAATTCCGGAGTTCGTGAAGAATTTCCGTCTTTCCTGAACCAGTCATCCCGCCAAGGACAATCATGGGTGCACCTATGCCTGCCTCAGCCCTGATGTATGCACGATAAGCCTTATATCCGCCTTCAAGCAGGTGTACTTTATATCCGGCCGTGCTGAAAAGCCAGGACATGGAAGCGCTGCGCAACCCTCCGCGCCAGCAATACAAAACCACTTCCTTTGCATTGCCCCTGTTGATTGCATTCAACTTTTTTACAAAGCCCGACATCTTCACACCTACAAAATCCAGCCCTATCAATAAAGCCGCATCCCTGCCCGCCTGCTTGTAACGGGTTCCCACCTCTGCCCTTTCCTGATCCGAAAAAAGCGAAATATTGATTGCACCATGAATATGGCCCTGCGCAAACTCAAGGGGGGAGCGGACATCTATCAAAGGCAAATGCTTTTTAAATCTTAATAAATCCTGAGTTGGAATACAGCTTACCATAAGGCAAAGATACCAATAATTAAATCTGCTTTAGGGATGAAAAGACAGCATAGTTGGCAAAATTTACAACCTGATCTGAGGCCCTGATCCAATTGTGAATTTGGTTGACGAAAATTGCAAATGAGTATTAACTCATTGTTTAACTGTGAATTACCTCTAGCTCCCGATGAAATTTAAAGTGAAATATAAAGTGTAATAGAATACTAAAGTCAATTGCCACAAAAATCTGCGCAGGACCATCTATTCTAATCAAAAACCTTTCCCAATTTAACCTAAGTTGAGCGGTTTGAGCCAGCGAAAAAGCGCTTTACTCAGGCAAACCCCGATTGGGAAATTGTTGCAATTCACCAAAACCCTGAAAATGATTATCAGGAATTGCTTACAATTTCCTGATCGATTGAGCGATTTACTTCTTTAAATCGCTCAGTTTGGGTTAAAGCCTTTTTACCGGATCAAACCTACCAATATACTTATTATCAGCAAAATACATAAATCAACGGGAAGTTATAGGCCAAATGAAGAACACCCTGCAATGCCAATGGTTCGAAATCATAAATTGGAAATAATGGCTTTAATTTATGATTTCAAACTTTAACACGACTGAATCGTAGAAGATAGCTTAAAGCCTTACTATTTTCTAATCTATTAATATCTAAACTATTAGCAGTTCAGAGGTAGCTACAGTAAAACACTGCGTTTTACAATGCAATTCTACTGAATTTACATATCATTATAAATCAGTTATTTAGTCAGTAGAATAGGTTCTATTGCATGAAACAAAAAAATACGTTGAATGATACAAATGGTAAAAGTTCTTGCTCTGGCTCCTCCTTTGATGGAAAAATGAATTAAAAGTTCCCTGGAAGGTAAAATGATAATTTCAGCGACAATTGAAGTTCAAAACTGCTCAACATTGTAAAATCACATAACTATTTTTTATATTTAAAGTATTGAATATTTAAACCATTATTGAAAATTATTCCATTTAGCGAGACCGGCTATTTCTCATTTTATTTCAGCATAATTCAATTTACCATCTTGTTATCAGCCAATTATGATAGTATCTTATTCAATGTTTAATTCTATATAATAAATAATGCATTTATATTCATTATCAAATATTCTTATACTTTCATGATTGAATTTATAAACCCGGTTTTGGGGGCATAATAAGGTCAATTCAGCGAAACAGAAATCCCGCATTAGAAATTTCAAATAGGATAGGCCCCGGTTTGAAATTAAGAATCGGGAACTGTATGTCCTGATTTATGAATCTGAACCTGTTTTAATTGACAAGCATCATAATGTGCTGTACTTTCCGTCCATCAAACAAAAATCGCTCCGGTCAAGTTGCTAAACCCCTAACTATCTCTACTACAATAAATTAACTAACTCAAAATTCTATGTACGATCTCTGCTTCGCCGGCAAATTTTTTAACAACTGTTTTACAAATTATGCAATTCTTTGAATATCAATAACATAATGCCAAACACAAATCAATTATTCATTAATTAAACCAAAACACATTATGAGAAAACTGTTCACATTATTTATTGTGCTGTTTCTATGGGCCGGGAGCTCCTGGGGACAAACAACTCTGCTTTCCCCAACAGGAGACGGAGGATTTGAAACCGGAAACACTCCGCTGCTGAACAACTGGACAGCGGTTAATTCTTCTACCGACGGCTGGTATGTTGGCTCAGTTCCTCCTACTACGTTACTACCTAGTGCAGGTTCCAATTGCGGATTTATATCTTCTACTGCTGGTACTACCTGGGCGTATTCACAACTCAGCACTATTCAGCATCTTTACTATCAGGATGTAACCATTCCTGCCGGGCAGCCTAAAGTTACCATTGCTTTTAAATGGAGAGCAGGTGGCGAAGGCTCCACTACCAGCGACTGGGATAACATGAAAGTATTCTTTGGTTTAAGTTCAGCCGTGGGTGTTCCAGTTGCCAATACGGCCGTATTATCTACCTATCAGATATCCGGATCCGGTGCTGTGAATGGTATGTACAAATTAAACTCATCCGCATGGAACGCTGAAAGCATTACTGTTGTCGGAACACCTGGCTCTACCTATCGCCTGGTATTCAGCTGGAAGTCTGACTTTTCAGACATCGCAAACCCTCCATGCGCAATTGATGAAGTATCAATTGTTACGAACGTTGTGGGTAATATTACCTCCACTGCCCAGGGCGGATTGTGGAGCAGCCCAGCCACCTGGCAGGGCGCTGTTGTACCTGCCGGCGATAATGTTACTATAACAGCAGGTGCCACGATTGTAGTCAATCAGACTGTATCAGTCGGCGACTTTGTTGTTAATGGCAAACTGCAATGGCTTACTACTACTGCTCCATCTTCAACCGTTAACACCCTTACTGCCGCAAATATTACTATCGGTTCAACTGGTGAATTCTATGCCCACGGAGCAGTTTCTGCCGGTGCTACAGTATTATTAACAGGTAGTTTTATTAATAATGGTGTTGCCAACTTTGCTGCAACCGGAACTGGGCTTCGTTTCATTGCCAATTCAGGTACACAAACCCTCGGCGGATCGGGTAGTTTTACTGCCGACACCCAGGGTCGTGGCATGATTGCAAACCTGTTTTTTACAACTCTTGCTGATTGCGATGTTGCAACTTCTCAGAACCTGGTTACCGGTAACCTCGCTGATGGCGCCGGTACCCTGGATACAAAAGGCTTAATAACAATTGATAATACTGCCATCTGTTTTGGTGGCCTTATTAACCGAAGTATAGCTACTGTAATCATTAATGTTATGGGTAGTGGTTATACATCTGCTCCTACAGTTGCGTTTACTGCAGCCCCTGCAGGGGGAATAACAGCTACTGGTGTTGCCAATTATGATGCAGCGACCGGAACTGTCCGTTCAATAACCATTACCAATCCAGGCGATGGTTATCGCGCAACACCTACTGTTACTCTTACAGGTGGTGGTGGAACAGGCGCTGCCGCTGTTGCAGCATTGTACCAGGTGTTTAATTTTGGAACCAACTCACTGGGACAAAAGAGCGCTTTAGCTGCAATCACCGGAGGCTTAACAATAAAATCAGATCAGGCTGTGGGTAGCGTATGGGTTACCAATGGTGGTGTTGGTTATACTTCAGCACCTACAGTCGGTTTTAGCCTTCCATCCGGGTACCTTAACCTGGTAACTTCCGGAGGTTCTGGTTATACATCTGCCCCTACTGTTGTTTTCACCGGTGGTGGTGGAACAGGTGCAGTTGGTACTGCAGTTGTGACCCGTGGACAGGTTACTTCTGTTAACATTTCAACTGCAGGCACAGGATATACTTCTGCTCCGGTAATTTCATTTACTGGTGGTGGTGGTTCTGGTGCTGCTGCTGCTCTTCCGGCAGGTACCTTACCAATTGCTACTGCAGCGATTGATGCAACCCTTGGAATGGTAACAAATTTCACAGTTACCAACGGTGGCTTTGGTTATACTGCCGCCCCTACAGTTACATTAACCGGAGGTGGTGCTACCACAGCAGCCACTGGTGCAACCGCGAGGATCGGACTTTACAACCTGACCTTGAACTGGTTTGCTCCTGCTCCATCAAATGGTACACATACTGAAAGCGAATTTATACCTGTAAACAGGCGTATCAACGTATTAACAATTACCTCTGCAACCGGCTTTGGTCTGAACCTGACCGGCAACCTGGAATTGTATAACTCCTTTCCTTTCACTTTATCTGGAGATCTGAATATGGGTGGTAATGTGCTTACTTTTTCACATCCGACCTACTCAGGAACCAGCGGAAGTGCCACTGCTTTTGTATCTAACGGAGCTATCACATACAAATTATTCGGAAGTACGACTGCCGTAACCAGGCCTTTCCCGTTCAACTCATACGGTGGTGGTGTAAACCACCAGGTATCTATGGGTAATGCACCTGCAATTTCAACCGATGGTTCTACTATTACAGCCATAACTGGAAGCATGGCAGGTGCACCTACCGGTACCGATATGATAGGCACCAGGACCTTACGGCTTCAGGCAAATGGTCTTTATGGCACCAATCCAACAGTAAGGCTTGCCTGGAACAGCCTGGATGCTCTGGTTGCTGACGCTTCCTTTTTAACCATTGCCCAGGCTACAGCAATAAGTGGCCCCTGGACGATACGCAGTATTCCTTCCGGCACAGGCATAGTTGATCCTCTTGGCGGTAGCCGCACAACAGCTACTGCAGTTCCCGGACCTATTGTGCCCACCGGCGACGATTATTTCGGATGGAATTATGATGCCCCGGCCTGCCCGATTCCTTTCGCGGGAACAACCACAGGTATTACCACCACTACTGCAGTTCTTGACTGGACAAATGGTGGAGCAGAAACATTATGGAATGTAAAATATGGTGCACCTGGTTTTGATCCTTTAACTGCTGGTACACTTATCAACGTTACAGCACATCCTTATACTCTGAATCCTCCATTGACATCCGGAACTAACTATTCATGGTATGTTCAGGCCGACTGTGGCGGAGGTTCAACCAGTAACTGGGTTGGTCCGTATAATTTCACCACCCTGTGTGATGCGATTACTACATTGCCATGGACTGAAGGTTTTGAAACCGCAACGATACCAGCTTTACCTGCATGCTGGGCAAAGAATGGCGATTGGAATACATCCAATAATGCCAGTTCGACCTATGATGCTGATGCCAGAACCGGTGCTCAGTTCCTGAGGGAAAATTGGTTTGCGACTGATGAGTATGTATGGACCCCCGGGTTTGCATTGACTTCCGGTGTATCCTATGACTTTTCTTTCTGGTGGGCAGGTGATACTTATTCCGGTTGGACAGGTGATGTATTTTATAATTCATCCCCTGAAGTAACAGGAGCAATACAAATGGGTGGTTCCTTTGTAACCGATGCAACCGTAACTACAAAAACTTACGCCAATGTAACGCGTACCTTTGTGCCTTCGGCTACAGGAACCTATTATTTCGCCATCAGAGTTAATTGTCCGACATCATCTCCATGGTATCTGAGCTTTGATGACTTTAAAGTTGAAACATCTCCTGCCTGCCCCGCACCAACCACACTCACTGCAACTGCAATCACCAGTAGCAGCGCAACCATAGGCTGGACAGCAGGCGGAACTGAAACCTCCTGGGAATATGTTTACGGAACAAGCCCGCTCGACCCACCGGCCGGTGCAGGAACAACCACTTCGTTAACATCCATACCACTTTCCGGTTTAGACGCCAGTACAACTTATCAGTTTTATGTTAGGGCTGATTGTGCTGGTCAGTTCAGCAGTTGGACAGGACCATTTACGTTTACGACACTTTGTGGCACTGTTACTACATTTAATGAAAATTTTGATGGTGTAAGTGTTCCGGCACTTCCAAACTGTTGGTCTAAATTCATTTCGCCTTCATTCTCATTCCAGACTGTAAATACCTACACAACAGGACCAAATTCAGCGCCTAATAGTGTGCAATTATACAGTTCCGGAGCTACACTGGCTGCTGATGCTCCAATGTTGATCTCACCAACGATTTCAAATCTTGCAGCCGGCACACACCGTTTAAGGTTTATGGCAAAAGGTGCAAGTTCGAATCTCTCTGTTGTAGTTGGAACTATGTCAGACCCTCTGGATGCATCAACCTTTACACCATTCCAGACAGTTTCAGGTCTGAGTACAACTGCATGGACAGAAGTAATTGTCAGTTTTGACTTATATGCCGGAACTGACCAGTATATTGCTTTTAAACATCCACTTACGACAACCTATTCATATGTATATGTTGACGATGTTGCATGGGAAGTAATTCCAACAACTACCTTATCCTGGTACAACCTGCAATGGCCTGGATCAGCAACCATTCTTGCCAGTCAGAATGAGACAATTTATGCACAATGCTGGGAGGATGGAGTTACTAATCTTCCCGGAGCAGGAGCTGGAATTGAGTGTTGGATTGGTTACAGTACAGATAACACCAACCCGAATACCTGGACCAACTGGGTACCTGCAACATTTAATGTTGATGCTGGAAATAATGATGAGTATAAGGCTTCTCTCGGAACAGCCCAGGGGTTGGTTCCAGGTACCTATTACTATGCCAGCCGCTTCAGATATCTTTCCGGTCCGTTTACTTATGGTGGATTTAGTGATGGCCCATGGAACGGCACAAGCAATGTTTCGGGCATTTTGACCGTGAACGCTGTTCCTCCTGCAACCCTGCCATTTACCGAAGGCTTCGAATCAGG
>JBBQIQ010000077.1:0-19383 GCA_038325075.1 Bacteroidales bacterium | reverse complement strand
GATCTTACAATTGTCTAGGTGTATCTTACCAAAGGTATTACAATAGAGTCCATGAGATGTGCTATACGATATGCGTGTATAGCTATAGAGAGATGAATCGCTTGAGCTCATCATCCGTCCTCTCCCATCGTCGTCTTTGTAATCAATACCGCCCCAGCGATTGCTCGTGTTGGCAGCAGTGAAGGTGATGAGATTGGAACTTGTACCTATGGAGGTAAGCTTTCCCCATACGCGGAGTTCTGCATCTTGAGGAAAAGTAATCATAGCGCCCGGACTTACGGTCAGAGTGACAGCAAAAGGGACAGCTATGCGAGTAGGATGAGCAAGCGTACCTGACCATGTGGTGTTAGTTATCAAGGTGCTCCCATCATTGGGTTTGATACCGATGATAGCGTGCTGGTTACTAGTGAAGTTATTGCTTCCTGGATTTATTGCCGTCAAGGCAAAATAACCATTGTACATACCGCCCCAACCGAAGTTGAAGTGATACAGAGTGGATGCATCAACACCATCACACACAAATGCATGACTACCTACGCCATTGCCCCTATAATAGACGGGACGATTGGCAATAAGTTCTGCTTGTATCATACTATTCCAATCAGTATCGCTATAATCAGATTTTTTTATATACCTGAGAGTAGAAAATGCCATCTTGAAATAATTGACGAACGCAGTCGTCATAGGATCAGAGTCCGATGAGTATCCAACACCTGTTTCTCCGCCACCCCACATAGAGGTACAGGATACGCCAGTCTGATAGATAAGGGTAGCTACATCATTATTCACTACACTTATGCTGTTGGGCATATTTGTCCAGTTATAGGTAGTAGAACCGAAATTAGCACTTGTCTCAGGATATGATGCCCAGGTATAACTATAAGTACCCAATCCTTGATTGGGATAGTTGTGATACTTGAGTATCTGAGCCATAGCGGTTGCTACGCACCCTGCGTACACATGGCCACCAGGACCAGATGCATCACTAGGACACAGCACATTATACGGCCAATCCTGATTCCAGGTAGTGGTCAACAAGGGCGTTACTACAGTGGTATTGCTTCTGTCATTGCGAGGGACGAAGCAATCTTGTGTTAGATTATCCCATTGAGCAGTGATGTCTTCTGTAGCAGGGATAGTATTCTCTATTACATAAGCAATCTGTCTCTCATAGGTATTCATCAATCCCCAGAAGTTGTTGCCAATAGTGGTATCACCTTCTTTTGGAAGAGAGAACGGACGCCCTTCATTAGAATAGCCAAGGATAGGTTGGATCCTATCATCAGCAGCGATCAGTATAAATCCATTTGCATGTCCGAAGACATAGAACAGATTTTCTTTTGTAGTATTGGTACTGGTATACACCAGTGAAAGTGAGCCTGGATTGTTTAACTGAGTAGTGTTCGCTCTCAGAAAATGGAAGCCAACAGTTTTAGCGGTGGTTTGGCTAACCGGAGCAGATACGGCGTAAACTGAATTTAAAACAACGATGGCTAAAAAAACAAATTTTCTAATATTCATAAGATAAAAATTAGGAGGTGATAAACTCTATTGTACGATTTCCGAAACAACAAATAATTAACGCATTATATTAAATGGCTAACTATGCGTAAAAGTAACCGGTTTTCATCAATGATCATTAAGAAAAATAATCTTTGTTATAAAAATGATAATTAAAAGAGTTGATTTAAGAGGGTAAATATAATTGACATAGATATATTTTCTAAAAGGTTAGGAGGTCGTTAGAGGTTACTAAGGTTACTAAGGTTTTTAAGAAAAAATAAGGTTGATTTCGGAATTCATGTAGAGTGGCAGATTTTGGGAAGCCGTCAAATCCTTTTCCTCCAATTTCAACCTCAATAGCCAATACCGAAGTCCAGGCCTATAAAAAAAACTGGCATTAAGAATAAATAAGGTTGAATCCGGAGTGCACATAGTTTGGCAGATTTAGGGAAGCCGCCGATTACCCCAGCGCCTATGACGAGTATTTTTGCCATGATTTAAAAAGATAATCAGATTGTTAAGTGATTGGATTGCTTAGTCCTTTTATAAATCTCGAACCAGGTAATACTAAGAAAACCAGCAACAATACACAACAACTGTTCAATAAATCCCACCTTTTCAAATTGAAACAGGTCAAGAAGGAATGGAACATTCAGAATCAGTATCAGAAAGAAAACAGCGCCACCTACAACCCATTTAACAGCTTTGTTCCGGGTGACCAGAATTTTAAAGATGTTGGATGTCCAGGAACGGTTGGAGAGGATTACCGCAATGTTTGAGACAATCACGGTAATAAATGTTAGTGTTCTTGCAGCATCTGCTGAATAATCCATACCCAGGCTGATGAAATATACCAGGAGACATATAACCAGAATCCCGACTCCCTGCATACAACTTAGCAGAATCTTTTTCGCACCAAAGAAAGGTTCATCTATATTTTTCGGCGGTCTTGACATCACATTGTCTTCCTCCTTTTCCGCTTCAAATATGATTGAACAGGCGGGGTCAATGATGAGTTCCAGAAAGACGATGTGTACAGGCCATAGGATAAGCGGCAGATCGGCAAAAAATACCGGAATCAGCGAAAGTCCGGCAATTGGAACATGTATTGCAAAAATATAACCCAACGCTTTTTGAAGATTATCAAAAATCCTTCGTCCCATTTTTACAGCACCAACAATAGAGGCAAAATTATCGTCCATCAGCACCAGCGAGGATGCTTCCCGGGCTACATCGGTGCCCTTTTCGCCCATGGCGATGCCAATATTTGAGGCTTTGAGTGCAGGGGCATCATTCACACCATCACCCGTCATGGCGACGATTTCGCCGTTTCTTTTAAGTGCACTGACAATTTTAAGTTTTTGTTCAGGAACCACCCGTGCAAAAACATTCACATCTTTAATCCTTACACTCAGTTCCTCTTCGGTCATTGATTCCAGTTCAGGGCCTGTAATAAAATGGTCAGGATTCTTTAGACCGATATCCTTTCCAATATTGGCGGCCGTAACCGGGTAGTCTCCTGTGATCATGATAACCCTGATGCCGGCTTTATAACACTCATTTATCGCGGCGGGCACATTTTCCCTGATGGGATCGGAGAGCCCAATCAACCCGACAAATTTAAAATCAAAGTCATGTTGTTCGGGCGGCAGGCTTTCCTGCTCCAGATTTGATTTCGCCACACCCAATACCCTTAATCCTTCACTTGCCATTTCTTCAACAGCTTTCTCCAACCCGCTGAGGATTTGCTTATCAAGATGGCATAAGTCGAAAATTGCTTCGGGTGCGCCTTTGGCGGCAATCGCCATTTTTTTGGTTCCTGTGTTTGTAAAAACCCTCGACATAGCCAGCAATTCCTTCGACAAAGGATACTCCTTAGCCATCTCCCAGTCTTCATGAATATGTTCAGTATCCTGCAGAAACCGGTCGCCAATTTTTATAATGGCTTTTTCCATTGGATCGAAAGGGCTGGCCTGACTTGAAAGGATTCCGTACTCAATTATCTCGTGAAAGCCTTCCGGAAAAAGACTTTCAGATTTAATATCCAGAAATTCATTTCCGTTAAAAAGCTTGGAGACGGTCATTTTATTCCCGGTCAGTGTTCCGGTCTTATCGGTACAGAGTACCGTTGCCGAACCAAGGGTCTCCACAGCCGCGGGCCTGCGTGTCAGCACGTTTTTCTTTGACATCCGCCAGGCCCCCACTGCAAGAAAAATGGTCAGTACTACCGGGAACTCTTCAGGCAGCATGGCCATTGCCAGGGTAATACCAGCCAGAAAGCCCTGCAATAAATCGCCTCTTGTGAGGGTATAAACAGCGATAACCAATACACACAAAGAAGCGCCGATAATGGCCAGCCGTTTTACCAGAGTACCCATTTCTACCTTTAATTTGGTAGGTTCTTCCTTCACTGATTCAAGCGCCTTGCCAATTTTCCCGATTTCTGTATTTAACGCGGTAGCAGTTACTTTTACAACGCCATTGCCCTGTACAATCATTGAACCTGAGAAAACGAAAGGAATATCGTCACCACCGGGTGCAAAGATTTTATCACCCTCCATCCTTTCACGCTTCCTTACCGGGACCGATTCTCCGGTTAGCAGGGATTCATCGGCCATCATGCTCGTGCAGCTTAAAACTGCCGCATCAGCAGGCACCCTGTCTCCTTCCTGCAGGATAACAATATCGTCGGTTACCACATCTCTTCCTGCAATCCGCATTGTATTGCCATCGCGGATAACCAGCGCTCGTGGACTTGCCAGATCTTTTAAGGCATCCAGGGCTTTCTCGGTCTTTTTCTCCTGATAAAATTCAATGCCCATGATTACAAACACAAAACCCAGCAACATGATGCCCTCCTGAATATCGCCCAGAAAGAGGTACAAGGTTCCGCATGCTACCAGAAGCAGGAACATGGGCTCTTTTACTACCCCGACAGCTATTTGGAGAACATTTTTAGGTTTCGATGATGGCAGTTCATTGTACCCTTCTTTTAAGGTCTTTTCAGATACCTGCTTTGCGCTAAGACCTCCATAATTGGCAGTTTTTGATGGGATTTCCATAATAAATGGCTAATTTGTATTCAATTCAGTTAGTTCGTACTAACTATTATAATAAAAAAATTATTCTTCCGATAAAACCTTATTCAATAATCCAACAAAGATTACCAGTTCTTCTTTGCTCAGCTTTTTACCGATTGACTCAGCAATCCGCTTATGTGCATATTCATGCATCTGATTGATCAATTTTCCTTTTTCGGTCAGGTGCAAATGACTGCTGCGCCTGTCTTCATCCGATTGGACCTTATATAAATACTCCCTTTCGATCAACTTATCAATAGCTACCTTTACGGTTGGTTTGGTAAGTTTTAGATAGATTGCAAGTTCCGTGATGTTCGGGTTACCAAGCATACTGAGGGCTTCCATGTAATGTAACTGTGTGTATGTCAGGCCTGCCAGATTAAACTGTTCTTTGGCAGTTTCTTCCATCTGACCCATCATGTGCGTCAGTTTTGAAATAATATCAATGACATTTTTCATGGCACAAACATAGTTAGTTTTTACTAACTATATAAATAATTTATTCAAAACTATAATTTTATTTTCTCTTGAATTTTGGCTTAACGATGGCATGCATTTAATGGGGAATTTATAAAGATAATATGCGCGGGGAGCTGGCAGAATATGCTCGATGAATGGATGGATATTACGGTTGACTATAAATCTGAAATCAGAAAGTTGGTCAAATAAAGGTCAATTACATGCTATTATAACAGCCGGAATACATTGCGTTTTCCGGCTGTTTCAATTTAAGTTTCGGGATTGTAAAGGTCAGACTCTGACAGTCAATTGAATCTCACCCAAATTGAGCGATTTGAAGAAGAAAATCGCTCAATCAATAAGGAAATTGTAAGCAATTCACTGATAATCATCTTCAGGGTTCTGGTGAATTGCAACAATTTCCAAATCGGGGTTTAAGCATTGAAAATGTTATGCTTCTGAATATTCAATTTACCCTTCTGCAGGCACGACCGGAAGTTCCTCTTCAACATCCGTATTGCCCGGTTGAGTGTCAGGCAAGGTATCTGACTGACCCGGTTCAACATTTTCTTCGGCTGCAGGAGTTTCCGATCCCGTTCGGTCCAGGATGGATTTAATGATTGCCTGCACCGCCGCAGAGGGTTCTTTATCTTTCTGGTTTTCCCACTCCCACTGCTTCAGGTATAAAGCGCGGGCTTGTTCAGGACTGAATCCTGCATTCCTGAATCTACCTATTTCCTCAGCCGGTGATTGCCTGAAAGTCTGATGCCCGTTGAAGTAAAGTCCAACCAGCACCGCCAAAAAAGCAGCAATCCCTGTAAAGGACTGCCTGGCAGGAGTTTCGGCTTTTAAAATGGACTCTTTCAGCGATTTACTAGTCAAAGCAAACAGGGCCAGTACGAGGATCAGACGAATCCAGTCCGAATCGGTGATACCGATTAGCAAACCACCCAGCAAGCCAATGCCTGCACCCTCAAATATGTGTTTCGTATTTTCAGGCATATCAGTAGCCTGCAAAGTCACGCATTTCCATTGCCAGTGAAAAATGAAGAAACTGCTTCAGGTAGTTGTTGTTTTCTATTTTGTTGATATCATAAGTCATAAAAGCCACCAAAAGATCCTGGCCAAAGATTTCAGCGGTATATTCAAGTTGTCTGCCGCTTCCATCCGACGCTTGACGAATTAATGTATAACTGGCTTCTTCGTAATCGTCATTTTCGTTTATATCATCAGGAGACTCAGGATCAAAAGACCATAATTCAGCCGGAAAACTACTCTGAAATAAATTATATGCCTGGGTTTTCGCATTCTGATAGGTTTTTGCATCGAATGGCAGTACATAATAACACAGGGTTCCATCGCCATTACAGGTATAATACCAGCCATTCTTAACCTCAAAAAATTCTCCAAAAGGGATTGAAATGGTTGCCCCGGTTACGTAATCCTCATAAATATCATAATAAGTATCAGACATATCTATTCCAAATTCTGTTATAAGAGCCTCGATTTCAGCTTTTTCTTCAGGTGACATGGTTTCGGTAAGATCACCAAAACTGGCAGTCCAGGTTTTTGTAATTGAAGTGTTGCCCATAGTGACTGTATTCGCTTCGGCTTCCTGTTGTATCAATTCATACACCTCTTCGTCTGTAGCTTCATCGGGAATGGTAGTGTTGCTGCTGTATAGGCTTGACTGTAAAGAAACCGTTCCGGGAATCAGGTCAACCGATTTTGCAAGGCGGGGAACATATTGAGCTGCGGGCATTCCCCAGTTTAAAAGTGCCGCTCCTCCCCTCAAACCACCATCAGCAACGCCAACTACTCTGCCGTCGCTGGTGAAGAGCGGAGCTCCCGATTGACCGGGTTGAATGGTGGAGCCAATTTTCAATATCTGAGCCTTAGGGGATGGGTATTTTTGCTTTTCAAGCTGATATTTCAGATCATCCCCATTGATAATATCATCCAGTATAGGCGATGCTTCCAGGCTTCTCGAAAGTCTCACTTCATGGTCCTGAATTTTATACACAGCATGTGGAAACCCCCAAATGGTATAGCTCTTACCTGCATTAACATTAACTTCGGCCAGGGTCAGCGGCTTGAGCCCAATGTCGGCTGCTAACCGCAACAATGCCAGGTCTGCCTCAAGCAACACTTTAACGACTGTTGCCGTTGTTGATTTCCCATCATTTTTAATGATCTTTATTTCATTTACACCGGCTACCGCATGCAGGGCAGTAACAATGTACATTGACTCCTGCCAGCAAAATCCGGTTGCAGTTCCTGCTTTCGTCTCCGTTTTTCCACTCTTGTTCTTAACCGAATATTTGGTCTTTATCTTTACCACTGATGTTTTTGCACTTTCCATATCACTTTGTGCCATTATACCAGCCGAATAAAACAGAAAAGCAGAAATCAGTGATACCAGTGTGAGTTTTGTTTTCATAATTTTAATTTGTATGTATTAATCCTTCTCGAGTTGACAAACCATTGCTGAAAGTATTCCCATCATCTTTTTCTGATTGGCCGGCTTAAGTTTGGAAACTTCAGCAGCTATGGCCGAAGTTTCTTCATTTTTTTTCCATTCCTCCAGACTATTTCCCAGATCGCATAAATGAGTTGTTTTAATATTCATTTCGCACACCAGGATACGCAGTCCTCTGAGAAAATCAAACCGCTGGCCTTCAGGAACATTCAATTCTATTGCCTTCACCAGATCTGTAAGTGGTTCATTATCTAACTCAAACATTGCAGCTTTTGCTGTATTCCAGTCATTGTTCCAGTTATCCGGATCAATGGCTCCACAAAGTGTAGCCCTGTCTTCAGCGTTGAACAAAGCAGCCTGGCCCTTTCGCTGTACCTCCGTTGTTGGCCCCAGTTCACCGGTATTAGGGTTAATCGCTAACCTTTGATAGGCAACGAGCTTTTGCGCATATTCCGGTTCAAAACCGGCATCAGTCCATTGCTTAACACTTTTGGCTACCGGCATTTCAAAGAGCTCCTGTGTGCGTATCAACATACCCGAAAGAATCCCAAACACAACAGCCATTCCAAACCAACCTGCGCGCAGGGCCGTAAAAAGGGTATTATATTTCTCCTTTTCATATTCCGATGCTTCCATCCCGGCATAATTACGCTTGTCAAATCCGAGGAAAGCCCCCAAAAGGCCGGCAAGTATTCCGAAAATGGTCTTCACAACATCAGAAACCGACAAGCCCATAATGATGCCCAGCAGCAACCCCATGCCAATGCCCGAAAGTATAGTTGCTCGTTTTATACTGGAAATCAATTTTTTATCTTCAGTTCCCATATTCAATTTTATATGTGGATAGTTTTACTTCAAAAGTGCATAATATTCATTAAAATGGTTGATCCGATCCTGAAGCCCGAGGAGTTTAGCATTCACCTTTTTGGTAACAGCACTAACCACATCAGCACTTGCGCCTCCGTCGCATATAGGCCATATATTTCTTGAACTAAAGTAAAATGCTGCTGAAGCCAACGGGTATTTGGTAGCGACAAGATCGGGATTGCTTACTGTATCTTCACCAATGTATCCTGCAAAACTTTTGTAATTAGCCCTTCCAGTTAATTGTATAAAACCCCTGCCCCTGAATCTGTAGCCATCACCACTGGCCTCATCGCCATTTCCTATAATGTTGGCATAAGCTTTTGAAGCAGTTTTAACAGGATTCCGGGCATACGATTCACTCAGATTACCGGTAAATATTCTAGGGAATACCGCCCTTAGCCTTTCTGCTGAATAACTGAGTTTTTCTTCAACGGCCATGAAGCCACTACTCTCATGACCGCATTGGGCAAGAAAATGAGCAAGCCTCAATACATTGCTGATATTAAATTTTGCAATTGTTTCCGGTAACTGGTTTATTACTGCATCGGGTATTTTTCCACGAAGGCTATCGAGTTTGAAACTTCCTGTTGATGCAGCGCTTACATTAAGGACTGCAGCCGGAAACAACTGGTTCCAGGACATGTCATCGACAATGCCATTGGCTGTTAAATTATTCTGGGCCTGCCACTCTTTCACTTTCCCGTCAGTGATGGGCCCGAAAGTTCCGGTATTTGAAACACCTAATCTGACCTGAAGTCTTTTAACTTCATCACCGGTTGATCCGATTTTTAGTAACATAATCTAAAGGGGTTTGGGTTATACTAATTCTGATACAAACAATCTGGAAATTCATCCATTCAGGATTTTATGTAAACTGACGTTATGCTGAAAGGCGCTCAGGGCAGAAAGGCAGGTCGGGATAGTAAAGCTAAACCCCGAAAAATTACAGTATAGAACAACAAAAGTAGCACATATTTATACTTATTTAGACTGATTCCATATAATACCCTGACTTTAACAAATATTTAACAAAATAAACAGGAAGTTCCGTTGAATTGGGCTGGTGGACAATGCAAACAGAGGTTGAGATTCCTCACTTCGTTCGGAAAGACAATTCGTTAGCATTTTTAAGGAAGGGGTGGGCGGCGGCTTCGCCGCCCACCCCTTCACCACCATCTTACCTTTGAAAGCCCAGTCATTCCGAACGAAGTGAGGAACCGACCAAAGGGAGCTCACCGAAGGTAATCTTCTGATAGTTTATCGGACACGACTGATAATTTTAGTCGTTTCAGAATAATCATCCCGGAGGGATGAAATCCCGAAGGTTCGGGATGTGACCTCTCTGAGGTCAGTCCGCACATTCCCGGAATATTTCAGCAAGCTCTAAATATACCTCTACATAACATTATGTTACGGGCATATGGAAGTTACTTCAGAAAAATCAGGAACATCCTGGTGATATCAGTCAAACTGCATCAGGGAGAGAATCTGTAACCGATTGAGATCAAAACCGGCGTCAAATCGTTTTGAAATTCGATGTTGTGTTTGTAACTCAGTTCATCAATATAGTCCTGCACCTCGTTGCTCCGGAAAGGAATGAGTAAAGCAAAAGTCCAGCACCTCACCTTCGGGCTTCTGGCCCTGAGCTCAATTCCAAGCCCGGCACTCGGACCGTAGAACATTTTGTTGTATTGTTCTCCTTTCTGCACAGCAATGGCTGCATTGTAGCCGTACATTGCGGTAATATAGGGAACCACTCTATTCTCAGGTTTTTTGGGAACAAGCCGCAAAATGACTCCTCCATTCACCCCCACGCCTGCCAATGCGTACCCCGCTCCAATATATGCACCAACTGAATTGGTTACGTTGTACATAACATTCATCCCGAATCCGCCAAAATCGAGGCCCATGCCAAAACCGACAAAAGCTCGGTTGGCAAATGAAACAGGAACGGGTCTGAGTCTCAGATACCTGATGGACTGAATTTCGGAACGTGCGACCTGACCCTGAATGTATGTTCCGTTAATACGCTCATTATAAAATACTTTCGACGCTGACTCTTTAAGAATATAGCAGTGAATCTCTTCACCTGAGGTCTTTACAATGGTATCCTGTGCCGACAAGCTAACTAAAGCTCCGAAGAACGTAAGAATCAGAAAACATAATCTTTTCATAATCAGTTCATATTAAAATTTTAAAAACCTGGAAATGATATATTCACGGACAATAATTTCTTATAATAGCTTTGGTTAAGGAAAGTTGTTTTGGCAGGTAAATATACAGTCTTCAGTTATTCCTCCTAACAGTAACCTTTATATTTTCAAAAAAATGTTTATATATTTTTAACACCTGGTAAAGACATTTGTATGTGTATAAAAATGAATACTTTACTTGATAATTTAAGCTTATTCCCGGGACAAGGTAAAGCTACAGAAACGAAACAACATCTTTTTCTTAAACATTAAACAGGCTAAATGGTTAATTCGCTATAAAGCGTGACCCATGGGCTAACAATTTAAACATAACTCTTCCGTTATATCCTTCTCGTTGCGGTTATTGCTAAAATGGATATTCCGGATTTAAAAATACCGGCAATTTCTGTTTGCCCGTCATTAGAAGAAGTGCAAAACAGGTGAAATGAATGAAAGGTTTAAATTTTTGAATTACAACGGAATAACCCTGAAAAGGAGGAATTTCAGATAATGACAAGATACCAAAAAGTGCAGGTCATGAACCGTTATTACAGAATAACGAAGTTCTACGGTTTTTTGAAAGATACAAGTATAAAGGCTGGCATTACGATTTTTATCATTGGTCTGCTACTGCTGGGGTTAGAGCACTTTTTCCTCGATTTTAATGCAATGCTGGATAAGTTGGTCACTACTTTTTCACCACAGGCTATCCTCGCCGTTTTTGCTCTTTCAGAAACTTTTCTTGGTCTTATCCCGCCCGAAATCTTTATTGCCTGGAGCGCAAAATCAGCGGAACCGCTGTTGTTCTTGTTTTTCCTTGCAAGTCTGTCGTATATCGGTGGGATAATTGCTTACCTGATTGGCAAACTATTGTTCCAAATACCTTCCATAAGGTATCATCTCGAGAAAAAAATTGCCGGGCACATAGCCAATCTGAGAAAATGGGGAGGACTTTTTGTATTTATCGGCGCAATGCTTCCAATTCCGCATTCTTTAGTAAGTATGGCTTGCGGTTTAATCAAATACGACTTCCGTCAATATCTGCTCTGGGCATTGTTCAGATATGTGCGTTTCGGCATTTATGCTTTGGTTTTGTTTCAGGTTTTCTGAAAAGCATGGCAGGATTTTCCAACAAGCCTTAAACCCTTATAAAATCACGCCAGTGGCTCTGCTCACCATAATCGACCGCCACCATCGCTGTTGTGTTGAACGACCATGAATTCAACCGGCTGCTGAGTTCCTGCTTCAGCATGTCAATGGTATTTCGGATCATATCCTGATGAAAACCTCTGTTCCCAATATCTATGACCATTTCCATTGAAATAATGCGTCCCAGCACTTTACCCAGTTCTACCAGCTTTCGTTGTGGCAACTGAAGATTCAGTTCAAAATTAACCATCTCTTTTAAATGCTCTGCCGACTTTCCGGTAAGGTCAAAGTTTTTCAGAAACTGATAAAGGTTGGTTTCTTTCGCCTGTTTCATAAGCTTAACCACGGCTTCCGAAATCTGGGCATACAAAATATCGTTTGAGCCTTCGAAAACCTGGAAAGGCCGGCTATCGACAATGGCACGGCCGGCAATATGGCTGAGTTTGTAGCCCTTTGCACCAACCAGTTGAAACAAGTGCTGAGCCGACTCCTGCATAAGGTCGGTTGAAACTGATTTCACTGCATTGGCCTTCAATCCCTGATCCATCAGGTCGGTGCCTGTGGTTGCATTTTCACCGGTATGGGCACATATAGCAGAGGTTACAGTGAATGCTGATTGAATACTGGCCAGGCGGTGTTGCACCTGATCATACCCAAACAGGCTTTTTGCACCCACAAAGCGACGCTGACAGTGATCGAGTGCTTCGTCGAGCATGCGCCTGGTAAAGCCCATAGCCATTGATGGAATCTGTAACCGGCTCCGGTGCAGGCTGTCCTGTAGCATGGCGATGCCATTGGTTTTGGGCTCAAGGCGATAAAGTTTCGGAATCCGCACATCAATTTTATTGCGGCCATAAGGAATCATATACAGGCCTAGGTTCTCGAAATACTCTTCAACCTCGATGCCTTGTCCGGGCTTGTTATTGTCGCTGATAAAGAATTCAATATCCCGCATCAGGTCACCTCCGGCGGTTTTGCGACGGGCAGTCAGCAACCAGTAGTCGGCCCAGCCGGTGAGTCCCGCCCAGTGTTTGGTTCCTTTCAGGTGAAAATAATCTTTTGCTTCGGTAAAGGATGTCTGCATATTCAGGGCATCACTGCCGTGGTTGGGTTCCGTGATCATCAATCCGCCCATTTTTTTATCTTCCACAAAGCCCTTGAATAGTGGGCCTTTGATGGCTTCGTTCCCGTATTTGGCCAACGGTTGCAAAAACAGGCCCCAGTTAATGCCCAACGTCAGACCCAGCGCCAGTGATTCGTAAGAGGCTGCCGACACCACATCAATTCCTTCGTGGACATGGCCACCCCGTCCGCCATAAGCTTCAGGAATAAAGGCCAGCATTGGGTCTGCTGCCAGTATCTCACGCATAGCATAAGGCGGAAGGCCACGATTGGCGCCGAGTTGGTCGGGCGTTATCCTGTGGTGGAAGATGGCTTCCATTCTGTCCTTGAAATTCTTCAGGAATACAGAAAACGGTAAGTTTGAAACAACGGGAAGCAAAGGCAATTTTATAATCGGGAGGGTAAGTTCCATGGTGTTATTCAGTTTGTGCAGGATATGTAGGGTTTACTGCACAAAAAATCCCTGCTTTACCGTGATAACCCTATCTCCGCTAAGGCCGGGAATGTTAAAGGTCACAGAATAAACAGAATATGCAGTTTGATTTTAAATAAACAACGGGATGGGTAGATTGTTTGTGAATGTCAACTCCAGGGATTGAATTGTGTAATTAAATTCAAAAATTCAGGCACTATTAGGAGATTGTTTAAACATTTCGTTTTCATGATAAATCTGAAAAAAGGTGTTGCAATATTGGTGTTTCCGTGACCCCGCCAGTCGGCGGGCAGGTTGGTGACAGAAATATACAGACACCACAACCCCTATACACCAATTATTTTTTACACATTAAAAACAAAGAGAGCCAGTGGATGATGGAAATAAAGATTTAAGCAGTTTCTTAAGCTGCCGGGCATGGATAATGAAACCTTACTTATGCCATTTGCCGTTTGTTGGCAGTTCTGAAAATTATTGGACTGTCTTCTTTCTTTTCAGCTCATAAATGTCTTTCCGCCGGTCTTTCAGATTTCTGACACTTCCGAATTGATTGAGCTCTCTGAGCAGGTCCAGATCAACATCCGCAATTAAGATCATTTCGGTATTGGGGGTTGCTTCCGCTTTAATGCCATTGCTGGGAAATGCAAAATCGCAAGGTGTGAAAACCATGGATTGGGCAAACTGAATGTCCATGTTATGGACTTTCGGTAAATTTCCAACACTACCTGCTATGGCCACGTAACACTCATTTTCAATGGCTCTTGCCTGTGCGCAATGCCTGACCCTGGAAAATCCATTTTGCGTGTCGGTAAGGAACGGAACAAACAAAATATCCATCCCGTCATCGGCCAAAAGCCTGCTCAATTCCGGGAATTCCACATCATAGCAGATTAAAATCCCAATCTTTCCACAATCCGTATCAAAAACTTTCATGGAACTCCCTCCCTCCATACCCCAGACCAAAACTTCATCCGGGGTTACATGTAGTTTCTCATATCGTTCTGTTGTTCCGTCTCTCCGGCATAAATGCCCTACATTGTAAAGTCTGTCATTTTCAATTTCAGGCATACTTCCTGAAATAATGTTGATGTTGTACGAAATAGCCAACTCCGAGAATTTCTGAACAACAGTGGCCGTATGCTTTGCAAGTTCCCTGATGGCATCGGGTTCGGATAAGTGGTTATTCTCTGCCATCAGGGGTGCGTTAAAGAACTCAGGGAACAAGGCGAAATCAGACCTGTACCTTGAAACTGCTTCAACAAAATATTCGGCCTGCTGCATTAACTCTTCCAGATTCCTGTAGGGCCGCATCTGCCATTGTATCAGCCCCAGCCTGACAACTCTTTTGATCGTTTGTGGCTTTCTGGTCCGTCGTTCATAGAAAATGTTGTCCCATTTCAACAAAACCGCATATTCACTGGAAGCAGCATCCCCTTCGAGATAGTTTTTTAGAACTTTGGAAGGATAAAAATCATTGGAAATCTGGAAATTAAAAACAGGATCTTCAATTTCCTTTCTCTTAACTTTCTCAATGTACTCTTTAGGAGAGATTTTACCGGCATACTTAAAGTATTCCGGAATTCTGCCACCCAGGGCAATGCCTTTCAGGTTCAGCCGTTCACACAAATCCTTTCTGTAATCATACAATCTCCGGCCAAGACGCAAGCCCCTGAACTCAGGTTTGATAAAAACATCGATGCCATAGAGGATATCACCATGTGAATTGTGGGTGCTGAATGTATAATCACCGGTTATTTCCTTGTAAGTATGTTGGTTGCCAAATTTATAGTAATCAACGATAATGGATAAGGCGCACCCTGCAATTTCATTGTTGGCTTTAATCACCACCTGCCCCTCAGGAAACCGGCTGATCAGTGCCCTGATCTGATCCTCTTCCCAATATGAGTTGGGCAATCCTGAGTAGGATTCAATCATCGCTTCACGAAGCTCCTGATAGTCATCGAGGCTTAAAAAAGTCAGTTCAATGTTTTCTATATCTGCCATAATTCAATAGTTTGATCGTCAGACCTGATGTTTCGGATTTTTAAGCTGTAATTATCTTCGGGCTGCGTGAAAGCAGAAAGATAGAAAATATGTTTTATTAAACATCGAAAAGCCGGAAAATGTAAAGTTACTTCCTTTTGAAATGTTGACCAATTAAATATCAGGATTTTTTCAAGCTATATGGATATTTGACTCAGACAGAAGTCTTCACGCCCTCTACAAAATACATATCCACTGAACCTTTGTTTTTGGCTTCAATCTTGCCACGGTAATTACATTCGAACCTGTCAGAAATTTTTTCGTAGGTCATTTGTGAAACATTTACCTTACCCACTTCCCCGCTCGATTCCATGCGGGAGGCCAGGTTTACGGTATCGCCCCAGATATCGTACTGGAATTTCTTAATCCCTACAATACCAGCCACCACCGGCCCGGTGTGGATGCCCAGACGGAGTTCAAAGTAAGGCCGGTTCTCTGCGATGCGCTCATGCTTCATCTGAGTCATAAACTGCTGTATCTCAAGCGCAGCATTGACCACATCCGAGGCATTGGTGCGGTTGGCTACCGGCAGTCCACCGGCACACATGTAGGCATCGCCGATGGTCTTGATCTTTTCAATGCCATGGCGGGTGATGATTTCATCAAACTTTTTAAAGCAAAAATCAATTTCTGCCACCAGTTCTCCGGCCGAAAGCAGTTCTGCCATGGTGGTAAAGCCCTTGAAATCAGTAAACAGCACAGTGACTTCATCAAAATGCCGGGCTTCTGCAAAGCCTTTTTCCTTCAACTCTTCGGCCACCTCAGCCGGAAGAATATTAAGCAGCAATTCATCGGAACGGTCTTTTTCCTTTTGTATAATGGCTCTTGATTTATGAATGTAGCGCAACCGGCTCCATAAACCGCCGGCTATCAGCAGCACACCCAGCCCTGAAATTAAAAAGATGTTTTTCCGGTTCTTTTGTTTGTTGATTTCCAGTTCCGAAAGCAGTTGTTCTTCAATTATCTTTTTGTCAAAGCCATATTGCAACTCTTTGCGGGCAATTTCTTCAATGTTTTCCTGGTTCAGGAGGGTGTCTTTCAGGTCGGCAAATAGCATCAGGTATTTGAAAGCGCTGTCGAATTGTTTTGTACCGGAATACAATTCGGTCAATCCCTGCAGGGCGTCCTTTTCGGGATATAAGGCACCGATTTCCTGAGCCAAAGCCCTTGCCTGGCGCAAATAGCCTGCTCCTTTCATGGCATCGCCGGTCTTTCTGCTCACATCACCCAGGCCAATCAGGTTATAGATCATGGAAAATTTATTTCCGATAGAATCACTGATTGCCAGGGCTGATTTATAGTATCTGAAGGCTTCCGGGTAATTCTTTGAATCTTCATGCACCCTGCCTATACTGTTGTAGGCTCTCGCTATCCCGTCCTTGTTGCCTGCTCTGGAGGAGATTTTCAGCACCCGGTTAAAGTACTCGAGTGCTTTGGGAAAGTTGTCTTCAGCAGAATAGGTAATCCCGATGTTACCCAGGCTATAAATCATGGCACCTTCATTACCCGAACCGGAGATTATTTTATAGGCCCGCTGGAAATAATCACGGGCTTTGGCATAATTTTCCAGGTCAAGGTAAACGATGCCAACATTGTTCAGGTTGTTGGAGGTTTCCAGCTCATTTTTCAGGCGTTCACTAATTTTGAGGGCGGCCAGATAATACTCCAGCGCCTTTGGATTGTTGCCCTCGCTGTTCTGAATGTTTCCAAGATTATTCAAACACATTCCCAATTTCAGCTCATCGCCTGTCTCTTTAAACAATGCGGCTGCTTTAAGGGTATAATCATTTGCTGCGGCATAATTGCCCAGGTCGGCATAGGAACTTCCAATATGGTACAGGTTGATGCCCATATCTATTTTATTATCCAAATTCTCTTCTATCCTCAGCGCTTTCTGATAGCCGGCGATTGCTTCTTCTGTTCTACCGGAGACATCCCATATCCGGCCGATTTTAAATAAAGCCTTTGCTTCCCCATTCGGATCACCTGCATTTTGCCAGACTCTGGTCGCCAGGGCAAATACAGAATCGGCTTTTTTCTGCATATCCATTGCAAGATAACTCTTACCCTTCAGTATTTGGGCAGCAGAGAGGTATCGGTTTTTTTGAGATTTATAATTTCCGTCGGGTTTTGAAAGAATCATCTTTTCAAGTTCCGAAGCATAAATGATGCTTTTCGCAGGGTCATTCAGGTAAGTTTTTTCGCCCACCTGAATCAACAGGTTGGCACGGATAGAATCGCTAGTTGAATGTTTTTTGAGAAGGAGTGCCAGACTGTCGGCATCCTGCCGACCATTTGCAGGCAGGTTGAAGGAGAAAACCAGAAATAAAAGCAGGGCATAAACCAGCGAGGGGTTTGTTTTTTTTATGGTCAACAGATTTGATTAAAACAGAAAAGGCAATCCGGGTAATCGCGAAAGAAGATTCCGGTTGTACGCGCAATTTAACAAACCCTTATAAATAAGCCACTTAATTTATTTGCCGACCTCGCCAAAAAACAACAACATGGCAAATACATAGAAACCCAATATAAGAGTTGCTTTTTAAAATCGAATCAATTTGCTTATTAACTAAAAAACAACCAGTTGTCAGAATATGTTCAAATTTGGTACCGCGGAATAAATAAATAACACGGTATTTCCGGCATCGGGGTTCCTTGAAAATGAAATCAACAAAAACCTCTTTTTGATGTTAATTTACATCTAAACCCTAAAAACTAAAATATCATGGAAATTAAGCTTACCGATTCGGGTACCAAAGGTTCATATTTCATAAGTGATGGCGATGAAACGCTCGCCGAAATGACCTGGGTAAAAGGCGGCGATGGTTATATCATTGTTGATCATACCATGGTTGATGAACGACTGAAAGGCCAGGGTATCGGTAGAAAACTGCTTGAAAAGGTGATTGAACTGGCAAGGGAGCGCAATATAAAGATATTGCCCTTGTGCCCTTTTGTTAAAAGCGTATTCGATAAAGTGCCTGAATACGAAGATGTGCTCTACAAGTAGGTTATTGCAGCCCCAGGAAAAATTGAAAAACATGGACAAACAAATTACAAAACATTACAGCAACGGGGAAGTAACCGTTAAATGGCAACCCCATAAATGCATTCATTCCACCATCTGTTTCAGAGGATTGCCGCAGGTTTTTGATCCGACGAAAAGGCCCTGGGTGGATGCCAGTGGCGCTTCAACCGAACAGATTATAAGCCAGGTAAGCAAGTGCCCGTCAGGCGCACTGAGTTATTTTATGAATGAGCCGGAAGAACCGGATGAGAAGGATAAGCACAAATCAAAACCGTTGGTCAGCATTGACATTATGCCAGGTGGCCCGATGATCCTCCGTGGAGAATGCAGTATCCGCTATGCCGATGGCACCGAAGGAGTGCTCGACAGTGTCAATTCTTTTTGCCGCTGCGGGCAATCCGTCAATAAGCCATTTTGTGACGGGAGCCATTATGATGTGGGGTTTAAGGGATAAATTTATCCTAAGTTGAGCGATTTGAGCAAAGCGAAAAAGCGCTTTACCTAGGTAAACCCTATTTGCAAATTGTTGCAATTCACGACAGCCATGAAACTGTTTTACTGTGAATTGCTTACAATTTCCTGATCGATTGAGCTATTTTCCTTCTCAAATCGCTCAATTTGGGTTAATGTCTCTTATGTAACTTAGGTTGAGGTTGAGAATGAGAATGAGGTTGAGGTTGAGGTTGAGGTTGAGATTAAATATAAAGTCGTAGAATTTAGCTCAGCAGGTGCTAAACCTAAACCTAAAACGCTTTCTGACTGGCTAACTAATTTTTCTTTTAAAACTGAATTGTCATCAAAGCAGGCTTAGCCTTAACCTTAACCTTAACCTTAACCTTAACCTTAACCTATCTGACTGGCTAACTAATTTTTCTTTTAAAACTGAATTGTCATCAAAGCAGGCTTAGCCTTAACCTTAACCTTAACCTTAACCTTAACCTATCTGACTGGCTAACTAATTTTTCTTTTAAAACTGAATTGTCATCAAAGCAGGCTTAGCCTTAACCTTAACCTTAACCTATCTGACT
>JBBQIQ010000076.1:0-19617 GCA_038325075.1 Bacteroidales bacterium | reverse complement strand
GTATTCCCAATCGATATAGGTGTCGTTCAGACTGTCAAGATAAGGCACCATTTTAGTCTTTATTGATTGGTAGGTTGTACCGGGCGTCATATCATTCAGATATGTTTGTAATTGCCCTTTTACTTCTCCAATCATTATTATACTCAGGAAGATGAAAAGAACAGGTAGTTCTATCCTTCTTAATTTCCATTTCTTATTCTGAAATCGTGGGGGGGGGTAATTTCTTGATTTTCATAACTTTGTGTTTTTTAATTAATGATAGTTGGTAATTATTGGTTAATTGAAAACGGAAACCTAAAATCAATACAAAGATTGTATTGAATATTGTGAACGAAAATAAACTATTTTCAACCCTAATGCAATAGCTTTTGGTAAAAAATAATGAAAACCATCTAATATAGAAAGATTCTAAATTAAGAAAGACAATAGACCACCTAAATAATATCATGATTTATTGTGTCCCTAATGTTATTCATCACAAGCCAAACACATGAAGGATTTCTTTAAGCCCGCCTCCACCTTTCAGAAACTACCGGCCGGCAGGCTTCGATTCATCAGGTAAAATTTTCACTTTTCACCCCGCCTGTCGGCGGGCAGGTTTTCACTTTTCACCCCGCCTGCCGGCGGGCAGGTTTTCACTTTTCACTTTTTACTTTTGGGTCCCTGAGCTCTTTGTCGAAGGGTACTTTTTACTTTAAGCTTTAAGCTTTTTACTTGGAGCTTGAACACTACTCCATCACCAGATTAAATCCCCCCTTTACCAGCACATTCTCCAATCCTTCAGGGTCGAGAATTTCGGTAAATCCATTGCTACTAAGGCCTGTTTTGACTTCTTTACGAATAAAAGTCAGGTCATTGCCTTTGGCTGCTTTCTTTATCAGCACCAGCCTCGCATCGCCCGATTTCAGAATGGCTTCATCGGGCAGGGCCATGGCTTCTCTTTCACCTGTGAGAATTTCAGCTTCCAGATACATGCCATTGACCAGTTCCGATTTGTCGGCAGGCATAATGTTTCCGAGCACTGTAATGGCTTTAGTTTGTGCATCTATGGTGCGACTATAGGAAAGTAAACTCCCGGTGTAGATCTTTGCCGGATTGTTGGGGCTGAAGAAATTTATCTTCAATCCCGGCGTGAGTCCGGAAAAGTCTTTTTCAAATACCGAAAGCTTTAATTGCAACTGATTCAGGTCAACCAGTTCCATAATGACCCGTTGTGGTTCGGCGAAGGATCCGGTTTCCGTGAGCAGAGAGGACACGTAACCACCAATGGGCGCAGTGAGGCTCAGTTCCTTTGTAATGAAGCCTTTTTCAGTTTTTTCGACATTCAGGCCCATCAACTGCAATTTTGTTTTCAGCCCTTCGCAACGTGCCTGCAGGCTGAGGTATTCACCTTCGGCATTCAGATAAATTTTTTGTGAAGCGATGTTTTCCCCGGACAGGCTTTTTTGCCTTTCATATTCAGCCTGAACCGATTTCAGACGGCTAAACGATTCGGCATAATCCTGCTGCAACTGTATAAACTCTGTGCTTTCGAGGACACAAAGCAATTGGCCTTTATTGACCCTGTCGCCGACATTCACAGCAAAGCGCTTAACCTTGCCAGGTATCAGGCTGGAAATCTGCGCCATGCCTGAAGGTGCAGCCGACACATACCCGTTTGCCCTGACACTGTGCAGGAATTTTATCATTTCGGGCTTCCCCAGTTGCATGCCTGAAGTCTCAAACTGGGTTTTGGAAATCGTAATTTCTTCACTGGATTGTGTTTCCTCTTCCCCGGGCGTGCCTTTCTGCGAACTGCAGGAACCCAGCGTCATCATTGCAATCAGGATACCGGGAGCAAAATATCTTATATTCATGGTGTCTTCAATTGAAAGTTAAATAATTTAATTCCAGTACAATACGGTTATATCCGGCCAGATTGTCCAGGTAACTCATCTCTATTCCGGTAGCGGTTTCAAGGCTTTGAATAAACTGAAAGAAATCAATTTCGCCGTTCTGGTAGCTTTTCTGCGCAATCCGGTAAATCTCGGTAGCCAGTTTGTTACCGGTCAGGGTGTAATAGTTCACCGATTCCCGGTATTTTCCCAGTTCATCAAGCAAGGTCGATTTTCTGGAGGCAAGATGCAGTGCCAGGTTTTCCTCTTCCGTTAGTGCAATTTCATAGCCGATTCTGGCTGCATTGATCTTAGCCCGCTGCCCTCCGAAAATAAGCGGCAGTGCAAGGCCAGCCTGATAGCCATAGTAGTTTTTAGCTCCGGCATAGGCATTGGTTCCGTTAAACAAGGTAAGGGTGATGTCTGGAAGGAGACTGTTTCGCTCAACCTTCATTTTCGATTTTTGCACTTCCGTAAAGGATGCATAGAGCTTTGATAATTCACGCCCACTACCTTCCTTTTCAGACAACATAAGCACCGGCAGTTTCGCAAGACTCAGCACATAAGCTGAATCGGATTGCAGTAGTTGCCGGAGACCGGTTGAGGCCTGACTGGTTTCCAGTTCCGCCTGTCGTTTGCTGATACTGAGTTGTTCATGCCTGGAGCGTGCATTCAGCATTTCCAGGTAATTACTCTCTCCGGCTTCGTACCGTTGGTTGGCAGAAGTTGAAAAACCGCTGTATATGCTGTCGAGATATTGGTAATGTTGCTGTTTGTTTTTCAGATAGAGCAAATGGTAACAGGCCTGAAGCACATTTTTAGTCAATTGCAGCCTTGACAGTTCCCAGGTGGCTTCTGCTGTTCTGGTTTCGGCCCGGCTGGTATTGCGCTGGGCTATCAAAAGTGTGGGGAAACCAAAAGATTGTTCGGCACCCAGAATGTAGAGTGGTTTCCCGTTATCGGCCACGTTGTTCTGGTCGAAACCGTAGTAGATGCTGGTTTTGCCCAAAGCCCCGGAAGCCGGGATAGCTGCCTTGAATTGTGCAGTGCGGAGGCTGTCGGCTTTGAGTTCACGGTTATTGCGAAGGGCTATTGCAACTGCCTGCTCAGGCGTTATTTCCCTGTTTTGTGCAAAAGCACCCATTCCGGGCAAAAGGAACAATAAGGCAATACTTACCGTTCTTTTCAATCTGAAAGGCCACCATTGAATTCCGGTAACGGTATCAAAAAAGGCGTAGAGCAACGGCAGTGCGAGCATGGTTAACATGGTAGAGGTAATCAGCCCTCCGATGACGACCGTAGCCAGAGGCCGCTGTACTTCGGCTCCGGCCGATGTTGAAATGGCCATTGGGAGAAAGCCCAGTGCCGCCGCCGCTGCCGTCAGAATTACCGGTCTCAGGCGCTGTATGGTGCCGGTCATAATTCTTTCGCGCATGTTGGTGATTCCGTTTTCCTTCAATTCTTTCAGATGTTCGATTAATACAATTCCGTTCAACACGGCTATCCCGAAAAGGGCTATAAAGCCCACACCGGCTGAGATACTGAACGGCATGCCGCGAATCCAGAGCAACAGCACCCCTCCGACTGTTGCCAGCGGAATGGCGGTGAACACCAGGGCCGCTTCTTTGATCGAGCCAAAAGCGAAGTGCAGGAAAATAAAGATCAGGAGCAAGGCCACCGGAACAGCAATCTTGAGCCGGGCGGTGGCTGTGCGCAGATTTTCGAACTGACCGCCATACGAAACAGAATAACCCGGAGGTAGTTTTAATTTTTTGCTGAGGATGCTTTCAACATCTTTAACGACAGACTCCATATCGCGGTTCCTGACGTTGATGCTCACCACCACCCTGCGATGGGTATTGTCGCGCGATATTTTTGCAGGTCCGGTTGTGTAAGTAATATCTGCAAGCTCATTCAGCGGAACCAATTGCCCGTTGGGAAGATTTACCCTCAGGTTTTCAAGGTTCTCTAAGTCTTTCCGGTAATCTTTCTGAAGCCGGAGAACCAGGTCAAAACGTTTTTCGCCTTCGAAAACACTGCCTGCTTCAGCCCCGCCAAATCCTGCCGAAACGATTTGGTTCAGGTCTTCGGCATTCATTCCGTAGCGGGCCAGTTTATCGCGGCGGTATTTCACGCTCATTTGGGGCAATCCGGCTGTTTTCTCCACAATCACATCGGCAGCACCCTCCACATTTTCAATCAACCGCTTTACTTCAAATGCTTTCTGGTTCAATACTTCCATATCGTCACCGAAAATCTTCACGGCCACATCGGCCCGAACCCCGGTAATCAGTTCGTTGAACCGCATTTCAATGGGCTGGGTAAATTCATATTCGATCCCCGGAATAACTGAAAGAGCCTCTTTAAATTGATCGGCCAGTTCGTCTTTACTTTTGGCAGATACCCATTCCTTTTTCGGCTTTAGTTTGATGATGATGTCACTTTCCTCCATCGACATCGGATCGGTGGGCACTTCCGCAGCGCCAATGCGGCTGACAATCTGGTCAACTTCCGGGAATTTATCGATCAGGATATTTTCCATTTGCGTGGTCAGCTCAATGGTTCTGGAGAGGGAAGTCCCGGTTTTCAAAACCGGTTGAATCACAAAATCCCCTTCATCCAGCGTAGGCACAAACTCACCACCCATCCGGGAAAATATAAAACCTACCAGCACCAGCGAAGCCAGTGCACTGCCGAAGATGTATTTTTTGTGATCATACGACCATTCAATCACTGGTTTGTAGCTGCGGTAAGCGATATCCATTATCCATTTCGAAATGCTTCTCTTCTTCTCCTTTTCGGGTTTCAGGAAAAGGGATGCCGCTACCGGAAGCCAGGTAAGGCAAAGCAGAATAGCTCCGGTAATTGCAAAACTGAATGAAAGCGCCATCGGGCGGAACATTTTTCCTTCAACGCCACTCAAAGAGAGGATAGGGATAAATACCAGCAGAATGATAAATTGCCCGAAAATGGCAGAATTCATCATTTTTGAAGCACCATCGAATGTAATCTTATCAATCAGGCGTTGCTTATTGTCACCCTGCGAGACGGACAATTCATCTTTAACCGCAGTCAGCCGCAAGGCGATAAACTCTACTATGATGACTGCTCCGTCAATGATAATTCCGAAGTCGATGGCGCCAAGGCTCATCAGGTTGGCATCGATACCGAAAATGTACATCATTGAAATGGTGAAAAGCAACGAAAGAGGAATGAGTGAAGCGATAACCATTCCTGACCGGATATTGCCAAGGAGCAGCACCACAACAAAAACCACGATGAGGCAGCCCAAAATAAGGTTTTCGGAAACGGTGAAGGTGGTTTTTGAAATCAGTTCGCTGCGCTCAAGTACCGGATTAATATAAACACCCTCGGGCAGGGTCTTCTGAAGTTCGGCCACTCTGGCTTTCACCTCGCTGATCACTTTGTTTGAGTTGGCATTCTTCAGCATCATAATCTGACCGAGAACCTTTTCGCCTTGTCCGTTTCCTGTAATGGCACCAAATCGGTTGGCATGCCCAAACCTGACTTCTGCAATATCACCAACCAACACCGGTAAGTTGTTCGTATTCCTGACGACAATGGATTCTATATCCTCAATTGAAGTAATCAATCCTTCGCCCCTGACAAAATAGGCTTCCTGCTGCTTCTCGATGTAGGCGCCACCTGCAACACTGTTGTTTTTACTGATGGCTTCATAGACTTCGCCGATGCTGATGCCCGATGCATTCAGTGTTGCAGGATTCACCGCCACTTCGTATTGTTTCAGATAGCCTCCCCAGGTGTTGATCTCAACTACACCGGGGATGCCCGACAACTGCCGCTTTACCACCCAGTCCTGAATGGTTCTCAGTTCCATTGGTGAATAACGGTTTTCGTAACCGGGTTTGGTGTCGAGAATGTACTGGTAAATTTCGCCCAGGCCGGTGGTAATGGGCCCCATTTCCGGGGTGCCAAACCCTTCGGGGATATTGGCCGAAGCACTTTTTATTTTTTCAGCAATGAGTTGCCGGGGCAGGTAAGTGCCAACCCTGTCATCAAAAACGATGGTGACCACCGAAAGCCCGAACTTTGAGATTGACCTTATCTCTTTGACCCCTGGAAGGTTGGCCATCTCCAACTCCACAGGATAGGTTATAAACTGCTCCACATCCTGCGTTGACAGGTTGCCTGAGGTGGTAATAACCTGCACCTGGTTGTTGGTGATGTCGGGTACAGCACCAACAGGAATCTGAGTGAGCGAATAAAGTCCAAATGCCGCAATCGATAAAGTGAATAAAATGATAATCAGTTTATTGCGGATGCTGAATCGGATAAATCGGTCTAACATACTATTACAATATGAAAAGCGAAAAAAAATACAAGGGAAGGTTAGCCAGTGATTGAAATGAAAACTGATTCCTTCTTTATTATGAACAGCAGAAAGTTTTTAGGTTAAATTCCCAAATTTGAAATGCTACAGTGTTGTCTAAGCAAAAATTGATGTTTTGTGTAAAACCGAATTCCCAACCTTTCAAGGAAGTAATACTTTTTACCAGACTACCTTCCTTCGGTGGCTAACCATATATGCAGACGTTTGACTTAAAATGTTGGGTTTATTTAATCAGGCCCAATCCTTCCAGTGCCGATTTGTCACCGGGCTTGTTAAGCAAAGTCTTGCCAAACAGTACTTTGGCTTCGCGAAGTTTCCCTAACTGGAAATTTGTCCAACCAGTCATCAGCAAGGCATCGTAATCAAACGGGTAGAAGTTAAGGACCTTTTCAAAATATCTGAAAGCAGTTTGATAATCCTTACGACCGTAGTAAATTAATCCCATCCGATAGTTCACTGTATAATGGTTTGGATCAAGCTTTAGGATTTCAGTGTATCTTGTAATCACCTGGTCCCAGTTGCCTGCTGAGGCTGCCGGTAAAACGTACCCAAGCCTTGCTTCTATAGAAAGAGGCATCAGCGCAATGGCTTTGTTATAATAAGCAACCGACTCTGTAAACAGGCCCGACTGATAAGTGAGCCAGCCCAACCTCAGGTTGATTTCGTAAGACGATTCATTATATACCTTTTTCAGGACTTCAATGGCTTTGGAATGTTCCCCGTTGGATTCATAGGTATAACTTGAACTGAAGACCGCCGAAAGATTGCCGTTGTCCTGCGCTTTCAATTGAGATGTCATTAAAACAATCAGAAGCAAGATGCTGATTTTGTGGTGATTTAGTGAAGATTCCATTTTATTCCTCCTGTGATGCTTTGGTTCATGTAATTATACGAAAAAATCTGATCGGGTTCATCAACAGGGAAGAATAATTCGGTTCCTTCCCTGAAAAATACCTGGTATCTGAGGCTTAAACTCAGGTAGTCATTGATGCTAATAATAAGCCTGGTACCAACCCTGGATTTTACTTTATCAAAAGCATTGTAAATGATTTGAAGATTATGTTCTGCTGTTCCCGAAAGGTCGCCCAACGACATAAAGGCTTCACCCCAGAGTTTGTGGTAAATTCTTCCCCCGATCATCTGGTAAACAATGTAATCGTTGCTGTTTTGGTTTGATCTGAGACTTAAAGAGGTTGTAGAATAGAGGTTTAAATTGCCCAGGGGCTTAACGAATAGTGAGCCTGTTGCCTGGATAAACTCCAGCTTGTCGACCTTCAGCGACCAAACACCACCGGAAAAAGCCCACATGGGAGCCGAGTAACTTACCTCGCCGCCATAGGCATAATCATTGTAAATGAGTGTGCCGGATGGGCCAATCAATTGCTGAACCAATGAATCATCGCTTTTCAGTGGATTTTCAAGGCTAACGTTTACCAGCCTGAAAGCCGGACTGATTTTTAATCGGGGAGTAATGTTAAAAGAAGGTGAAATATAGGTTTCTAACTGAAAAACCGAATAGTTACCCGCAAGTGAGTCAACAAAAGCTATATCTACCTGTCTGCTTTTATGAAAATTCATTACTCCAACTGCGCCATTCACAGCCATTCTATAGCCGATGGGGCACTCTGCCCCGGCCAGCAGATATTGTGAATTCAGGTTAAGATACACCTCTGAGTAAGTTCCGGGTCCGGTCTGCCTGTTTTTTTCAAACTGTTTAACATGATCCGTAAAAGCCGGGCCGGCTTCAAAGTACAGCACCGGTCTCCTGTCAGCCCGGCCAATATCTGCAGCCAGGCCTTCGGGCAATTTTCTCAGCATCCAGCGGGCTTCATCTGCCCGGCCGCTGTATTGGTAAGATTTATAGAGTAGTCGGGTAGCATATTCATCCCCGCTGTTAAATTGCAGTGCCTTTTCAAAATGACGGACAGCCCGCACATAGCGTTGCTTATAAAATGCTGCTTCACCAACCCTTACCCGCATATAGTAATAATCGTAACCCTTATCTATGGCTTCTTCACCAATCGTCAGCAGGCTGTCCCACTTTTGCTCATAGTACAGGCGCAGTGTCAGGGTTTCGTAGTTGATATCGGTAACTTCCCCTGCACTGGCCGGTGGAGCCACCACACCTAAAAAGACGCATAATTGAATCAAAAAGAAACCGGCTTTTTTCATAACGGACTAACTGTATTTGAAAACAGCCTTGTGCTGCGAACGGTTTGTTTTGATTTCCAATGACTGTAAATGGTTATCAGCAAATTTCATGGCAAATGACCAGTTCCGCAGCTCTTTTCCGGCAATGTGTAAGGTGCAGGTTGAATTAAGCTCAATCCGGTTGCCTGTAATCAGGGTCTCCCGCTCACGATAAACCAACCTGTAAGATGGCTTCAGAAACAGGAAAAACGGCGAGATGATATCCTGCAATATTCTTAATAAACCAAAATTCAGAATGGTAGGCGGAAAAACATCTTCGACCGGCATATCCTTATAAAATCCAAGTGGCACCTTAAAAGCAGCGAGGTAAAAATGATAAAGCAAGGTATTTTTACTGCCTGCAAAATGCGTAAAATAGAAGAGCCGGTCCTCGTACCTGAAATATGCCTTAGCGCCGCTTACCCTGCATTCAAGATAGCGGTTGTTCATCATATCGGTCTTTACACTCCATTCACCTTTTGTTGAATCATCCCCTTCGATGGTGTAGGTGATAACCTGTCCCGGCACAAAATTAAATGCTTCGGACATGGTTGGTTCAACTTCTATATTCTGCACCAATTGTCCCTCTTCGGGGATTCCACTAAGCCGGAGCGAGAAATTCGAATTGCTGACAATGTATTGTGAAAAAGGGTAAAGCAGGGTTTTCGATCCAACGAAAGGCGTTGTCTGGAACTGGAAATGAAGGTGAGGGTATGGCGAACGGCCTGAATTGCCGCAATTGGCCAGTACCTGCCCTTTATAGACATAAGTGCCCCGGGCAAACAAAATACTTTGCTTTTTAAGATGGCTGAGTTTCGAGTAAATACCTTCGGCATGTTTTATAACGATGGTATTGCCCCAGTTTTGCTCAAGGTTGAATTCACCCGGATTGTTATCATCAACCATATCAACAACCTCTTCTAACCAACCATCGGCCGGAGCCAGCACAGGTTTGCCGAAGCAATAGTAATCTTCCGGTTTTGAACCTTCGTCAGTAAATTCCATACCATGCTCATCGCAAACAACAAAATCCCATGCATATTTCCATTCATCGCGGTGGGTGTGTTTTCCCTCATGCCCCTGGGTTACCTGCCAGGTTCCGTAAAACGGCAGGCCAAATTGCATATAAAGTTGATTCCGGAACCTTTCGCGGGCATTCATACCGGCATACAGGTTTTCTTCGGGTGAGAAGTGCTGAACAGCAACCGTTTCAGGCTTCAACAACATCCTTTCCCTGAATTTCATGGCGTACAAAAACATGAGCACCACAATGTTGAAAGGCAGCGAGTAAACCGTTAGCTGATATGGCAGCAACAGGGCGGTGGTGCCGGAGATAACCAATGAAACGATGGGTGTAAGAATCAACACCCACAACATCGACCATTTAGAGGCGATCATGAAAAATCCGCCAAGGGCAATGGCTGTGAGGATGTGGTTAAAGCCGATAAAACCGTAATCGAGCTCATGCATATTGGCGCCGATCAACAGATAAAAGTACCAGGCTGCACCAAAACCTAGAATCGATAACAGAAAAGCTATCCGTGAGTAAATCAGCAGGCCAAGGGCAATCAGAATGCCAGCCAGCAGGTGATATTGAAAGAAAATTGCCCCCAGCGATTTAAAATAGGTTTCAATGGCCAGCGGCCACTCCACATCGCCAAACCAGTTGTAAAGATTAAGCATTTGCTCGCCACCCCGGGCATACAGGGTATTCATGGTATAAATGCCTGCATCGCTGGGTTCAAGGCCCGAATAGCTTCTGATGGCGAGTTCGGTTAGCCAGATCGACAACAAAAATGGTATTGTAAGGTAAGGCAATCCGTATTTCCCCAGAATGCCTTCAAAGGTTATTGAAAGTAAAAGTGAGGCAAATGCGACAAACGGGATGATGGCAAAGAACGAAACAGATGGCTGAATGGCCATCCCCAGACCCATTCCAACCAGTAAAGCGTTGAACCCGTAAAACCCGCTGGAGATATTGTAATGGTTCAACCCGAGAAACCGGGCGGCGAGGTTTGCGACCAAAACAGAAATAAGCCCTGACAGACCGGCGTAAATATCAAAAAACGATACAATGATCAGCAGAAAAGCCAGTATCCGGTTTTTCGAGAAAAAAACCATGGAATAGCTGTTCAATAAGCCGGATACAGATTCGTTAATCAGCTTCTCGGATTTAAGCATGATAGGTGAATTCGGATATTTTTAGAAGTAAAACTGAGATTATTCTATGAAATCTTTCATGCGGGGGTCGCTCATTATTGCCTTTTTCAACCTTTCCTTACAATTGTATTTCTTTGTTTTGGCATAATTTTCTGACCCGTAGCCCATGGTTTCGGCTATGTCTTTCGACGAGTATTTCTGAAGGGAGAGCAAAAGAATACGCTGACAGTCTTTTTCCATGGCATTGAAGTGCTCACGGTAGATCCGGTATTTTGCCTGCTCATTTTCGGCAGCTTCCCTGGTGGCAGTTTCAGGTATGTTGAAGAATTTCTCTATCAGATCGAAACTGGTTGCTCCCTTGCGTTTTACCTTGAGCCGCTGCATCCAAAGGTTCCGGCTGATAGAGTAAAGGTAGGTAAGGAATGAGCAGGTAAGATAAAAATCTTCTTTCTGAACATTCTTGAGAACTACGATCAGCGATTCCTGAAAAATATCCTCGGCATCTTCATCGTTGCCGGTATTCTTCTTGATCAGATACCTGATGGTTGGAAAAAACTCCTGGTAAACGTGCTTGATGATATAATCACTGTTTAGTTTCAGCCCTTCGACAATAGCCCTATCGGAAAAGTGTATCATTCAGCGCTGTTTATTTTCTGATAGCCACCCTCAACACCTGATACGCTGAATTTGTTTAAGTAAATCCGCTGTTTCGGCTTGAAGGCGCAGGTAAATGCCTGATAAAGTTCATAAAAGTATAAATTTTACAGGATTCTGCAATAGATTTAAACAATTATTTTAAAGTATTCAGATAATCGGGCGTTTTTTCAAGGCCCGAAACAGAAGCTACACTCTCGCTTTCGCGGATAATGTGGGTTTTTGAATCCTGATCAATCATCACTACGTTTGGCCTGAGGGTTATAAACTGCATCCATTGTGTAAGGTTGTAAGCCCCGGTATAATGGATAACCAATTTATCGCCCTTGTTGAGCAGGGGCAGGGTTATGCTTTCGCGCACACAATCAATATTCATGCACAATGGCCCGTACAGGGTGTTCTCCTCGCGGTATTGCGAAAATCCCTGGGCCGGTGTCACAGGATGCTGGTACCAGAACGAAGTGAACAACAGATTTACCCCTGCATCGATAATGGTTGCCCGGCGGCCTGTTGACAATCGCTTATTGGCAATTACAGATGTAATCAGCGATCCTGCTTCATCGATCAGTGCCCTGCCGGTTTCGAGGATGAGCAATGGCAGGTTATCGGGTTTAAAACCACTGTTTACAAGTGCTGTCGTTATGGCCTCGGCGTAATCATCGAAGGTTGGATTGGTATCCGACCCGGGAAGATATGATCCCTTTAGGGTATTCTTCGAAGTGAACCCACCACCCATATCAATGTAACGTAAGTCGTGGTTGAATTTTTGTTTGATACCCAGCGCCAGGTCAGCCAATTTCGAAGCAGCGATACCATAAGCACCGGCACTCATAATAAAAGTCCCAATGTGAGTGTGCAAGCCAACCATCTCCAGTTTGCCTGACATCATAATTTTATTGATGGCATCCCAGGCCTGTCCGTTTTCGTAGTTAAAGCCAAACCTATCCCACATAGGGTAAATTCCGGTATCCATATTTACCCTGATGGCTACCAGAGGCTTTCTGGCCATACTTCCGGCAAGGTCGGTAAGGGTATATAGTTCATCGAGGTGATCAATGTGGATCAGCGAGCCGTTTTCAGCAGCTTTCTTAAGGTCTTCAGCCGATTTTCCCGGCCCGTTGAAGATGATCTTTCCGGGTTCCACACCATTTGCAATTGCTTTATCGTACTCGAACCCCGAAACAACTTCTGCCCATGATCCTTCCTGATGAAAGATATTACAAACCGCCGTCAGGTAGTTGGTTTTATACGACCAGGCAAACTGCACCTTAGGATAGCGGGTACTGAAGGATTTAAATGCTTTGCGGTAGGTAGATCTTATGTTGCGTTCAGACATGACAAAAACCGGAGATCCGTATTCTGCAACCAGTTCATTTACTGCCACCCCGTCAATGTGGGTTGTTGGCGGAGAATCGTTGCGCATGCCAAATTTGCCGGGCATTCCCGATTCCAGTTTAATGATGTGGGGGCGTTCATATTGTTTCTTTTCCATTTCAGCTATTGATTTAATCAAAGTTCTCCATTAATTGATATTTTTTCGAATTCGGACCGGTCAACGATCATGTCCCATGAGTAGCGGATGAAAAGTTTCCCAACTTCATACGTGCTAAAAGGCTCTACTTCATTGCCAAGGGCCAGGTTGGTGAGTGCTTCCGGGATATTCTGCCCGACACCGACAGCAAGATAAACCCAGGCCGGTATGCGGGGGTTGATCTCCATCAGGTAATAAACATTGTCGCTGGTTTTCATCATCTCCAGTTCAAAAGCACCTCTCCATTTGGTTTCGCTTACAAACTGCCGGGTGATGGCCAGCAATTTTTTATCGTCGATGCTGATACCTGCCCAGGCTTTGCCTTTATCGGTAATAAACTGTTTACGCATCGGCACTGCCGCTATGGTATTTCCTTTGCCATCGCCCAGTCCGGTAACATTGTATTCCGTGCCATGGACAAAACGCTGCAAAACAACCGGCAAACCCCATTTGGCGCTGATCTTGTTGAAATAGGTGCGGGCCTGCTCCATGTTATAGGCTATAAAAGCATCGTACCATTTCCCTTTGATCATCATCGGAAAATCGAAATCTTTCTGCAACGCAAAAATTTCAGATGAATCATTGATCGCTTTACCCAATGGGACTTCAATTCCGTATTTCTTACCAAATTCTGACAGATTAACCTTATGTCGCTCTTCAAACTGAGTAAGTGTGGGCAGGAACATGTGAATGCCCATCTGCCTGAGTTTGTCTTCAAGTTTGATAAAAGAATACAATTCAGCATCGAAATTAGGGATGATTACATCTAACTTTTCACGGCTTTGAATGTATTCAAGCCGTGATAAAAGTGCATCAGCCCCGGCTGATGGATAAGGTATCTGGTAGGTGCGGTCAACCAGGTCGTGCATATATATGCCCGGCTCCATCGACTCATAGGCGAAGCCGGTAATCCGCACATCGAATGATGTTGCTTCACGCAATCCGCGTATTACCGCAACACCCGGCCCGGGGCTGTCGATGGCATTTAATCCGGTTACCCCGATGTTAATGATTGGTTTCTTCATCTGGCTCAAGAAGCTGGTGCTGTTTTAAAATGTCGTTGAAATCAAGCAGGTCTTTCTGAAGGGTTTTGCTATCGATTTCATAAGTTTTCAGCAACGCTTCCAGAATCTGCTCTTCATTTTTTCCATCTTTGAGCAATTCGATGATTTCAGCTCCAACCGGATTCACAGTAAACGATTCACCGGATGATGGGTTAAAGAGAAATCCACTTTCGCTGATTGCAAGGTTCCCGTTTATTTTCATGGGTTTAAACTTTTCTGAACTTAGAAATAAATGATGATTGCAAAGAAAACAGATTACCGGTTATGATCAGTTATACTTTTTCCTGAAAAGGTTATAAAATTACTTTTTGGAAGGCAGAATCAGGCTTTTAGTAAACTTTGTTGAAATTCCAGGTGATTCTGTCACAGGTTTTTATCCGATTTAGCTATCAGCTCAAGCGGAATTCTCGGGATCCCGCTTCTTTTGTAGTCGCTCACCGAAATACCAGAAACCTGTTTGAACTGGTTTGAAAGATACTGAACCGAACTGTAACCCAGTTGCAAAGAAATCTCGCTCAGGGTAAATTCATCATACTCGATCAATTCCTTAACTTTTTCGATTTTATGTAAAATGATAAATTTCTCAAGGGTGATGTGTTCATATTTTGGGAAAAGGGCAGAGAGGTAACTGTATGACAGGCCGACCCTTTCGACCAGGTAATCGGAGTTGCGTATCAGTGAATTTACATTGCCAGCGCGATGGATCAACTCAATGACAGCCAGTTTAGTTTTTTCAATGATTTGCTCTTCCCGGCTCACAATGGGCTCAAAACCTTCGTAAGACAGCATTTCAGTGTAAAATGATTCACTGTGTAACGTTGGATTATACTCAAATTCGACAGTACCCAATTTAATTGATTTAACCTGAGCATCCGAATTTTCAAGCATAAGCCTGATAAGCTTAATGCAACTGCTACTCACCATATTTTTCAGGCTGAGGCTGCAGGTTGAGTAATGGATATGCTCTTTATCAGTCATTTAAAATTACGGGTATTGGGTCTGATTTATATATGCAAATTTGCATATATTTAATTTATGACACAAATAGAACTTAATTCATGCGATGAGCAATGGTTTTTATTGGAACTATTTATAACCAATGCTGCAATAATTTGTTAAAATTGCAGTTTTTATTAAGCAATTCTACCTTTCATTAAATCTATACTCTATAAATAATTTTTAACCGATTGATTTTTAGAGTATTGGGTATATGAATTTTAAAATTGCAAGTCGTTCAGAATCATCACGATCCCGTACGTACTGGATCGTGATTGCGTGAGATACATATTAACGGACCAATGTTAATTAAAACTACAATAAAATCAGTAAACTTCATCTTTCATAGCTAATCCCCTATTAATGAAACATTCAGGCTTACTCCTGCTCCTGCTGGCTTGCTTTTCCTTATTTTCACCCGTTTATTCCCAGGAAATAGGCATTGGTGAATGGCGCGATCACCTGCCTTACCGCAAGGTTATTGCTGTTGCTGAAGGCGAAAATATTATTTATGCTGCCACGCCATTTAGTTTGTTTTATCTGAATACGACCGATAACAGTGTCAGCAGGCTAAACAAAATAAATGGCCTCAGCGACGTAGGAATCAGCAATATCAAATTCCATACTGAATTAAAAACCCTGGTCATTGCTTATACCAATGGGAATATTGACCTTTTGAAGGGTGGAAAAATCATTAATCTTTCTGACATTAAGCGCAAGCCAATACTGGGCAATAAAACCATCAACCGTATTGTGTTCATCAATAAAAGGGCCTACCTGGCCTGTGGGTTTGGAATTGTGGTACTCGATATTGAGAAAGAGGAATTCCCGGAGCCAATTTATTATATCGGTCCCGAAGGAAGTGCCATCAATGTAAACGACATTGCATATAATGAACCCGATTCCACTATTTATGCGGCTACGGATGCAGGTGTATTCCTTGCTGATTTCTATGGTTCAAACCTGGCTAACTTTGCCGATTGGTCGCGCGATTTTTCTGTTGCACTGCCTTCCGGGCCATTCAATCATATTGCTGCGCTCAACAATCGGATTTACCTGAACAAACAAGGTTCCGGCTATTCAAACGATGCCATGTTCGTTAAAATCAACGGTCAATGGACAGCCTTTGAGCCAGGCAACACATCCAACCGATTCAGCATGGAAGTGCATTACAACCAACTGGTTATCAGTAATAACCTGGCTGTTGACGTTTACGATACGGAAGGAGTCAGGAAATACCGCCTCTATTCCTACAACCCCGGAAATATAATCCCGAAAGATGCCATCCTGGATAAAGATAATGTGATTTGGGTTGGCGATGAATTTGAAGGTCTCGTAAAGGTTATCAATCTTAATACTGCGGAAAAAATACTGCCCGATGGGCCTGATTTTCCGGATGTTTTCGACATGGCATCCGGCCAGAATGAGGTATGGGTCGCGCCTGGTGGCAGAAACTCTTCTTTTGGCAGTTTATACAGGCAGGCCCGGTTCGCTGGTTTTTCAGAAGGGAAATGGACAACCATCGACAATAAAAATGATTCCATACTTACTGACGCAAGGGATATTCTCAGTGTAGCCGTTGACCCTTCGAACGTTAAGCGGGTTTTCCTGGGTAGCTGGGGCTTTGGTTTGCTCGAATATACCGATGGCATTCGAACCAACCGATATACAAATGAGAACAGTTCGCTCGAACTTTCCACGTTTGGCGGAGATTGGATTGGCGTAGGCGGACTTGCTTTTGATCAAGACAATAACCTTTGGGTGACTAACTCGAGCGCGGCATCCGTAATTTCGGTACGCAAAAGCAATGGCGAATGGAAGGCTTACAATCTCGGCTCAGCGGCCACGGGCGTTGATATCGGGCAGGTTATGGTTGACAACAACAGACAGAAATGGCTGATGGTCCGCGCCCATGCCCTGGTTGTTTTTAACGACAACAACACGCTTGATGACACCAGCGATGATAATGTAAAAAGACTTACATCTTCAGCCGGCAACGGCGCTTTGCCTGGCACTTCCATTTTGAGCATGGCGACCGATCGCGATGGGCAGGTATGGATCGGCAGCGATGCCGGCATCTCTGTATTCTATTCCCCGGGAAATATTTTTTCAGATCAGAATTTCGATGCCCAGCGAATCCTGATCGAGCAGGATGGATATGGTCAATATCTGTTGGAGGCCGAAGCTGTGACAGCCATCGCTATTGACGGTTCAAACCGCAAGTGGTTCGGCACCGACAGGGCCGGCGTATTCCTGATGTCGGCCGATGGAACGAAACAAATCCTTCACTTTACAGAGGAAAACAGCCCACTACTTAGCAATTCAATAACCGACATTACCATTGCCGAATCTGGTGAAGTATTTTTCGGAACCGCTAAAGGCATCATTTCATATCGAAGCGAAGCGGTACCTCCTAAACAAACGCTCGCAGAGGTAATGGTGTTTCCTAATCCGGTACGTCCAAACTACACCGGAACCATTGCGATTCGCGGCCTGGTCGAAGACTCAAGTGTAAAAATTACCGATATTGCCGGCAACCTCGTTTATTCAACTATGGGTGAAGGGGGCCAGGCACTCTGGGATGGCCGCAATTTCAACGGCGAAAAGGTTCAAACGGGCGTCTATCTGGTTTATGTAACGAATACCGATGGTTCGAAAACCACAGTTTCCAGGATCATGTTTGTGAATTAGGGTTAAGGGTTTAAAGGTTCAATCCCGCACGTGCGGGACAAAAGTTCAAGGGTTCCCCGCCGAAAAGGCGGGACTACGCTTCGCTTCGCAAGGGTTCAAAGGTTCAAGGGTTCCCCGCCGAAAAGGCGGGACTACGCTTCGCTTCGCAAGAGTTCAAAGGTTCAAGGGTTCCCCGCCGACAAGGCGGGACTACGCTTCGCTTCGCAAGGGTTCAAAGGTTCCCCGCCGAAAAGGCGGGACTACGCTTCGCTTCGCAAGGGTTCAAAGGTTCAAAGGTTCAAAAGTTCAATCCCGCACGTGCGGGACAAAAGTTCAAAGGTTCAAGGGTTCAAGAGTTGCCCTCCCGACGAAGTGGTCGGGATTCCGCTTCGCTCCATGTGCCCTGAGCCCTGAGCCCTGAGCCCTGCGCTCTGAGCTCTGAGCCCTGAGCCCTGAGCCCTGCGCCCTGCGCCCTGAGCCCTGCGCCCTGAGCCCTGCGCCCTGCGCCCTGCGCGCTGAGCTCTGAGCCCTGCGCCCCATGCCATGCGCTTTTTTTTTAAATTGAAATCATCAACTTTCGAAGGAAGCATATACCTTTGCACCATGTTACATCCAACCCGTGGCATTGTGTTTCATACTACACGCTACTCAGAAACAAGTGCTGTAGTGAAAATCTATACCGAGGAATTTGGCCTTATGTCGTTTCTTGTTAAAGGATTGTACAACAGGAAGTCACAAATGCGCGCTGCCCTGTTTGGTCACCTCTCTTTGCTCGATCTTATTGTTGAAAGGCGGGAACACAAGTCATTGCATTACATCAGGGAAGTTGGTCTGAATCGGTCTGTGCCGGATTTTCATGAAAGTATATCCAGAAATGCTATTGTACTATATATCAATGAATTGCTTTATAAGTGTATAAGGGAGGAAGAATGCAATAAACCTTTGTTTGGATTTATCATAACAGCCTTGCAAAATCTAGGGAACAAAGAGCTGTCGGTACAGGCATTCCATTTGCTTTTTATGCTTAAACTAACCGGGTTCCTTGGGTTTTCACCACGACTTGCCAAAACTGATGCCGGTAGCTTTTTCGATATGGAAGAAGGCTTGTTTCTGGATTCTGAACCCCTTCACCGTTACTATATATCAGGCAGGCCGGCAGCCGCTCTTGAGCAATTGCAAACCATGGAATATGACGACCTGAAAGAATTCAGGATTCCATCAGAGGTACGCGATGAATTACTCGACCGTTTGCTTGATTATTACCGCCTTCATATACCCGATATGGGCGAAATGAAATCTATTAAAGTGCTGCAGGAATTGTTGGCTTAATTTCCGGTTTTTATTTGAAATGTTCTTTTTCTTTCTACTTGTCTCCCCTACCCCATATCTCTTTGAATCTCCGTTTCTCAATTGGCAGTTGGCAGTTGGCAATTGGCAAAACCCAGTTGAAAATTCCGTCTCCCCGTCTTTCAGTCCAAAAGTCTCTCCGTCTCCCAGTTGGCTATTGGAAATTTCTCCTTGTCTTCTTGTGGCTTCGATACATTTTGCGAAAACATTCCTGTAATTCCAAAACATCATTCATTTCGCAAAACACTCAGCCACCGCTGATTCCTCAGCTATCTAAATGGCTGGGCATTAAACATTGGAAATTGAAGATTTCCCCTTCTCCCTTTCTCTAAGTCTCTAAGTCTCCATGTCTCTAAGTCTCCCTGTGCATAGGACAATAACTACGGCCCATAACAAAGACTAAAATGCCATCGGGCAAATGGTTGAAAGAAGAAAGATCGTACATTTAATGAAAATTCTGCTATCCGGAACTATGCCAGCGCTTAGCCTCAGCCGTTGTTGCGTCATGCAAATAAATCGATGACGCACGGTTTTGCATAAAATAGAATTGTCTTAAAATGGGCGACCCATTGTTCACAATAAATAATAGCAATTTAAATGACTAATATTCTGCTTATCGGTGTTTTTGAAGGATTGTTTTTGGCAATGCTTTTATTTACTAAAAAGAGGAAAACGATTTCTGACAAAATCTTATCACTTTTTTTTATCGTTTTTTCCTTAAATATCGGGCTGTCATATATAGATGCATACAATCGTAAT
>JBBQIQ010000075.1:0-19724 GCA_038325075.1 Bacteroidales bacterium | reverse complement strand
CCTCCAGAGTTTGCGGATAAAGCGAAATACTCCTTCAATACCATTGGTATCCCAGGGCTTCGATTGTTCAAGCGGGCCGAGGAACATCTCGTACAAACGCAGGGTGTCGGCACCATATTTTTCAATCAGGTCGTCCGGGTTCTGAACATTGTATTTCGATTTCGACATTTTCTCCACTTCCCAGCCACAAACATATTTGTCGTCTTCGAGGATAAAATCCGAACCGGCAAACTGAGGCTGCCATTTGATAAATTCATCAATGTCGAGTATGTCGTTGTGGACAATGTTTACATCCACATGAATGGCCTGAACATCGTAATCTTTACGCAGGTTGAAGCTCACAAATTTGTTGGTACCGTTTACCCGGTAAACAAAATTAGACCGGCCCTGAATCATCCCCTGATTGATCAGTTTCTGAAACGGCTCATCCTTAACAGTAAGGCCAAGATCAAACAAAAACTTATTCCAGAACCTCGAATAGATAAGATGGCCGGTTGCGTGCTCTGCACCGCCCATATACAAGTCAACATTTTGCCAGTAAGTATTTGCTTCTTTCGAGAAATACTCAGCATCGTTGCGGGGATCCATATAGCGCAGGTAATAGCCGCTTGAACCGGCAAACCCGGGCATGGTATTGGTTTCGAGTGGGTAACCATCCAGGCTGACCCAGTTTTTGGCACGGGCCAGTGGAGGTTCGCCGGTTTCGGTGGGCAGGTAGGCATCCACTTCGGGCAACTCGAGCGGAAGTTCATCTTCGTTCAGGGTATAGGGCAATCCGTTTTTGTAATAAACCGGAAACGGTTCACCCCAGTAACGCTGACGGCTGAAAATGGCATCGCGCAGCCGGTAATTAACTTTTCCATAACCAATCCCAAGTTCTTCCACTTTACGGATGGTGGTGGTGATGGCCTCTTTCACTTCCAGCCCGGTGATAAAACCGCTGTTGATCATCACACCTTCTTTGGAGTCGTAAGAATCTTCCCATTCCAAAGGATCTACCGGGGTTTCCCCTTTTCGGGAAACCACTTGTTTAATCGGCAGATTAAAATGACGGGCAAAGGCAAAGTCGCGGGTATCGTGGCCCGGAACAGCCATAATAGCGCCTGTTCCGTAGCCCATCAGCACATAATCGGCCACCCAGATGGGAATTTCTTCGCCATTCAGCGGATTGATGGCATAAGCGCCGGTAAATTCGCCGCTGATTTTCTTTACTTCCGTCATGCGTTCACGCTCGGACCGATTCTTCGCCCAATGCAGATAATCCTCAACCTTTTCGCGGCACTCCGGGGTGGTAATTTCAACTACATAGGGATGCTCGGGCGCCAGCACCATAAAGGTTACGCCAAACATCGTGTCGGCGCGGGTGGTAAATATCTCCAGCTTCTGTTCAAAGTCTTTGATGGCAAACTGTGCCGAACAGCCTTCTGACCGTCCGATCCAGTTACGTTGTATCTCTTTGATATTTTCCGGCCAATCGATCCGGTCCAGGCCCCCAAGCAAACGGTCGTTGTAGGCGGTGATTCGCAGCAGCCACTGTTTCATGGTTTTTCGCTCAACCGGATGGCCGCCGCGTACCGAAAATCCTTCGCTCACTTCGTCGTTGGCCAGCACAGTTCCCAGGGCCGGGCACCAGTTGACCAGCGTATCGGCTAAGTAGGCCAACCGATAATTCATCAGCAATTCCTGCTGTTGCTTTTCACTCATGGTATTCCAGTCGGCAGCGGTAAATGCTGCAGTTTCATTGCAGGCAGCATTCATTCCCTGGTTTCCCGATGTTTTGAAAACATCAATCAGTTTTTTAACAGGTTCTGCCTTTTGGCTTTCTTTGTTGTACCATGAATGGAACAGTTGAATAAAAGTCCACTGGGTCCATTTGTAGTAAGCGGGGTCGCTGGTGCGCACTTCGCGATCCCAATCGTAGGAGAACCCGATTTTATCAAGCTGTTCGCGGTAGCGTGCAATGTTAATACCGGTGGTAACAGCAGGGTGGGTACCTGTCTGGATGGCATATTGTTCGGCAGGGAGACCATAGGCATCGTATCCCATGGGATGAAGCACATTAAAGCCTTTCAGCCTTTTGTAGCGGGCATAAATGTCGGAGGCAATATAACCCAGCGGATGGCCGACGTGCAATCCGGCCCCGGAAGGATAAGGAAACATATCAAGCACATAAAATTTTGGTTTATTGTGATCTATCCCCGTTTTATAGGTTTTGTTGTCTGCCCAGACTTTCTGCCACTTTTTTTCGATATCCCTGAAGTTGTAATCCATTGGTTTTGTATTGTTTTTTGAGGGCGCAAAGGTAAGAAGGATTTTGGAATGGGGACGTGGGACGTTTAAAAAGGGACGGGGGACGCAAATCCTGCTGCAAATGACAGGGAGGGTAAGAGGAATTTCCAATTGCTGACTTCCTATCTCAATGAGGAAGGGGCGAGGGACGAAAGGAGGGACGGGGGACGCAAATCCTGCTGCAAATGACAGGGAGGACAAGAAGAATTTCCGATTTCCTATCTCAATGAGGAAGGGGCGAGGGACGAAAAGGAGGGACTGGGGACGCAAATCCTGCTGCAAATGACAGGGAGGACAAGAAGTATTTCCGATTTCTGACTTCATATCTCAATGAGGAAGGGGCGAGGGACGAATGGAGGGACGGGGGACGCAAATCCTGCTGCAAATGACAGGGATAACAAGAAGAATTTCCGATTTCTAACTTCCAATCTCAATGAGGAAGGGGCGAGGGACGAAAGGAGGGACGGGGGACGTAAATCCTGCTGCAAATGACAGGGATGACAAGAAGAATTTCCGATTTCTGACCTCTGATCCCAAACTTTGAACCTGAAGTGCAGCGACCGTTACTTGTATTCTTTTACTTCCACTTCACCTTTCAAGACCATCAACCCGTTCATCGCCAGAGCTCGCATCTCATCCTCGCCGGGGTAAACATGCACCGGGGCTATTTTATAGACCCTTTCAATCACCTGATTTACAAACCATTTGCCATGGGCGATGCCACCGGTAATCAGAATGCCGTCAACGTCGCCTTTCAATACAGTACTCATAGCGCCGATTGCTTTGGCAACCTGATAGGCCATGGCTTCGAAAATAAACTTTGCATATTCATCACCGGCTTCGGCTCGTTTTTCAACATCATAGGCACTGTTGGTGCCCAGGAAGGCCGTCATACCACCTTTGCCTTTGATCATCAGCAACAATTCCTTCTGTGTATATTTTCCGCTGAAACAAAGCCTGATCAGATCACCTGACGGCAATGTACCGCTGCGTTCCGGTGAGAAAGGCCCTTCACCATCAAGTCCCTGGTTTACATCAATTACCTGTCCATGATGGTGCGCACCAACGGTTATACCACCGCCAAGATGCACAACAATCAGGTTCAGGTCTTCATATTTACGCATTATTGACTTGGCATGTTGCCGGGCTGTGGCTTTCTGGTTGAGGGCATGAAAAATGGATTTGCGTTGAAATTCCGGATGGCCTGATACCCTTGCATGTGGTTCCATTTCGTCCACGACAACCGGATCAGCGATAAAAGCCCGCGCATTGGGCAGGCTTTTTGCAATATCATCGGCAATAAATCCGCCCAGATTGCTCGCATGCTCACCCATCGGGCTATTGGCCATATCGTGTTTCATGGCTTCATTCACTTCATAAACCCCCGATGGAATTGGTTTTGTAAGACCTCCGCGGCCTACGACGGCCCGAATGCTATCCATTTCAATACCGGCCTCTTCAAGTTGTTTGTAGATTATCGCTTTGCGGAAAGCGTATTGATCGGTAACCTTGTCAAATTTCGAAAGTTCTTCGGCTGAATGGGAAATGGTTCTGACAAAAACCGGATTGGCGCCGCTGAAAACAGCGATTTTGGTCGATGTAGATCCCGGATTGATGGCCAGTATGCGGAGCTCTTCCATGTTCTTCGTTTTAAAGGTTGGATTACTTCGCGATAAGGGCAGCCAGGGCTATGCTGTATAGTTTGGTTTGGGCACTGTCGCCCCGTGAAGAAAGCACACACGGGACCCGGCCACCGGCTACAAAAGCACCCAATTCGGCACCGGCAAGTTTGGTGTTGGTTTTGTAAAATATATTTCCGGCTTCAATATTCGGAAAAAGCAGGCAATCAGCGTCCCCGGCAACCGGACCGGTAAGCTTTTTAATTTCGGCCGATTCTTTGTCAATGGCTGCATCCAGGGCAAGTGGACCGTCAACAAAAGCTCCGGTTATCTGACCACGGTCGGCCATTTTCGATAACAAAGCAGCATCTATACACGAAGGCATTCCGGCCAGCACTTGCTCTGATGCGGTAACAACAGCAACTTTCGGTTTTTCGATTCCCAGAGACTTAGCTGTATTCACCAGGTAATTCAGAATGGCTATCTTTTGTTTGAATTCAGGTAAAGGGATAATCGCTACATCCCCGACAATCAGCAATTTATGATACAATGGATTTTCAATAACGGTTACATGGCTGAGAACCGCACCCGGATCCATCAGCCCGGTTTCTTTGTTCAAAATGGCTTTCATGTATTTGTCGGTACTCACCAGCCCTTTCATCAATAAGTCGCCTTCACCATCGTTGATAAGCTTAACAGCAACAACTGCAGCTTTACTTTCGTTGGGCTCATGTATGAGTTTGAATTTACCCGGATCGACACCCAACTGAGCGCAAATCTTGCGCATGGTCTCTTCATCACCAACCAAAATCCCATCAATAATTCCTTTGTCAACCGCTTCACTTACTGCTTCAATGGTGTGTGAATCATTTGCATAAGCCGCGACCAGCCTCTTTTTTGTTTTTGATTTAAGGACATCAAACATCTGGTCCAGTTTGGTAATTGCCATTTTAGCCTCCGTTGTAAGTGTATGGGATTGGTTATTTAAATATATTGATAATGCGATACTTGCCTTGCATTTTCATGGTGCAAAATTATCAATTAGGATCATATTTATCAAAAAATAAATGAAACACCTGAATTATTTAGAATAATTATATTGAGCGGATTTCAGTTATACCCCGATCTGTCGCTGAAAAGTTCTGGAGGATGGCTTCAACGGCAACAAAAAAAAGGGATTCCCGGACTTTGTAATACCGGGAATATCTTTAAACCTAAAACCGATGTTATAGAATCACCTTTTTATTCAGTGTTTTGTTACCTTTTATCACACTCACAATATACATTCCATGTGGGTAATTGCCGACATTAATAGAAATAATATTTTTCCCACCCGTTTGGCCTTGCAGTAGTTGTTTACCGGAAGAGTTTATCAGGCTTACTGTACAATTCCTTTCGGACCCCGATAATATAACCAGATTATTGTTGACGGAATAGGCAATAAAATCATCAAACTGCTCTTCCGGATTTTCAACCGGCCCGGTGAAGTATAGTTTAAACCTGAATGGGTCATCACCCCCGAAAGCAGTAAAATCGTATTGTGGTTCTTGTTGTAAATCCTGAATCTTGCCTTCCTTTTCATCTATTAAAAAAACCCGTGTTTCAACAGGAAGATTTATTTCGGAAAGATTTATACTGAAATTCCCGGCATCATTTTTAATAAATCCAAGTTGTATAAATTTCCCCAACGGAACCCCGGGCATTGTATTCGTTGACAGCAGATCATTTCCTGAAACAGAATAAAATGCCGGCGCAGAACCCGGAAGAAAGCGCGAATCAAATTCATTGTCAAAGTTTTCGGTTGAACCCTGTTGAATTGATACCACTGTTTTCTGTGAGGTTGAGTGATCCGTATCGCCGGCAGTCAGTACCAAACGGGTCTGTAATGATTTGAACCAATCCCGGCTATGGTGTATCCTGGCTTCCTGGGGTATGGTCAACGAGGCCGGACTGCCCGTGAGCACTTGTACCATAAAACCATTTCCTGAAGGAATTGGTTCTCCGGCTCCAACATCGGTGTATGAGGATGAACTTTCTTCCCAAACCTTAGCTATTCCGGCGAAACCGACCGGCACACTCCAGTTGATCCCATCATTCCATGCCAATGCAGATGGGAAGGGGTTTCCAATCAGGTTCCAGCCCGGAGAGTCATTGGTTTCATAACGGCTGAGGCCCGATAAGGATACAGACTCATCGTTGAATGAACCGGAAAAGAGTTTTTTACCAAAGTCAGTATTGGCAATCAGATATCCTCTTCCAACGTCAAAATTTGCTTCGAAAGATTCATTCAAAGCGCCGCCGGAGGTTATTCTGTTAATCCACATACCCGATGTCTCATCCCATTTATATAAATCGTTGCCAGAATTTAAGGAATAAAAATCATCAATAGGCTGGGCAGCGACCGGGGATGAAATCATGTGCCAGCCGTTGAATTCGTTTGTATAGGCATTGATGTACCGCTCCATGACCGAAGTGCCTGAAACAACCGGATTACTGCCGATATAAGATCCGGTTTTTGTGGCCGAAGATTGAATCAGCATATTTCCTTTCACATTTAATGTATTACCCGGGGATAAGGTGAGGGCCCCTTCAGGCCCTATTGTCAAATCGTTGCACCAGGCAGTGGTATTAATTGTGGTGATATGTGCAGAAGAATAGGCGATGGTAACATCTGTTTCAGCGCCGGGAACCCCCCAATTCCAGTTACCCGGTGTATGCCAGTCACTATCAGCGGAACCGTTCCATTCGGTTACTTCAGGGGCCGGCGTAATCCCGCTGACGATCAGCGAAAAATTCTGGACCCCGTTTGTCAGAGTTCCTTTGTGGGTTATTTGTACAAAATAAATTCTCTGGGCCGAGGGTGTTCCGGCTTCAACTTTTTCAATATTGTCAACCACATTATCAGCAGTGATTGCAGCAGCAGAAGGATTCACACCATCTAACTTCCAGGGCAGGTAAGTGTCTTCCGAATCACTGATGAGCCTAATATCCAGATCGTTTACCAGCATGGGGGTCGCGTCGTTTAGATATTGACCATAAACTGTTGAAGGCGGGTCGGTCCAGCAGATGGTTGTTGTCAAAGGTTCTGTCCCTTTGGTATAAACAGGAATCAAAATGGTGTCGCCCTGCGACAAAGTAAGTTCGCGAATATTGAAGTTCAAACCGTTGGATGCATCTTCGCTCATCAGCAGCGCGGCTTTTTGTGTATTGAGCAGTCCCCAGCCAAATTTATAATCAGGCCCGGGGTTCGTTCCCGATTCACTGGCTGTATGAATAATCAGACCTTTCAGGGTAGCAGAGCGAATGGAATACGACCCGGTGAGATTAAAATGATGTTGTATCAATAACCCTGCTGAGCCTGAAGTATTCGGTGTTGCCATTGAGGTGCCTGACATTCTGGAGTAGCTGTTATCGCTGGTTGAAGATGACGAATACAGGTCAGAACCATTGGCCACAATGTCGGGTTTTATCCTACCGTCATCTGCCGGGCCGGTGCTGCTTGAACTTGCCAGAATAACATCTGAAGGTTGCTGATATCCTGCTTCAATATCTTTTACAGACCCTACAGTAAGAATATTTTTGGCTACCCCTTGATAAGAAATGCAATCAAAGCCATAAGTGCCACCGTCTTTATCTCTTTCAGCAGTGCTGAGAACCCATTTATTTATGGTGTAATCATATACCCAATGTTCGACAGGTTGAGAATCCGGCCCTTCACAGCGGTCATTGCCTGAAGATTTAACGATCAGGTAATCAGGTGCATTAAAGGACACAAAGTCCCAATCGTGAGAAATTGATTCATAAGCCCCAAATCCGTAATCTGTTGTTGTATTATAGGGTTCATAACCATACCATACCCATCGTGAATCTCCTTTGGTGTTATACGACCAGCCTGCTATATATCCATAAGAATGGTTCGAGACCTGAAGCCCTTCGGCCGCCCGGGCAGCCATTTCTGAAATATCGGTGTTCCAGTCGTTCGACCATAGGTTAGCAGCCGGCGACATTCCTTTCGCGGGTGTGACAACGCCCGAAGCGATCATTGTTCCTCCCACGTGTGTTGCATGGGCTGCAGTTGCGGTGGATCCATCTTTTACAACAACCCTACCACCGTATTCCTGATGGGTTGTTCTTACAGGACCCCCATCCCAGATGCCCAGTATTACGCCTGAGCCGGAGAGGCTGAGTCCGGCACCCCCACCGGACCAAACGGCCGAAGTTGAGGTCGTTGCAGCAGCAATCAGGTTATTGGTTGTCCGGTAAAGAGGACCTTTAGCAAATCCGGCAAGTTCAATAACTGTACTGCCGCGTTCAATTTTCTTTGGCATGCCTAGTAAATCGGCAAGCCGGTTGGCCCGTATTTGCTCAGATTTGCTTATTTCTGAAGATTTGGCCGAAAAATCAAGCAGCTTAGGTATATTGGTCTGGCCAAAAACAAGTCCGGTTAGTAACATGCCAGAGAGGCATAAAAACATCTTTCTCACGATGAGTCGGGTTTAGTCGGTTCTTATTAATGTACAAACCCGTTAAAAGTGACAGGCAATTATCCTTTAACTTTTTTTCGACAGGAAGAATGATACCTTTGGGGAATATTGGAACAGCAATTGATTAAATATCAATGTATTACGATAATGGTTACTTCTCAATTGATTTAATGAGAGCGATGAAGTAAGTAAATGAATGAATGGTAAGAAATACAGATACGGATATTACCCCAAGTTGAGCGATTTTTCGCTTTGCTTAAATCGCTCAACATAGGTATGAATTGTTAACGATTATTTCTCATTTCAGATTGGGATTAATCATAACTTTGCCCACAATTCGTGGTTTCTATGAACAAACGCCTCCTTTTATCATTGCCGGTATTGTCGGGATTGCTGCTGGCTGCAGCATGGCCCGCGGGTGGTTTTCCTTTATTGTTATTTTTTGGACTGGCCCCGCTATTGCTTATTGAAGATCACCTGCTGAAAAACAGGCTTAAGCACAGCACATTTCATGTTTTCATCAGGGTAGCTCCGGCTTTTATCATCTGGAACGGATTAACAACCTGGTGGATATACAACTCAACCCTCTTTGGTGCGGTGATGGCCACCCTGGTGAACACAATCTGCATGTCGCTGGTTTTCTGGCTGTTTCATTTTATCAGAAGAAATCTAAAAAACCCGGATCAGGGGTACCTGGGTTTTATTTTCATCTGGATCTCGTATGAGCATCTTCACCATCACTGGGATCTGAACTGGCCCTGGTTAAGCCTTGGCAACGGTTTTGCCGCCTGGCCTTCATGGATACAGTGGTACGAATTTACAGGAATATATGGCGGAACGTTATGGGTTTTGGTGGCCAATGTTATGGTATTCAAAATGGTTAAAGGACTACTGGAAGGCAACTTACCCAAAATTCCTTTCAGGAAACTGACAGGAATAGCGTTGCTGATTATAATCCCCGCAACCGTTTCCATGGTTATGTATTACACTTATAGTGAAAAAAAGGCACCGGTTGATGTGGTGGTGGTGCAGCCCAACATTGATCCGTATGATGAACAATATGAACTACCTGCCCAGCAGGTCATTGACAATGCCTCGAAATTGGCTGAAACCAAAGCCGACAGCCTGACTGATTTCATCGTTTTTCCTGAATCAATGGTTCAACCCGACTGGTCCTCCGGACAGATGATCTGGGAAAACGACCTGAACAATCAGCCGACCATCAATATGTTCAGGGCCGGGTTATTAACCAGATATCCCAACGTGAACCTGGTTGTGGGATACTCTACTTATCGGTCCTACAGTGCAGGAGATGTAATTCCGCCGACCGCCAGACAATTTAGGGGAGGTGAAGGTTACTACGATGCCTATAATACAGCGTTTCTGATCAGAAACCAGCTTGATTTGCAACGTACCCACAAATCGAAACTAACACCGGGTGTCGAACTGATGCCTTTCCCCTGGCTGATGAAGCCATTGGGTGATTTTGCCATCGACCTGGGAGGAACCACAGGCCAATTGGGGTTTGATGTTGAACGAACCCCATATACCATTAACGATACCTTAAAAATTGCGCCTGTTATATGCTATGAGTCGGCCTACGGCGAATTTGTGGCCGGTTTTGTGCGCAATGATGCCAATATGATTTTTGTGATCACCAACGATGGCTGGTGGGGCAATACCGGCGGGCATCGTCAGCACATGCTTTTTTCTTCCATCAGGGCCATTGAAACCCGGCGTAGCATTGCCCGATCGGCCAATACCGGAACCTCCTGCTTTGTAAACCAGCGGGGAGAGGTTTTCCAGGCCACCAAATACTGGGAACCGGCAGCGATCAGGCAAGTCCTCAATGCCAACGATAAAATTACCTTTTACGTACGCTATGGCGATTATATTGCCAGGGCATCGGTGCTGGGGATGATTTTATTTCTGCTGATAGCCATTGGTTTAAGATTTCAGAGAAAAAAAGCAAACTGATACATTTATATTTCTAAATATATTATTTTAGCCAGGATTGATCATCGGTTTCGTTTAGCAGACAGAAGCACCGATTTTCAGTAATGATCACATATATTTTCTACCTGGCTTTAATCATCAGGAGCAGCCTGACAGTTCCCGAAATTAATCGCATCTGGTAATCAGTTATTATTCAGCAATATTAAAAACCAACCTCCATGAATTTCGAATTTACCGAAGAACAATTAATGATTCAGCAGTCTGCCCGTGATTACGCGCAGCGCGAACTAATTAAAGATGTGATTGAGCGCGACACGCATTCCATCTATCCTACTGAACATGTTAAAGCAATGGCAGAACTGGGCTTCCTAGGAATGCTCGTCGATCCTAAATACGATGGGGGAGGCATGGATACCATTTCGTACGTGCTTGCCATGGAAGAGATTTCTAAAGTAGATTCATCGGTAAGTGTGATCATGTCGGTGAACAACTCACTGGTGTGTTACGGAATCGAGAAATTCGGCACCGAAGAACAAAAGCAAAAATTCCTGAAACCAATGGCACGGGGTGAAAAAATTGGTGCTTTCCTGCTTTCGGAACCAGAGGCTGGCTCTGATGCGACCTCACAGCGCACCACTGCTGAGGATAAGGGGGATTATTACCTGGTAAACGGTACAAAAAACTGGATTACCAACGGGAATTCCGCTGGTACTTACCTGGTTATTGCTCAAACTCACAGGGAAAAAGGCCACAAAGGCATAAATGTGCTGATTGTTGACCGTAATTCACCCGGCATCACCCTCGGGCCCCACGAAGACAAAATGGGCATGCGCAGTTCCGACACCCATTCGGTAATGTTCAACGATGTAAAAGTCCCCAAAGAAAACCGCATCGGTGAAGATGGATTTGGATTTAAGTTTGCCATGAAAACACTGGAAGGCGGACGTATCGGAATTGCTGCACAGGCATTGGGAATTGCATCCGGTGCTTTTGAAAGGGCCGTTAAATATTCAAAAGAACGCAAAGCCTTCGGCACTGAAATCGCCAACCATCAATCGGTCGCTTTCAAATTAGCCGACATGGCTGTAAAAATTGAGAATGCCCGCAACCTTTGCCTGAAAGCCGCCTGGCTGAAAGACCAGGGCAAACCTTACGGCTACGCCAGCGCCATGGCCAAATACTATGCGGCTGAAATCGCGATGGAAGTGACTACCGAAGCTGTTCAGATTCACGGTGGTTATGGTTATGTAAAAGAATACCATGTTGAGCGTCTGATGCGCGAAGCCAAACTGACACAGATTTATGAAGGGACCTCGGAGATTCAGCAGATTGTGATATCGAGGCAAATCCTCAGTGAGTAGTGAGCGAAGTAAAGATGCAAATCTTGCGTCTTCTATAATCCTGCTGGGTTTTGTGTTGGCCTCATGCGCTGGCCAATCCCCGGCAGGTTGGCCTCATGCGCTGGTCAATCCCCGGCAGGCGTCTTACAACCTTATAACACCGGCAGTTTAAATTTCATCACCACTTCTCCGGTTTCTGTATTCACTTCGATGGATTGGTTTTCCAACCCCATATCTTTTCCGGTTGACATTTTGAAAAGCCCTGCCAGAAATTGCATTCCGCTGTTCATCACCTGCTCGATCTCCCGGGCTTTTTCACCAGCCGCAGTAGCAGGTTCCGGAGTTTTCACAACAACAGGCGGAATTTCAGAGGTTGTTGTCTCTTCCGGTTCATCAAACAGGTCAAGCGTGCCCTGTTCTGCCACTGCCTGGGCTTGTGCAATGACTTCTGATTCAATAGATACGGGTTCAGACTCAACCTGCTGCAACTTTTCAGATTCAGCAATAAACGCCTCGAGTTGCTGAATGAATTGTGACCGGCCTTTTGTCGAGAAATCAACAAAATTGGTCGTGGAACTGCCCAATACCCCATCAAACAGGTTCTGTTTGACCAAAAGCCCGGATGCAATTTGCTCCTCAATGGAGTTTTTGGTAATAAAGTTGAATATGGTGAGCTTATTGCTTTTCTGCCCCAGCCGGTCAATACGCCCGATGCGCTGGTTCTTTTTGGCCGGGTTCCAGGGCAGTTCAAAGTTTATCAGTGTATTGGCCACCTGAAGATTAAGCCCCGACCCGCCAGCCTCGGTTGACAGGAATATTTTTATCTGTGGATTGGTTTCAAATTTCCGGATCAGTTCACCACGCAGTTTTACAGGTACTTTGCCATTTAGTTCGGCAAACCCTATGTTGTTTTCGCGCAAAACCTGACCAATAAGCTTGTGTACTTTTATCCATTCCGAAAAAATGATGATTTTCCTGTCGGAATTGGCCACATCAAGCTTCTCCAGCAATATATATTTCAGCTCTTCCAGCTTGGGTGATTCGTTGGTTTCTTCATCAATCAGGTAGGTTGAGTCGCACACCATTCGCATGTTCGCGAGCAGCAACTGTAGTTTCTGCAGGTCATAAGGCGTCATGAATTTTTTACTGATGATGCTGGCAATGCCACGGGCATACCCGGCATGATATTCTGCCTGCAAAGGGGAAAGACTCACCGGAATATTGAATTGCTGCACATTGGGCAACTGCTCCAAAACCTTGCGTTTTTCGCGACGGAGCAATATTTTGTCGAGCCTTTTATTGAGTTTCTGAAGGTCAAAATATCCATTGATTTTATTGAGTTTAACCGGATCGAACAGGCAATGCTGGTAGGAGAACTCCCACAACGGACCAAAAAACCTTGGGCTGATGGCACTTACCAGCGAAAAAATATCAATCAGCCGGTTTTCGATGGGCGTACCGGTGATCACCAGTATATGCTTCACCTGCAGTTTGCTGACCGATGAGGCGGTTTTGGTTTCGTAGTTTTTAATGCGCTGTGCTTCGTCAAGAATCAGGAAATCGAACCCTGATTTGTTGATGGCCAGGCGGTCGCGCAGAATGGTTTCATAATTGATGATAAAGAAGAAATGATCTTCATCCTGATACTGCTTTTCCCTGTCCTCGGGTAAACCTTCGATTACCAATGCTTTTTCACCGGTAAATTTTTCAATCTCTTTTTTCCATTGCTCTTTTATGGAAGCCGGGCATACCACGAGGGTTTTCCGGAAACCGAAAACTTCCTTTTTCAGAATCGCGGTCCCTATGGCCTGCAGGGTTTTTCCCAGTCCCATTTCATCGGCAATAATGGCAGTTTTCCGGAAAAGGGCAAATTCGATGCCTTCCTTTTGATAGGGAAAAAGATCGCCATTGATGGCTGAGTAGTCAGGCTTATGCGCTGATCTTAACTGTTCAAGCATATCTTCCTCGAAGGCGGTTTCCACCTTTTCCTGTACTTCGGGACGGATGCGTATAAAGGGATAATTCGCGGCCTCATCAATAAATCCTAGAAAATTCTTGATTTCAGCATCTTCAATAAACGAAGATTTTCCGAAAAACAGTGAAATCAGCAACTGCTCATCAACCGGAATCCGATGCGGATATTGCCAGGTAATTTTATACTCGTTCAACGGGTCGCAATAAATCTCTATAAATGGAGAGGTCTTACCCAGGCGCTTGTATAGGGTTGTATTCTCTTTCAACGCTTTAAATGCGAACATAATATGCTTGGTGGTACCGAGCTTGTTCAGTTTTGAATCCATGCTGTCGCTGTAACCGATCTCTTTTTCGAAGTCGCGCAGAAACACCTTGTACTTTACCCCGTTTTCGTTGGTAAGTATATGGTCGCCATAGATATTTGAAGCCCATTTTATGTGGTACTTAGCATTTTCGGCCTTCGCCCTGCGTTCATCCAGCACCCGCTTTATCATTCCCTCGCGGGTGTATTTTTTGTGTTCCACTGTTTCCCTGGCATCTAGCAGGCTCAGCTCGTAATCCACCTGAAGCAGACAGGCATAAGAGAACCGATCCCAGCCGGTGCGCTCTTTGTCCCTTACAGGGATGATGTCCTCATCAAATACCTGAAGGTTGAGTTCTGACTGCCTGTTTTCCATAGGGTTGTTAACCATCAGCTCAAAGCCAACAGAAGATTGTGACAGAATCTGACAATCGTTGTTGTTAAAGAGTATTTCGCCCAGGGCAAGTTCCGATTTGTCTAGCACTTCCCTGACCTTATCGATCCGGCTGTTGATGATTGATCTGATTTCCATAAAAATGTTGCGGTGTTAATGAAACAGGTTAAAAAATATCAATGGTCAAAAATACGGATAGTTTTAAGATGCTGATTTCCGAATTATTAAACATTGGCTCCTATTTTTCAACAATGAACTTGCGTAATTTTTCCATCGATAGCTTTCAATTTCAACTGTCGACAAAGTGTCGACAGTTCAAGCCCATCTTCCATTTTAACCCTTATTTTCATCTTAAACCAATAATCACTTGGGTTGGTAGAATTGGTCTATACTTCTACAACATCCACAATAGAAAAATACCATTGCCCTTCTTTTTCGTCCCAATGGGTACGAACCCGTTTGCTTTCAAATAATTTTATGTTGCTCATGGTTATTCCGTTTTATAGTTATTGTATTCTTTTCCGAAAGCCAAAAATCTTTGTCAATTATTTTCACTTCTTCATAGTTCAATTCTTACTGTTTGTAAACCAATACATCTATATCTTTTTAGCAAATCCCTATATCCTGTTGCAATTAAAAGTTGAGAATACATAGTATCATTAATCAACTCTTTCAGCATACCGCCAAGTTGATATTCGTTTGAAGAATTGTCTATGAGTTTTATTCCCTTCTTCATTTTTTTAGATTTTTATTCACTATTTTCATTGCATGATAAGCAACTTTCGGTTCTTCTGTAATTGTTGATTCAATTTTGTCAGCAAGCCAAAGTGTTAAAAATTCTTCTTCATTTGCTTTCAAAAACTTAGCAATGTCAATAACCTGTTGCTTTGAAGCGTTTCGTTCGCCTCTTTCAATCTTGCTCACGAGAGCTGTGTCCACTTCAAGTTGAGCAGCTACTTGTCGCAAAAGAAGATTTTGCTTCTCTCTAAGTTCTCTGATTTTCTGTCCTAAATGGCTCACGCTGTTAGTATTTTATTTGGCTTGTCAAATTTTGTCAAATGTAATTATTATTTCATAATCCCACAAAGAGTGTTGGAAAATTTGACTCTTTTTGCTTTGCCTTTTGGGTTGGTTTGTGTAGTTGCGGCAAAACCAAAAGTGCCAAATGCGGGTGGGCATAGAATTATTTTTTTAAATGTGCTTACAGGAAAAGGGTTTGGATTTTTTTAATTGGGTCTCCTGAAGTAGTAATTCGGGAATTTAGCAAACAAAAACACCAGCCCGAACAATCTGCCCGGGCTGGTGCTGTATTCAGGGAATGAGCTTCCCCCGTGGGGAAAGTTTACCTGATGAACTTCCGCTGCAAAGGCTGATAACCTTCCGAGCTGATCCGGATCAGGTATATGCCTTTTTTCAGATTTGCAGCGTCAATACTTATCCGGTTGTTTCCACCTGTAAGGCTGATGTTTTCACTTGAGAGAATCCTGCCCTGAAGATCAACAATGTCAGCGATCACAATTCCGCTTACCGAAGAATTCAGTTCGAGGTAAAGGACATCACCAACCGGGTTGGGATAAGGATCGCCTGCCTGTAATTTTGGTGAACCAATGGTCTGATTGCCCAATGTATTGATAGCAGTTTCAGTTACAATAAAATTAACACTGGCATTTGCTGAACCATCCGAAAGGATCACGACAGCATTCTGGGTAGTTTTACCGGCCATCTCAGCATGAATGATGTATTCGCCATAAGGCAGGCTGTTGAATTCAAAGGTGCCTTCGCTGTTTGAGAAAGTGTAGGCAATCGGTAAGCCGGTGCTGTTGAAAAGAACGATCTCAACATTGGCAGCAGGTGTACCTCCCGTCTTGAAAGTTCCACTCCAGTTGATGGCTCCGCTAATACTGCCATTGCCCTGGCTCCAGGACATAGAAGATACGAGGTTGATCGGATACCAGCCATTGGGCTCGCCGGTGGTAACAAGGGTTGCTCCCTGCCAGGTGAGCGAGTTTGCGTAGTAGGTAGGCAGATAGATGTCGGATCCGGCAGCTCCTGGTGTCAGCATTGCATATAGATAGTATGGCCCGGCAGGGACGCCGCCAAAGTTATAGGTTCCGGCTGAATCTAATATAGCTGTATTGATGTAGTTGTTGCTTGCACCAAACAGCATGACAATCCCTTGCTCAGCAGGTGCGTTACCTGCAAGTACCAGTCCTGCAATGATATTGTTGGCAGGGGCATCACCGGCATATACCGGCATGCAATAGGTGTTCTGGCAGTAACCGGCTGAATCCCATATCGTGAGGCAGGCATTGTAAATTCCGGGGGCGGTATAGGTGTGAACCGGATTCACCTCTGTTGAACTTGTCCCATCACCAAACAACCATTGCTGGTTGGTGTATCCGGGCGCCGAAGTATTGACAAACTGATAACTGAGGGATGAAGTGGATGAGTCGGCCGGGAAAGCGAAGAACGATGCCTGGCAACCGGGCTGTATAATATCAACCCATATCTCCTGGCAGGTCTGATCCCAGCAGTAATTCAGGGTGTCCTTAATGGTAAGGCATGCCCAGTATATTCCGGGTTCTGTATAGGTGTGTACCGGGCTGACTTCAAATGATTGCACGCCATCGCCGAAATCCCAGAATGTGAAAGAATGTTCTCCTTGCGATAAATCTTCAAAATAGTAGGTGTAACCAGATGAATCAGGAATTGCTGATATCACCGCCTCACAATTGCCGCCGCCGCCACCAGGGAATATGGTCTGGCAACTTGTGCTGATGCAGCTATCGGCAGGATTTGTCGATGCTGTAGTTAAGCAAACATTGTAAATCATCCCCCACGAGGGCGGGTACGTATGGCTCACCTGTTGTCCGTTAGCGGTATATCCGTCACCGAAATCCCAGAAATATGAGGCATCTCCGCCATTGAGCAGGTATCCGTTAAACTGATAGGTATTGCCATCGTTGGTGGTTGCATCAAAATAGTTTTGGCAGGGAGAAGGTATATAAATATAGACTTCCTGGCAGGATGTATAACTACAGGTTACACCATCGGGACCTGTACCTGTTGTGATAAGACACACGGTGTATGCCTGATTTGGATCAGCAAAACTATGCGTAACGAATTGACCGCTTGCGGTGGTTCCGTCACCGAAATCCCATGCCCATGATTCAACCAGGTTATTCATAGACCAGCCCTCGAATGTGAAACCTGTGCCGGTTGAATCGGGGTAATACCAGAAATAACTTTCACAGGGAGATGGAATGTATATATACACTTCCTGACATGAAGCATAGGTGCAGTTTCCGCCAGTGGGATCGGCACCAGAAGTGGTTAGGCAAACATTATAGATTTGGTTGGGATCGGCAAATGTGTGGCTCACAGACTGACCTTCAGCAGTGGTGCCATCGCCGAAATCCCAGGTCCATGAAGTAACCTGATTGTTAAATGACCAACCTTTGAACAAATAGCCTGTGCCGGTAGAGTCGGGTTGAAACCAGAATGAACTTTCACACGTATCTGGAGGGTTGGTTGAACCAACTTCAACCGGCATGCAGTAACTGTTGTAGCATGAACTGTCGGCATTGCTGATATACAGGCAAACAAAATACTGTCCGGATTCGATGTAAGTATGAACCGGGTTTTGTTCTGACAATGCACTGCCATCGCCGAAATCCCAGAACCAGTTATCGATGGTTGAACCCGCATTCGTATAACTATCATCGAAAAAGGAAAATGTCAGCATATCGTTCGACGCGGGTACAGCCCTGAAGGATGCCACACACCCTGTTGCCGGATTTCCGCAGATTGTAAAATCAAGCGTAACCCCCTCCATGCCTGGGATTACAACAGCCGTGTTACTGGCCATCATTCCATTGCAATCAGCGGTTGAAACGGTGATTATTCCCGGCATTGTACCGGGGATAAAGGGTACCTGATCCGTATAAAATCCGGCGTCATTGGTCAGTACCTGGTTGTAGTAACCGGGGTAGTTCATGCTGTCAACTGAAATGTACATGGTTTGACCAGCTACCGGCATTCCGGTTTCCTGGTTTATCACATGACCATTCAGAGTCACATAGGATTGCTGGGCCATAACAAAGGTCACGGCCGTCATCAGCAGAAGCAGCGTAGCTAGTAGTTTTTTCATCGGGTTCATTGTTTTGGGTTTTTAATATCGGGCAATAAATAGTTTTTATAAAAAGACACAATATGACAAAAAGGTTGCCTCTGTGATTTATCTTTTTGCAAATTTCAATGTCTTCAGCACCTGTCCTTCTTTTGATTTCAAAGCCAGCAGATAGATTCCCGGGCTCAGGGAGCCAATGTTAAAATTCGCTTTGTTCTGACCGGCATCGAAGCTGTTGTGGTTGCTGATGCAGGTAATCCCTGTAGATGAATATACTTCCGAAATCAGGTTAACCGGCTCATTGACCGTAAATTCGAGCATGATAATATCGGTAGCCGGATTAGGGAAAAGCCGGGTGTCACTGAATGATGTATAAGGGTTGTCTTCCTTGCTAAATACATAAGAAGAAGAAACTTCAAGCTGAAGTCCGGATAAAATTGTTATAGTTCCGGTCAGGTCTATGTCAAGTGACCGGCTGTATTTCCCGGCAATTTCAGCCATCAGTGTGTAATTTGAGTGCGGCAGATTGGTGAAGACGAACTCACCGATTTCATTGGTATGAGTATAAGCAGCAATGCCTCCTCCCTGGCTCAGGAAAATAATCCTGTTTCGCAGATCGATATAGGAATTATCAATACACAACAGGCTTCCTTCAATGGTTCCCGGGCCGGTTTCCAGAGGAGTGAGGTCCGGCATGATGACATTGGCATCAAAGACATCATTGGTATTCAGATTGACAGGTTGAGATTGCTGCCAATGCCGGGTTTCGCCGGTATAGCCGGGCAGGTAGTCCTGATAGGCACTTGAACCCGGTGTAAGTTCGGCGTGAACAACATAATTTCCTTCCATCACATCCAAAAAGAAATAATATCCGTATTCAAAATATTGGCCCGAAGCCACTTCGGCAAAATGAATCCCGGTTTTGCGGTATAACCTCACAACCGCAGTATCGCCTGTGTTATTTGGGTTGTTGATCGGAAAATTACCGGCAAACACCTGTCCGCCAAGGTTATAATAGGTCGGCGTGATAATTGTTGAATACATGGTGTCGGCACAATATCCGCCAGGTCCGTTTCCGCCAACAGCATGACAAACCGTATATGTACTGCCTTCTGAAAAGGTGTGCTCCACAGATGGTAAATAAGAAATAAAACCATCACCGAAATCCCAGTACCAGTTTGATATGTTGTTACCGGTAGAAGTATCGTTAAACCAGTAATGGTTGATGTTTCCCGGGA
>JBBQIQ010000074.1:0-19801 GCA_038325075.1 Bacteroidales bacterium | reverse complement strand
GATTTGCAGCCAATAGATACCGTTGCGAAGTTGAGATAGTGGTATGACAACCTCATGGTTGCCCATGCCCAGACTATGGTCGGATACACTTACCGATTGGCCCAGGGCATTGAATATTTCAAAACGCATTGTTAACGGTTGCAGAAGATTCAAAGAGATGGTGGCCTGGTTTAATGCCGGGTTTGGATAAGGTGAACCGACAGATTTAACACCCTGGGGCAGATTTTCACCGATACTGTACAGAATGTCAGCAGCATAGATAAACAGGTCGTTGGTTTCTGAATTTACATTCGAATGGCTAAGGGTTATATTCCTGAATTCGGAGTTTTTGCCGAAAAGTTCTGCAAACATGGCATAGGTTCCATATTCAAGTTTTTTAAATTCAAAATAGCCCTCGTTGTTTGAAATAGCCATGGCGTAATTGTTTTCCTGTTTCAGGAAGATGGGAATTTCGGGAGCCGGCACTGCGGAATTGCCCGATTTGGTTTCACCTGAATGATATATATAACCTGAGATTTTACCCGGTCCATTTGAATTGTTGAGGGTAGCGGCAACCAGCTGGATATCGGCATGGAAAACATTCTGGGTAAGGTTAATAACCTGTGCATCGGCCCAGTGTACCACATCGCCATAATAGGTTGGAAGATATTCGCCTTCAAATTCTGAACCAAAAGCCGGTTCGGCTTTTACGCGGTAATTACCTGTGGAAATCGAAATGAATTTATAATAACCCAGGGTATCAATAAGATCGGCAAAGATGTCAACAACCTGGTCATCAATGGTTTTAAATGCATTGACATAGCCCATATCGAGTTGATAAACCCCGGCAAAGGTAGTTCCGCCAAGGATAAAACTGGTACTGTGGGTAAGCGCCAGCGAAACTTCTCTTACCTGATCCGGTGCTACGGTGATTCCGTCACGGGTTTCTGTATTATAGCCTTCTTTAGAAAAGGTCATAACATAGGTGCCCGGATCAACAACCAGGTCGTAATGCCCGTTTTCGCCGGTTATGGTACTGAATGATCCGGCAGTAACTGCAACGCCCGGGAGCCCGGTATTGGTTTGTGCGTCTCTGATAACACCCGCGATTTTGGGATTGCCTGTCACAATCATCAGGTTATAGACCGGCAGTGTCTCGAAGCCGGGGCTATTGGTATTGCAGATAACAGTTTCCTGGAAATTTGCCGGTTCATAGCCCACTGCACTGTAAGTAAGTGTAATTGCTGCAAACGATTGGGGTGCAATGGTTCCGGCCGGAGGATCGACACTAACAACAAAATCGCCCGTTATATTGCTGAGTTTAATCTGTATGGTCAATTCACTGCGAATATATTCCTGGTTAAAGGCAACCTGCAGGCCAACTGAGGCTTCGGGTGATTGAATGCCAATGGTACAACTGTTATGGGTAAAATCTTCGGAAACCTGTTTGATATTGATCAGGATGGTTCCATTTATGCGAATCACCACCTGAAAGGTTACAAACCCTGCCCCGTAATGATGGGCTTTCTGAAACTGAATTACAGTCTGTTCACCGAATACCTGGTAAAAAACCCTGCTTTCGGGGTTTGTCATGTTCAGGTCGTCCCAAAGGCCGGCTATAAAATCCCTGGTATTTTCCACGTTGGAAGGGATCGGCTGGTTGGCAAATCCAATTAAGGTGTTCGTAAATTGAATGACCCCGTTCGAATTGATCCAGAAATGATTACGGTTTTGGCTGTAAAATGGGAAATCGAAACCGATATCGAACGGGCCAGCAACATTGTCATCGATAAGTCCGGTTACTTCCGTTCCGGTTTCAGATATCTCGATCCAGGAATAGTTGAGATTGTTTTCGTCGCTGTCGGTCCAGCGATAACCAAAAGCATCGGGGCCGCCACTGCCACGGTTTGCCATATCAACAAAGGCCGGGAAACTGAAATTTACTTCTTCAGCCGTGCTGTTGTATAGATGCGTGTGAACGGTGGTATCGTTCCCGGGCATTACCGTGCTGCTGAGATATGTCGGACTAAAAGTTACGCCGGGATTCTGGGCAGACGTGAAGAAGGAAATCAGCAGTACGCCTGAAAGTGTGAGTAAAATTCTTTTCATAGAGGCTGTTTTAAAAGAGGGTGAGTAATAAATGTTTTCAATAAAGGGGCAATAAAGTGTCGTTTGGTTTCATCAATCGGGTATTATTTTATAGGAAAGTCCGAAACTGATTCCGTAACTCATCAGTCCTTTTTCTGAATTGCCCGAAAGCGGAATGTAATTATACTTAATCCCGGGCGTCAGATTTACTTCCAGCCTGCTGCTTGCCTGATATTCGAAAACAACTCCTCCGCCGGCACTCCAGTAATCAGAAATCAACTTCCTGTTCTCCAGGGTTGTCGAAACCAGTCGCGAAGAGGCCTCATAGAATGGTTTATAATTCCGGTAGTTATCTTGCAAAAGATGGTATGCGCCGGAAAGCTTCAGGTGCAGGGCAAATTTTTTAAAACCCGCAAGTTCGTAACTGACTGAGAATGGAATCTGCAGGTAGGAATACCTGTCGGTTACTTTGCTGTTCATGGTATGGTCAATGGAATCATAAACATCGACATTCACCGTAAAATAGTAGGTTTCATGGGTGATTGGATCCACATAAACCGAATCCACATAATTGTATGAATAGACCAGTTCGTTGGTTCTGTATTCGTAATTAACCTGAGTGTTACTGATAATTCTGTTGTATCCGGCCCCCAGGGTAAACCTGAACCTGTTGTATTGGTATCCTGAGCTCAGACTGAACCCATGTGCCGGTGAACTGAATGAAGAATGGTCGAACAGTTCGGGTTCATAATCTGCCAGAAGGAACAGTGAGGTTCTAACGTCTTGAAATGGGCTACAGCCATCGGGTCTTTCATCATTTCGCTGGCGAATGGTCCCGTTTATTGGTGGTAATGAAGTGATTACAGGGCCTGTTCCTTTTGAATGCAGGAAATAAATCAATGTTGTATGATCCCCGGCAAAGGCGGCTATTGTTGATTGGGAAATTTCCGTTTCTTGAACTGATGATTTTTTGCGGGCTATATTTAGCCCGGAATCGTCCCCGGAATCATTTTTCTCCGGATATTCCATGATAACAGCGGCATTTTCCTGCGTAGTCGGGTCTGCCATTCCGGGCGAGGTGGATGAAATCTGCTCGTTCAGTATTGGTTGGTTTGTGTTTACAGCAGTTTCTGTTAATAAAAGAGGGTATAGAATGGACGCGATCATTATGAGCAGTAACGTGGTCAGTGTTACGCGTCTGATGATATTTGCAGGCATTGAGACAACTGAAGATGCAAGAATGCCCTGCCACGCCCTGGCCGGAGCGGTATGCAAGGGAAGTTCAGCGGACAGCGGTTTATCCTGATGCCAGCGGATTTCTTCCCACACAGTTTCAGCGGCCCTATGATGGGGCAACTGCTGTATGGCTTTCTGTAAGCTATCTTCGTTCAGTTCAATCATCCGTTTAAAGGTAATCGTTCAATAATTTCCTGAGTTGCTGCTTAGCCCTGAACAGCTTTATTTTTGAAGTCCCGACCGGCATATTGAGCATTTCTGATACCTCTTTGTGTGAATAGCCCTCCACTTCAATCAGCAAAAAAACAATTCTGTAACCATCAGCCAGTGAAAGGATCGCTTTTTCCAGGTCATTTGAGTTGATCCATTCCGGCCAGATCACCGGTTCGTTGTCACTGAAATCCGGGGTATTCATCAGGCCGGTTTTATCGCGTTCCCTTATTTTCCTCAGGCTGGTCCGGACAACGATGGTTTTTATCCAGGCACCTATGGTAGATTCACGCCGGAATTTACCGATATCGTGGAATACCTGAATAAATGACTCCTGAAGCACATCGCCGGCTGACTCCTCTTCGTTCAGCATCCTGAAAGCAATGGTGTACATGGCATCCTTGTACTGATCGTAAAGCTGTTTCTGCGCCTTGTATTCCTTGCGGACACAACCCTCTATCAGGTCGTTCTCAACCTGATAGTGCTGTATTTTATTGGTTTTGAAAGTAAGTTTCAACTATACAGGATTCCGCATTAATAATAAAAGGGTAATAAAATCCGTAAAAGGTTTCATGGTTCACGGATTATTTTCAACAGACAAATCTAATCATTTGCTGCTCAGTTTGATGAATAAGCCAGATTTTAGTTTACCACATCAGCAGCAGGATTAAAACAAAAAAATGATGCTTTCACTGAAAAGCAGTAATTTTATCATTCAAAGTATTACTGCCGTTACTCCGATGAAAAGAAAATCAATTATTCCCGTATTTCTCATGCTGTTGTTGGCAGCCTTTCCGGGCTTTTCACAGGTGAACATCGGTTCCGGCGTTGAGCATTGTTCGCACAAAGCGGGACATCACCTGGTATTAAAATCAGCCGGTCCTGAAATATTCTCAAATTACGATGTAAAGTATCTGAGATTTAATTTAACAATTGATCCGGCGCAGGAGTTTATTTCCGGGTCGGTTTTCACCCTGTTCGAAGTAACCGGTGATTTATCGGATGGCCTGGGTATGGAGTTGTCAACCGACCTTACTGTTGACTCGGTTCTTTACCAGGGTTTATCAGTTCCGTTTGCCCAATCCGGCGATTTTGCGCTTTCGCTGGATATTCAGGGTTCCCCGGCTATCGGAACACTGGCCGGTATTGAAATATTTTACCAGGGAATTCCTGTTTCCGGGGCAGGTTTTGGTTCGGTGGGATGGAAGGAACATGAAGGTGTTCCGGCCATGTGGACCCTTTCCGAACCTTATGGCTGCCGCGACTGGTGGCCGGGTAAGAACGATCTTACCGACAAGGCCGATTCTGTTGACATTATTGTGCACTCTCCTGAGTTGTACCGCACGGCTTCCAACGGAGTGCTGGTGAGTGATGCGGTTGTCGGCGGTATCCGCACCTGCCACTGGAAACACCGTTACCCGGTTGTGCCTTACCTTATAGCGGTTGCGGTGGCCAACTACGAAGTTTATTCTGATTTTGCTTATCCGGGAGGGATTCCTGTTGAGATTCTGAATTATGTTTATCCCGAGGATAAGGCTGACATTATGCCACGCACCACCCAAACTGTGCCGGTGATGGAATTGTTCAGCGAACTGTTCACTCCCTATCCTTTTATTGAAGAAAAATACGGACATGCCCAGTTCGGCTGGGGTGGGGGCATGGAACATCAGACCATGTCGTTTATGGGGCGCTTTGATTTTGAAATTATTGCCCATGAGCTGGCGCATCAATGGTTTGGCAATATGGTCACACTCAATTCATGGAAAGACATCTGGCTGAACGAAGGTTTTGCCACCTATCTTGCAGGGATGTCTTACGAGCACCTGTTCGATGGTTATTACTGGCCTTTCTGGAAGTCACAAAACATCAGTTATGTGACATCTGAACCGGGCGGTTCTGTTTATGTTGACGATACCACCAGTATCAGCCGCATTTTCAGTGCCAGGCTTTCTTACAGTAAAGGCGCCCTGTTGCTGCACATGCTTAGGTGGGTTTGTGGCGATGAGGCTTTCTTCGGCGCTTGCCGCAACTACCTGAACGACCCGGAACTCAGGTATGGATTTGCAGGAACGGCCGACCTGAAACGACACCTCGAAGCGACTTCAGGCAAAGACCTGACGGAATTTCTCAATGACTGGTATTATGGCCAGGGATATCCTTCCTACAATGTCAGATGCAGCCAGATCGCCGCGGGTGATTATGAAGTTGAAATCAGGCAGACACAATCGCATGCTTCGGTATCATTTTTTGAGATGCCGGTTCCGGTCAGATTTTCCGGTGCAGGAAAAGATACAACCATTGTATTTGAGCATACCGTCAATGCTCAGAAATTCAGAATTTATCCTGCGTTTGAATTAGAGTCTGTTCAATTTGACCCGGTACAGTGGCTGATATCTGCAGCTAACCTGGATACGCTAATTGTGAAACCGGAAGTTGTGGAAATATATCCTAACCCTTCAAATGACTTTATGAGGATTTCTTTACAGGTAAATAACCTGATCGATCTCTCAGTGTTGGATTGCTCAGGAAGGGGAGTTAAGGTACCTTATGCACTGGAAGGGACCGGCGCTATGCTCGATGTACGGGGGGTGGCAGCCGGTTTATATTTTGTAAAAATCAGGACTGGTGTTGAATTCAGAATGATCAGGTTTATTAAACAATGAGTGCTTTCAAACATCAGATCAACCGAGTTAACTTAACTCAATGCGCAGTTAGTCCGCGTCTTACCTTCTGACGCGGACTAACCAACTTTGAAAAAAAAAAGAATCCAACCATTACAGTATTGAATTTCAAAACAGAGAGAGACTTAATTACAAAAAATAACAATAGGTGCGCGTCAGAAAATAAGACGCGCACCAACATTGATGTATGGATAAGCTTACCTGCTTTCAAATATGACGCGCACCAACATTTAACCCTAGCTCAATGCTACAGGATAATTTATGATAGCCCCTGAATAAATGAAGTAACTTTGTACACCAATCAGGCCTCTGATATAATATTTCAACAAAGTGAGAAACATACGAATTTTTAATGTTTGGATATGGAGTTTGCTGTTGTTGTTTCCCGCTTCTGCCAAAAGCCAGACTTACGACACCATCTGCAACTGGGATGGCATTACCCAAAACTGGTATGTTTCTACCGGGGGATCTCAGGTTGTTGCTAATCCGCATCAGGAAGGAATCAACCTTTCTGAACATTGCTTTAATGTGATTACCAGCGAGGGTCAATATGACTATATGATTTATGATATTGCGGAGCAGGCCAATTTTGACCTCTACCCAATATACAGGCTTAAAGTTTATCCGCCCAATACCGGTGGCAATGTAACCTTAAAATTTGAGAACAGTGATAATACATTCTCTCACGAAATAGTAATGACCACTGTGCCCGGACAATGGAACGATCTTGAATATAATTTTGCCGGACTGGAATATACCAACCTTACCCGGATGGTCATTTTTTTCGATTTCCTTGGAACAACTCCCGGGATTAGCTGGTTCTTCGACGATATTTTAAAGGGAATTCCCGGCCCGGTTCAACTGGAATCAAACCTCCCGATCGTAGTGGTCAATACTTTTGGTATCCCAATACCTGACGAGCCAAAGATTTCAGGGAACATGGGAATTATTGATAACGGACCGGGTGAGCTCAACAATCTTAACGATCCTTTTAATGACTACAATGGCGCTATCGGTATAGAAATTCGCGGACAATCCACGCAGATGTTCCCCAAAAAATCGTATGCTTTCGAAACCCGTGATATTTCAGGCGAAAACCTGGATGTTTCATTGTTGGGAATGCCGGAAGAGAATGATTGGATTCTTTATGCACCTTACACCGATAAGTCGATGCTGCGTAATGTTGTGACTTTTGATATGGATCATAAAATGGGTAATTATTCCACCCGCACTATTTTTTGCGAAGTTGTCATCAACAATGACTACAAAGGGGTTTATGTGCTCGAAGAAAAGATTAAAAAGGATGAAAACCGCGTTGACATTGCCACTTTAAAACCCGATGAAATTTCGGGCGACGACCTCACCGGAGGTTATATCATAAAAGTTGACAAAATCGATCCTGATTTTTCTTTCGGTACCGATGGCTGGCGGTCGGCCCCATCGCCTTCCTATCCGAATGCGATGGATATTATTTTTCAGTATTACTATCCTGAGGCCGATGAGATCGTGCTCCATCAAAAAAACTACATCATTGATTTTATAGCAACGGCTGAAAATGCCCTGATCAGCACGCAGTTTGCCGACCCCGATAACGGCTATCAGAAATATTTCGATGCCCCTTCGTTTGTTGATTTTATGCTGCTGTGCGAAATATCGAAGGAAGTGGATAAATACAGGTACAGCACCTATTTCTATAAAGAGAAAAACAGTGATGGCGGCAAGGTCTTTGCCGGACCAGCCTGGGATTTTAACCTGGGTTATGGGAATGTGGATTACTGGGAGCCGGGAATCAATACCACAGGTTGGATTTATACCGATGTTCAGCCGGGTGACTGGAGTATTATGTTTTGGTGGAAACGGCTGATGGAGGATCATTATTTCCGCAACCTGGTTAAAACCCGTTGGACAGGGCTCAGGCAGCAGGTGCTTTCAGATGCAGATATCCAATCGGTGATTGATTCAATCCTGGTTTATACCGAAGCGGCAAAAGACAGGAATTTTACACGCTGGCCGGTATTGGGGCAGTATGTATGGCCGAACTACGACTGGCAGAATAATACGTATGAGGATGAGGTGGATTATTTTGAAGACTTCCTTTTCAGCCGTCTTCACTGGATGGATGGAAATGTATCCGGTTCGGTACTAAGTCCCTGGGTGGGCATCTCGTCTGAATCCAATAAAATCAGCTTAAAACTTTACAGTGACTATTTTTGCCGGCCGGTGCTTAAAAATAATGATTTCAGACTGAACGACGCCCCTGGTGGCCTGTATATTCAGGCTGTTGAATACCTGAATGCTTCGGAATGCATTTTAACGCTATCTTCAGATGTCTCAACATCTCCCGGAATATCTGTTACGGTTTCTGAGAAAGCGATCAATACCTGGGAGGACATAACCAGCAATAAACTGGAATCGGCAGGCTTTGGGGATTTTACGGCAACTTTACCTGACATCAGCGTTTTTGAAGCAAATCAACAGCTTCATATCCGTTGCAATCAGCCGGCGTTTCTTCCTGAGTATGCTGATATAGTCAGTATAACCGGTCAAAATCTTGGTTCCGTCAAACTTGAAAGGCAGCCGGAAAATATAGTCAGTCATCAGCTTAAAGCTGGCATTTATTTTTTGGTGATAAAAACCACTCCAAAGCTCAAAGTAGCTCGTTTTGTAGTGGTCAGTTAATTTTGAGGGATGCTGGTCAGTCAAACAAGTCAGGCGTTATAGCACTGAACCTGTAGCCTTTCCCTTTGAAATACTCAAGAAACCGGGGCAAAGCATAAAACAGACGGTCAGCCGCTTTCAGGCTGTCGTGAAAGACCACGATGCTGCCATCGGTCGAATTTTGAATGGCATTCTGCAATACATTTTCAGCACTTGTTTCCCTGTCGAAATCACCACTCAACGCCGACCACATAATAATCTGGTACGAGGGTTTTATGGATTTGATGTAAGATGGTTTTATACGGCCGTAAGGTGGGCGAAACAACCCGCTGTTAACCAATTGGTTGCAGCGTTCAATGTCGCTGAGATATTCCTCAAGTGGCGTCTTCCATCCGCTCAGGTGGTGAAAAGTGTGATTTCCGGTAGCATGGCCGGCATTCAGCACCTGTTGATAGACTTCAGGATGCTTCTGTACATTATCACCTACGCAGAAAAAGGTGGCTTTGGCCTGGTATTGCTCTAATATTTCCAATACACGGGGCGTAATTTCAGGGATGGGGCCATCGTCAAAAGTCAGGAAAATCTCTCCCGGCCGGCCGGGGAAATCCCAGGTCAGGTTTTTGCGTGTCAGGCTCCGGAGAATGCCGGGAGATTTGGAGAGGTACATCTGGGAAGTAAAAAGTTTAAAGTAAAAAGTAAAAAGAAAGATCAAAGCTCAAAGTTACAGAATTTCAGGGTTTCAGGGTTCAGGGTTTCCGGGTTTCAGGGTTACAGAATTACAGGGTTACAGGGTTACAAGATCCCCCGTGGCTTCGATACCTGGCTTTGATTCCGGCTCCCCCTCGCCACTTGGAGAGGGGGTTTGGGGGGTGAGGTCACAGAATTACAGGGTTTCAGGGTTCAGGGTTACAGGGTTACAGGGTTACAGGGTCACAGAGTTACAGGGTTTCAGGCTTCAGGTTTCAGGGTTTCAGGAAGTGATTCTTTCCGATCTTTCTTAATTTAAGCTTTGTGTCCTTTTATTTTGAGATAAGAAATTGGACAGTAGGCATTAGGCATTATACATTAGAAATTAGAAATTATCTTCGTAATTTCACATCCCAATTTACCGCTTGCCCGTCAACTGCAAATACTTTTCATACTGCTTTTCAAGTTCTGTTCTTGCTTTTTCTGCCAACTTCTGATTGTTGTTCTGTTCTGCAACCTGGCTAATGCGGTTTATTACAGCAAGTGATTGCTGCATTTCATAGTCAAACTGTGCTATTCGGTTTTCCGGAAAACGGAAATAGTAATTCAGGTCTTCGGCATAAAGTTGAAACAAACGTTCAAGTAACCTGTTTCCTTTTTCAGCGGAGCCTGCTTTCAGATATGTTTCAGCAACCGGAAGCATAAAGAAGTCGAATCTCACTGCCTGGTCCGGTGCGAATTCAAGGCACCGGTCACATACTGATATGGCTTCCTTGTTTTTTTCTTCGGCGGCAAGTTGTTCGGCCAGCCTGCCAAAATTGGTGCGAAGGTTGGTGATCATACGCCGGTTGGATTCATCCAGGTAAACACCCGGCTTTTCCATATTGCCGAATCTAAAGGTGTTCATCAATCTGTCGTAGAGTATGCCGGTATTGATATGTCCGATGGCATTCTTGTCTGTTGTTTTCTTCACAGGGACAAGTCTCAAAGCCATCCCCTCAAGCCGCAAATAATCATTTAATCCGATATAGGAACTTTCGCCTGCAGTTGTTGAGAAGTAAACTGGTCGTTTCCAATTGTTGTGAGCAAGCAGATCGAGCACCATCAGATAACTTTTGGTAAGTATACTCCTGTTAATAGTCCAGGTGAGGGTATCTACAATGTAAGGGGCATCATCGGGCGGCACGGTTCCGTTCTTAACTACTGCCGCTGAATCAACGGGGATGCTGAAGCGGTTGGCCGGAATATAATCGACCAGCCCGATAGAACTGTTTACCTGCAATGCCTGTGGGTTGGAGTGAATGATGTCGAAAAGTTCCTTCAGGTCAATCGGGTCTTTGAGCCTTTTGTCATTTGAAAGATAGACCACCTCGCGGGTGCCCGATCTGAATTGGTCGTAAGTGAGGCTGAAAGGCACCGGCTCCGAGTCATAAACCTTGCGCTTCATCTGTTCAATATACCAATCGGCACTCAGCAGGCTGAGGTTCACGACCCTGACATCGGTGCGGATCCCCTCAACATCCTGCGCATACCAAAGTGGGAAAGTATCGTTGTCGCCCATGGTAAACAGGATGGCATTGGGCGCGCACGATTCAAGGTAGTTGCGGGCCATTTCGCGGGCTGTGTAGCGGTCAGACCTGTCATGGTCGTCCCAGCCTTCGGCAGCCATAATACCCGGTACTGCAACAAGGCAAACCGCGGTGGTAAGGATAGCGGCTGTTCTGACACTGAGGTATTTTTTCAGAAAATGCACGATGGCAGCAACACCCAGCCCAATCCAGATGGCAAAGGCATAAAACGAAGCCGCATAAGCATAGTCCCGCTCACGGGGTTGGTAAGCATATTGGTTCAGATAAACCACTATGGCCAGGCCAGTCATTATAAAGAGCATAGCAACGACCAGCGCATCCTTATAATTGCGATTGGTGTGCCAGATTACTCCAACCATTCCGAGCAATAAAGGAAGCAGGTAGAATGTATTCCTGCCTTTGCTTTCCATGCTTTCCGGAAGGTTATCCTGGGGCCCAAGGCGCAACTCGTCGAGCCAGCTTATGCCAGTGAGCCAGTTGCCGTTAAGGTCAGTGCCAAAGCCCTGGCTGTCGTTTTGTTTGCCGGCAAAATTCCACATAAAGTAGCGGAGGTACATATATTGCAACTGGTAGTTGAAAAAGAACCTCAGGTTTTCACGGAAAGTGGGCTTGTAAATGGTTTCAGACTCGCCATCCTGGTTGGTTATGGTAATGGGCGTGCCCTTAATGTTACCCCATTTTTTATAGCCATCCGCATGTGCAGTCTCATTGCTGCTCCACATGCGAGGGAAAATAGTTGAAAAGGCGGGGTCGTAAACCGGCTCCATATCCTTTTTGGCATCAATGATCACATATTTGCCTGCAGCATCGTCGCGCCGGTAAACCGGATTTCCATCTTCCCGGTCAACAACCGGGGCATTGTAGTATGGTCCTTTCAGTATTGGCCAGTCACCATATTGCTCGCGGTTGAGATACGATAGCAGGCTGATGGCATTGCTGGGCTGATTCTCGTTGATGGGGGTATTGGCGTTGGAACGGATAATCAGCATAAAGAAGCTTGAATAACCAATCAGGATAAAAGCAAAAGAGAGTATGATTGTGTTCCAGAGCACTTTCTTTTTCGTACGCGTGTAATGCAGTCCCCAAACTATGCCGGAGATCAGAAGGATAAAGTAAATAATGGTTCCAACATTGAAAGGTAGCCCGATTGTGTTAACAAAGAACAGTTCAAAGAGTCCTGCAAGCTTTACGATCCAGGGGACGATCAGGTTCATAATGAGTCCGATCAGGATAACCGATGCAATCAGGGCGATAACCACGCCTTTTGAGGTGGGTTTGTATTTTTTGAAATAGAAGATCAGGGTGATGGCCGGGATAGCCAACAAATTGAGCAGATGCACCCCAATGCTGAGGCCAACCATAAAAGCGATCAGCACAATCCAGCGGATGGAATGGGGCTGTTCGGCAACATCCTCCCATTTCAGCATGGCCCAGAAAACAAAGGCGGTGAAGAAAGACGACATGGCGTAAACTTCGCCTTCAACGGCTGAAAACCAGAAAGAATCGCTGAAGGTGTATGCAAGTGCTCCAACCAGCCCGCTACCGATAATGGTAAATATTTCTCCTGCCATGGAATTACCTTCGGTGTAAACCAGCTTTCTTGTTAGATGGGTGATGCTCCAGAACAGGAACAAAATGGTGAAACCACTGCTCAGCGCCGACATGGCATTCACCATAAAGGCGACATTGGCAGTGTTGCCAAAGGCAAAAAGGGAGAAAAACCTCCCGATCATCTGAAAGAGGGGAGCTCCCGGGGGGTGCCCGACCTGTAGTTTGAACGCGGTGGCAATGTATTCGCCGCAATCCCAGAAACTGGTGGTGGGTTCTGCCGTCAAAAGATATACAGTGCTGGCAATAGCAAAAACAACCCAACCGGTAATGTTGTTAACTCGCCTGAAAAGGTTCATAATGAATACTTTTTAATCATAGAGCCATTATCCACGGCTGCGTTGCGAAGGTAATAAATTTTCAAAGCTGCTGAATTATGCGGGAGCGACTTCCCGATTTGTGAATAAATGCAGGAGTTTTCCATTTCATGTTCTTGTGTCATAACATAAAACCCAGCCGGGAACCAACAATTTTTTATCGGTTTGTCCGAATGGGTCCGATCTCGCAGACAACAATTTTGTATCTTTGCACCATTAATCTGAAGGACCTTATTTAAGCAAAATATCTTAAGTTTATGAAGAAACTTGTGTTGTTACGTCATGGCGAAAGTGAATGGAATATGTCGAACCGGTTTACCGGCTGGACAGATGTTGATCTTACTGAAAAGGGGGTAAAAGAAGCCCGGGAGGCCGGAAAAGTGCTGAAAGAAAACGGTTTCTTTTTTGACCTTGCATACACTTCATTCCTGAAAAGGGCCATTAAGACCCTGAACCTGGCGCTGGAGGAAATGGACCAACTTTGGATACCGGTTTTAAAAAGCTGGAGGTTGAACGAAAAACATTATGGCAACCTGCAGGGGCTAAACAAAGCTGAAACAGCAGCCAAATATGGTGAGGAACAAGTGCTTGTCTGGCGCCGCAGCTACGATGTTCCACCAGCCCCGCTGGCAGAAACAGATGAACGCAATGCCCGCCTTGATGCCCGTTACAAAAACGAAAAACCCGAAGATATTCCACTGACTGAATCACTCAAGGATACCGTTGAGCGTATGATCCCTTACTGGGAAGGCGAAATCCGTGAATCACTCAAGGTGCACAACCAGGTTTTGGTAGCTGCTCATGGCAACAGCCTGAGGGCGGTCATCAAATACCTGAAGAACATCAGCGATCAGGATATTGTGAGCCTGAACCTACCCACCGGAATTCCTTATGTATTTGAATTTGATGACGACCTTAACCTCCTGAAAGAATACTTCCTTGGCGATCCCGAAGTTATTAAAAAGCTGATGGAGGCTGTTGCCAATCAGGGTAAAGCCCAAAAATAGCCTTCATGCCAAAACAATGGGTCATCCCCGATATACATGGTTGTAACATGAGTTTGCGCTCTTTGGTTGAGTCGCAGATTGTGCCTTCAAAAGACGACCGGATTTTTTTTCTCGGCGATTTTGTCGATCGGGGTCCCGATTCAAAAGGGGTTTTGGACTACGTGATGGGCTTGCAGGAGCAAGGTTATGATATCCTGGCCCTGAAAGGAAATCATGAAGAATTCTTCGTCAAAGCTTGGGATGAAGAAAAAGAGTTGAAAAGCTTTCTTGTCTTTAAACAGTCTAATAAATCGAAAAACCAGTGGCTTAAACATGGTGGAATAGAGGCCATGCAAAGTTTCGGGACTGATAATTTGCTTTCTGTTCCCGGCCATTACATTGAATGGATGCGCAACCTTCCTCTATATCACGAACTTGATAAATTTATTCTGGTACATGCAGGATTGAATTTTGAAGCGGAAGATCCTTTTTCGGACACCCAGTCCATGCTTTGGGCCAGGGAGTTCAAAGTCAGGCCGCACAAAATTGCCTTTCGCAGAGTGATCCACGGTCATGTTCCTGTTAGCCTCGATTTTATTGATCTCACCGTAAAGTCAGGCAGTTATCCGTTTATCGATCTCGACAATGGTTGCTATATGAGCAACCGCTCCGGGTTCGGGAATCTTGTGGCACTGGAACTCGGATCAATGGAGTTGAAAGTTCAGCCGAATATAGATATGGACTGATTGATTCAAATATAATTCCGGCTATCTACCTCGCCGGAATCCGGCTTTTCAGTCAAACTGTCTTTAACGGGATAATGCAATTACCACATTACCCGATTATGAACGTCAAATAGATCCACCAGGCGTTTTTCAGGGATAATTTCTGTAAAATCATCAGCAAGGCTATTCCCGGTTCATTTCTTTGTTTTTAAAAGGGTGGAAACATTGAAATACATACCTTTAATACCATAATCATTGGATTCGACCTTTAAAAAGTCACATTGTCCCTGAGTCAGACTTTGTTCTCCGCCAAAACCGAAGCCAAGTGCACGAAGCATGTCGTATTCGTGTGAAACTGAAATCACATGAAATGCTGTTTTTTCAGTTAGCCCATCGCCGGATGTAAAAATTGTTTCGATAATTCTTCCCAGTTTAAATTCTAGTTTTTCGGCCATTTCTTTATTATCCTGCATTTGATAAATATAGATCATAGGATCGAGGTAACGCATATGGAAAGGGCTTTTTTCAAGTATTGCATTTCCGTATTTGAGTACAAGATCGTATTGCGCCGGACTTATCATGTCCTTCCTGATAATGGTCATCAGACTATCTGCAAATGGCTGTTGGGCGTAAGGTGCATATTCTGGTTGAAGACAAAATCCATAGTAGAGTAAATGATATTCAGAAGGGCTCAGCGTAGTGTCATGGGTCTGGTATCGTTGCATTAGTTTGGGATAAAAAGCCGGGGAATCTGACTTTGAAATGGCTTTGCCGATTTTTTTATAATCCGGTACTGAAAATGTGTTTTTCTGCGCAATAGTTGCACATGAGAAGAATATGATGATCGCGCTGAGAATATATCTGGTCATAAATTAGAAATTAATAAGCATGGTTATGAAAAGTACCGTAAAGGTTTAACTCCAGGATTCGTCTTCACTCAGGCCCATGTCCTCATCGGTCAGGCTTATCCAGGTGTACATGATTGAATCAATCACATCTTCATCCGGATTGCTGCTATCGGCAAAGTTGCCAAGGCTTCTGGTAAGTTCAATTACCCTTTGCTCGCTTACCGCCAGCAGGTTTTCGTCAGGATACTGTTGATTGAGCAGGATGGCAATCGAACCGTAGTTATTCCATGTAAGCGGCACAAGAGCAGCCAGTGATAGTTCCACCCGTTGTATAATATCCGGAATATCGTTCTTTTCAGTAACCACTCCTGCTTTAGTCAGAGCATCCCTGAGCATAGAAAGATTCAACGGAATATCAGGGTATGTTGAAGGGAAAAGGTGGCGGTAGTCCTTGAGAATCAATCCGGCTAATGTATTTATCTCTGTATCGTTCAGCAACATGAAGAAATCACTTATCAACTTTCAAAGGTACGAAACTTATAAAGGCGCAAAGACCTGTTGCTGCTTTTAAAAAATGAATCAATAAATGGTTCAATTTTTTTTAACTTATATTCCACAATATGGATATCTCTGAAGATTAACTGGCTTATTCATGTATCCTGAATTTGGCAGCCATCTGAAAAAACTTCTGAAGGCAAAGCATGGTCAACTGGCAATCTTCCAGGGCATTGTGGGTGGTGCCCTCACGCTCGAAACCAAACCAGGCTGATATGGACTTCAGGCTGAGTGAGCGTGGAACTGTTTTGCCATTGGCTTCCATTATTTTGAATGTGTAAAACGCGATGGTATGCAGATCAATCAGTTTGTTGCTGAAGGGCCAGTCAAGGTTTTCGCCGCTATAGGCAAATTTCAGGAAGTTTACATCAAAGATCACGCTCTGTCCGCAGATAATAAGATCCCTTAGGTCACCACTCTGTCTTTTGAGCATTTTACGGATCCATTTTTCGAAGTCTTCAAGCACATCATAAACCATAGGTGCTTCCTGAAGCTCGTCCCAGGATAGCCCGTGTACTTTTTCGGCCGAAGCGGTGAATGCTTCTTCGTTTTCGGGGTAAACATTGGTCAGAAAGGTGCCAAGTTCTACCCAGTTATCGTTGAGCAACACTGCGCCAATCTGGATAATTTCGTGGTAGCCCGGTTCGGGGCCGCTCATTTCGAGGTCAACTACAAGGTAGGGCATAGGTTTAAGTAAAAAGTAAAAAGTGAAAGTAAAAAGAAAAGAGTGGAAATTCCGTGATGCAAAGTTATAAATTAAATTGTTGCAGATTCCGGGCAGTCTGCCTCACAACATGGTGAGTGCCTTGAGTTCAGAGTTTTGTACCCTGCGTCAATTTCTCCTTGTCTCCATTTCCTCTTGTCCCCTTCTCAGCTCAAATGAGACGAAATCTAACTTTTCAAATCCATGCCCCATGCTCCATGCTCTGAGTTTTAAGTTAAAAAGCCATCAATTCAAGCTTGCTGACAAATGACAAGTCATGAATTTCTTATTTGCAGATATGGGATAATCAGGTTAACTTAGCATTTTTAAACTATAAGCGGGACATCATGAACATGAAAAATTTACTTCACGATCCGGACATTTTAGCCAAGCCAGGAAAAAAAATAAAAGTATCAGATTTTGACCCTTCCTATAAGGGCATCATTAACGGGAAAGAGGATGGCGTAAAACTGCTGGAAGAGAATATAGAACTGATGCGCGATTTACAGACCAAACTCTATGCACACAACCGGTATTCAATTCTGCTGATTTTCCAGGCCATGGATGCAGCCGGAAAAGATGGGACCATCAAACATGTAATGTCGGGAATCAATCCGCAGGGTTGCCATGTGTATAGCTTCAAGACCCCATCGACCGAAGAACTTGAGCATGATTTCATCTGGCGCACCTATAAATGTCTGCCCGAGCGGGGGCATTTCAACATTTTCAACCGATCCTATTATGAAGAGGTTCTTGTGGTGAAAGTGCATCCGGAGTATATTCTACGGCAGAATTTACCAGGAATCAAAACCACAGAAAAAATTAATGAGGATTTCTGGGAAAAGCGTTATCGCCAGATTATTGACATGGAACAGCATTTGACCGAGAACGGGACCATTATCCTAAAGTTTTTTCTCAATGTTTCAAAAGAAGAGCAGAAAAAGCGATTTCTGGATCGCATTGACGATCCGGCCAAAAACTGGAAGTTTTCCTCGGCCGATGTTAGTGAACGCCAGCATTGGGATAAATATATGAAAGCATACAGCGAAATGCTTTCAGAAACTTCTACTGAACATGCACCCTGGTATGTAATTCCTGCTGATCGCAAATGGTTTATGCGCTATGCGGTAAGCAATATTATTATCAATCGTTTGAAAGAACTCAATGCACATTACCCTGTGTTGCCTGACAGTGAAAAAGCAAAGTTGGAAGAGGCTAAGAAGATGTTGATGAATGAATAATCTCACCCCCAACCCCTCGCTTTGAAGAAAAGAGAGGGGTCCGGGGGGTGAGATCTCACGGCTGCAATACTTCCAGCGCTTTAATTGATTCACGGATACTTTCGTCGCTCACCATCTTTTCACCGTTCAGTTTCCCTGACATAAACATCTCATAAGCAGCCATATCAAAGTATCCATGCCCGCAGAGGTTGAAGAGGATGTTTTTTGTAACACCTTCCTCGCGGCAGCGGTTGGCTTCGTCAATCACTGTAGCAATGGCATGCGTAGCTTCGGGAGCAGGAATTATGCCTTCCGTTTTAATGAATTGCATTCCGGCTTCGAAACAACGTTGCTGGTTTTGTGAAACGGCTTCAATCAGGCCGTCTTTCAACAACTGACTGACAATAACGCCTGCACCATGATACCTTAACCCGCCTGCATGAATGGGCGATGGCATAAAATCGTGGCCCAGCGTGTACATAGGAAGCAGCGGAGTGAGCCCGATGGTATCGCCGAAATCATATCTGAATTCGCCCCGGGTAAGTTTTGGACACGATTCCGGCTCAACAGCTATACAACGAATCTTTTGATTATCAGTAAGATTCAGGCGAAGAAACGGGAAGGCGATGCCTGCAAAGTTGCTTCCACCGCCAAACGGAGCTACAATAATATCAGGCATCTGTCCGGCTTTCTCCATTTGTACCATGGCTTCCTGTCCGATGATGGTCTGGTGCAGCAATACATGATTCAAAACGGATCCCAGCGCATAGTGGGTGTTGGGGTCCGATGCAGCGCGCTCAATAGCTTCAGAGATGGCAATGCCAAGACTCCCTGATGAAAGCGGATTGGCTTCGAGAATGCCTCGTCCGGCCGATGTAAGGTTCGATGGAGAAGAGTAAACACTTCCACCAAAAGCATTCATCATAATCTTGCGGTAAGGCTTCTGGTCGTAGCTTACTTTCACCATAAATACTTCGCACTCCATGTCAAACATCTGGCAGGCATAAGAAAGTGCAGTTCCCCATTGTCCGGCACCGGTTTCGGTGGTTATCTTTTTTATGCCTTCGATTTTGTTGTAAAAAGCCTGCGCTACCGCGGTGTTGGGCTTGTGCGATCCTGCCGGGCTCACCCCTTCATATTTGTAATAAATACGGGCAGGCGTATTCAGCGCTTTTTCAAGGTTGACAGCCCTGAAAAGAGGCGTTGGTCTCCATTGGGCATATATCTTTCTGACTTCCTGCGGAATTTCAATATATCGCTCGGACGATACTTCCTGGTTGATAAGTTCTCGTGCGAAGAGTGGCTCAAGCATATCGGGGGTTATGGGCTGCCGGGTGCCCGGATGAAGCGGGGGCAAAGGTTTGTTGGGCATGTCGGCCACGATGTTGTAATAAAAGCGGGGAATCTCCTGTTCGGTAAGGTTTATTTTTCGGTCCATTTTTTTAAGTTTTTAGAAGTTTGGGAATTGTTGGTTGATAGTGTTCTTGTGATGTCAGATGTTAGATGTCGGATCCCAATAGCTATCGGGTCAGAAGTCGGATGTCAGCCCTTCGACATGGTTCGACAAGAGCTCACCAACCGAGCTCAGGGACCGAAGTCGGATGTCAGCCCTTCGACATGGTTCGACAAGAGCTCAGGGACCGAAGTCGGATGTCAGCCCTTCGACAAGAGCTCAGGGACCGAAGTCGGATGTCAGCCCTTCGACAAGAGC
>JBBQIQ010000073.1:0-19802 GCA_038325075.1 Bacteroidales bacterium | reverse complement strand
CGCCCTGATTGACATAGACAGGTTTCAGGGAAAGAAACACAGGCATAGTTACCGGCTGATGTTCAGATATCTGAGATTGAACGACATTGACAACCTGGTAATTGATTTGAGGAACAACGGAGGTGGCGGCGTTTTCAAGGGGAATAATTTCCTGGCTTACCTGCTCAAACCCGCGGTCAGGGGATTGAACTTTTCACGGAAACCCAATCTGATTGGGTTTAATCCGAAGTTTAAAGCAGGTTTCTGGCCAAGAGCAACGCCGGTGCTCTTTATGCTGAATCCATTGCAGTATCCCGGCAAGGGTGGGTGGCATCATTTTTTTCCTTTTATCAGAAAAGGGCGCAACCACTTTAACGGCCAGGTTTATGTTCTTGCCAATGGCGGCACTTTTTCAATGGCCAGTTATATCACTGCCTTCATCAAACTCAAACGCGGTGCCATCGTCGTTGGTGAAGAAACGGGTGGTGGAGAGGCCGGTTCGCGGGGGATGAATTCAGGTAATATCATACTGCCAAATACCGGGCTGAAGATCGGCCTGAATGTGTATCAGATTCGCCATAACCTGAAGATTGAAGATCAGGGCAGGGGAGTAATGTCCGACTATCCTGTAAAATACAGCATCGAAGACCGGCTGCAGCAGAAGGATCTTGAAATGAAACTGGTGAAGATGTTGATTGAGAATGGACAGAAACGATAGTTTTAAGTCCGAGGCCGGAAGTCACTTGTTTCGGGAGCCTGCGGATGCCGGATAACGAAAGAGGTCTGAAGTCAGAAGTCAGCCCTTCGACATGGTTCGACAAGAGCTCACCAACCGAGAGCTCACCAACCGAGCTCAGGGACCGAGGTTAGAAGTCTGAGGTCTGAAGTCTGCCTGATGTGGCAGGGTGAAAAAGCAGAAGTTAACTCACCCATTCCTGAATACGAGCAACCATTTTTCATCTCCCCAACCTCGGTAACCATGGTGCAAAAAACTAACAATAACCTTATATTTAATAATCCCAGAACGAATTGTCCGATTCACCATTTACATATTTTTCAATTTCAGCTATTGCCTTTTCAATATGCTGCAATCGTTCCTGACTTTCTTTATGTGGGTCTTTCATAAATCAATTTCATATCTGGTTTTATGTTCTCAAAAATGTAAGGCTTAAAAGAATCAATAAATCCTATATCGACTTTTCTGTTAACCTTTTTTTCTAATTGAAATTGTACTTCGGCTAAATCAAAATAACTGAATGTTGAATCGGTTTTTAACGCAATATCAATATCACTTTTAGGATTATCATCCCGTCTGGAAAAAGAACCATATATCCATGCCTTTTCAATCAAAGGAAAATTTTTAATTCCATTGATTAAATTTTTCATTATGGAATTTCTATCAATTTTAGTAAAAGCAATGTACGATATCTTTTCCTCTGCCACCTGTAATGCTTTTAAAGCAAGTCGTTCGTCCGCTACTTCATAAACCAATTTGTCGGAAAGCCAAGCAACTAATAAATCTTCTTCGTTTGTGTTAAAATACTTAGATAGCTTTACAACATGCTCTCTTGTTGGTTTGCGTTGTCCTCGTTCAATTCTGCTAAGTATGGCCTGGTCAATGTCAAGGTAAGCAGCAACTATCCTTAGTGGCAACTCTTTTTCTTCTCTCAGTTTTCTTATGATGTCTCCCAAACTTTTCATTTTGATAAAATATGTTTTGACTCATTTTGGCAAAAATACAAAAGTCAATCGGATAATATTAAAAAATGAATCTAAAGTTTCCAACAAATTATTATCATTGGGTGGGTCGGCTAAAATTTTGAAAACATTTAGGTCGGCTTGAGTGTCTCGGCAAATTCATTTATCTTTCAGTCAATAACAGCCAGTTTACAAGTCTGCTCAATTGTCAAGGTAAGATGTCTGGTCGTGTCGTTGTCTTTTTTACCGCTTGCACCTAACATGGTGGTAAAAGAGATTATCGGCACTTTTGATTCAGGTGAGTAGGGGAGGCAGTTGGTAAAAAAGAGTTCCACATTCTGCATGCAATTTTCTAAATTCGCAAACCGCAAACCGTAAATCGTAAACCGAAAATTGTAAATCACTTCAAACTTTCCCAGAACACCTCTACAGGATGCAATGCTTTTCTGCCGGTTCCATCCATAATCTGGTGACGGCAACTGGTGCCCGGAGCTGCAATGGTGGTTTCTGCAGATGTCTTTCTGACATCAGGGAACAGAACGAGTTCGCCCACTTTCATCGAAACATCGTAATGCTCGGCTTCATAGCCAAATGACCCTGCCATTCCGCAACATCCCGATTTGATTTCATCAACCTTGTAATTAGCTGGCAACGTGAGCATTTGCTTGGTTGAAGCAGTTGAGGACAACGCTTTCTGGTGGCAATGGCCATGAAGCCGGATATCCCGGGGATGGTCCGTAAACCTGCTGCTGTCAATATGTCCGGCATTGACTTCGGTCATTATAAAATCATCAAACAGCAGGCAGTTTTTCGCAAGTGCGCCTGCCTTATCCTTTAATTCACCCGTGGTCAGATCAAGGTATTCGTCGCGGAAAGTAAGGATGGCCGAAGGCTCGATGCCGATCAGCGGACTGCCGGATGTGATCAGTGGAGAAAGCAGGGTTATATTCCGCTCTGCTATTTTTTTAGCCTTTCTGATCAGCCCTTTACTCAGGAATGTGCGGCCGCTTTCTGCGATGTCAGGGATTTCGACCCGGTAGCCAAGCTTGTTCAGGGCTTTAATTGCGCTGATGCCGACTTCCACATCGTTGTAATTCGTAAACTCATCGGCAAATAAATAAACCAATTTCCCATTCGCAGGGTTGCGGTTGGTTTTCCGGTGCCACGCCCTGAGCGTGGTTTTGTAGAGCAACGGGATTGAACGTTTGGGTGCAAAGCCAAGCATTTTTTTCATCAATCCCGAAAGGAATGGATTCTTCAGAAAGAAATTATAAAAACCGGGAAGTAAGCTTCCCAACTTATTGAATGCTGTGATATAAGCAATCATTTTTGTACGCAACGGCACCCCGTTGGCATCGTAATAATGCTGCAGGAATTCCGCTTTGTATTTGGCAATATCCACGTTCGACGGGCACTCCGACTTACAGCCTTTGCAGGAAAGACAAAGATCCATGATCTCATAAATCTCCTGATGATCGAATGGGTTGGTTTTCTCCGACCGTGTCAGGAACTCACGCAGGATGTTCGCCCTGGCCCGGGTGGTGGTGTTTTCGTCGCGGGTTGCCTGGTAGCTCGGGCACATGGTGCCGGCAAACTGCTCCGATTTGCGGCAGTCGCCCGAACCGTTGCATTGCTCGGTAGCCCGCACAATGCCAAGGCTTTCTGAGAAATCAAAAATGGTGTCAATTTCTTTGGTCTTCACACCCGGCTCATAACGCAGGCTGGAGTTCATGCGCGGGGTATCGGTAATTTTTCCGGGGTTGAAGATGCCTTCCGGGTCCCAGGTTGCTTTTAGCTCTTTTAAAAGACCGTAGTTATGGTTACCCAGCATCAACGGAATAAATTCGCCACGAAGGCGGCCATCGCCGTGTTCACCGCTGAGTGATCCACGATATTTCTTTACCAGTTTTGCCGTTTCAAGGGCTACTGTATGAAACAACTCTACATCTCCGGGATCTTTCAGATTAAGAACAGGGCGAAGGTGTAACTCTCCTGTGGCAATATGGGCATAGTAAACGCAATCGAGTCCCAGTTCTACCAGCATTGCCCTGAAATCGGCCATGTAATCGGGCAATACGGCCGGGTTGACGGCTGTATCTTCGATAACTGCCACTGGTTTCTTATCCCCCGGGACATTCGAAAGAAGACCAAGGCCGGCTTTGCGAAGTGCCCAAACCTTGTTGATGTCAGACCCATAAATAACCGGGAAATGGTAGCCATAACCTTCCCTGCGCATATCCGCTTCCAGTTCGGCTGCCAGTTGATCAATGGCTATACGGGTTTCAAGCGCCAGTTCCACAACCAGAATGGCGGCGGGCTCACCCTGAATAAAAAAGCGGTTCTTACGCTGTTCGATGTTGCCTTTGGTACGTTCCAGAATATAATTGTCGATGAGCTCAACAGCGACAGGTTTATGCCGCAGAGCTACCAGGTTGCCTTTAAAAGCATCTTCCAGTGTTTCGCAGTGGATGCAGATCAGCGCTTTTTCTTTCGGTGGAAGAGATACAAGGTTCAGTTTTATTTCAATGCTGAAAGCCAGGGTTCCTTCAGAACCGGCCAGTAATTTGCTGAAGTTAAATGCCGGTTTGCCGGATGTAAATGGCTCTGAATCAAGCAACAAATCCAATGCATATCCGGTATTTCTTCTTTCGATTTCCGGATCAGGATATTGAGCCCTGATTTCAGCCTGGTTGACCGGGTTCTGCAGCATATCCCTGAGCGATCTGTAAATCTCACCTTCTTTGTTCTGAAGTTTGCATTTCTGGTCAAATTCTTCATTTTTAAGAGGGCCAAAAACTACTTCAGACCCATCACTAAGCAGAGCTTTAATCTCCAAAGTATGGTCGCGCGTGCTGCCATAAACCAAAGAATGTGATCCGCAGGAGTTGTTGCCAACCATGCCGCCCACCATACAACGGTTCGACGTTGAGGTCTCCGGTCCGAAAAAAAGGCCGTGCGGTTCCAGCATTTTATTGAGTTCATCGAGCACCACACCCGGCTGAACCCTGACCCAGTGCTCCTCAATATTTAATTCCAGAACCTGCGTCATGTATTTCGACACATCGACAACCAGTCCGTTGCCAACTACCTGACCGGCCAGCGAGGTGCCGGCAGCACGGGGAATCAGAGGGAGCTTCATCTTTGAAGCAAAGTTGATCAGCTCTCTGAGGTCATCTTCATCTTTGGGCCGGCAAACGGCTGCGGGTAATTCGCGGTAAGCAGAAGCATCGGTTGCATACAAAATGCGCATGCTGTCGCCGGTATATAGGTCGCCTTTAAGTCTGGCGCTGAGTTCATTCCATTTATTGACGGGGATCATTCGGATTCTTTCGGATTGATGGTTTGCTGATAGAAATTGATAAATTCCTGGTATTCCTCTTCAAAAGTATGAATTTTATGGTGTTCCGTTTAATTGAAAATGTAATTTCATTGTTTCTGTGGTTCTTAAAATCAAATAAAGTTGGTTTCAGCTTTGACAGGAAGCTTTGTTTCAGCTTTTCTATCCAATTCGTTCATGAAGTTTGATTAGGCTAAACATGAGCATGTATAGAAAATTTAATTTTGAATATATAGCAGGATATTTTTTCTTTTTAACCTCAGTAGCTAGCGGGACAGTCCGCCTATGGAGGATATTGGTAGAATGAAAAGTAACCCCAATAGATTAAGTCCGCCAGGACCAACCTTATTTTTTCTTTCTAACCTCAGTAGCTAACGTGAAAGTCCGCCTATGGCGGATATTGGTAGAATGAAAAGTAACCCCAATAGATTAAGTCCGCCAGGACCAACCTTATTTTTTCTTTCTAACCTCAGTAGCCCGGCAATACCACGAAACATCATCAACCTTATTTTTATTCTTCCCGACCTTATTAAACCCCTTTAATAAAAAATCCCGGCAACTATCTGCCGGGATTTTTCCCGTTTCACCCATAAAAGAGAATATCTATTTCTTGTAAAAATCTGTACTCTCAAATATCTTATCGGCCGATTTGGCAATAAACCCCGAATACAATTTCCCATCAGCATCCGGATAACGCTTGGCAAATTCGTAGTAGCACGAAGGAATTTCAAAGGTCCCTTCTTTGAATTTCACCGCAAGGATGCCGGCCATAATACTTGATTGCTCAAGCAACTCTTCAGGGGTTCCTTTTACTTCACCACCGGAACTGTTAATAATGAAACCGCTGTCTTTAAGGAACTGGTTCACTTTCTGAATGGTATCGTATTTCTTCAAACCATTGATACTCACCGTAAAATGATTTGCCCGGAAGCCATATACATAAACCCAGGCTGCATATTCCGATTCTTTGCGCAGGGTTTCATACACTTCATAAGAAGGCGTACCCCAGAGGTTTCCTGCGTAGATCAGTTCACTTTTGCCGGTCATCCCCGACGGGATGGCATCAATCAATCCTTTAACGGTTTCCTGAAGGAAGGGAGAAAACTCCTCAACCAACAATTCACTGATAAATACCCGTGGGGCATCTTTGAAGGTTTTATGCTCGAAGTGTTTGGCATTCAACTTCTTTTGTTCAAAATAGTAAGATCCCCGGTACTCGTAACCAACATTCAGAAACTCCTGCGAAAGGACTTCAACATTGAGTCGTGCATCGTTGAATGTGCGGAAAGCGATGTGGTCGTTATAAACAGTTTCCCCTTCTGCAATAAAAAGATCAAAAACCCTTTTTGCTGCCGGGTTCTGAGAAATATAACCGGCCCATAGCCTGTCGAATACCTGTTGTGCTTCCATTCGATAAATTGATTTTGATGTTAGGATTGTGATAACAATTCACATTGCCGAATGTTCACAATTATGACCATTGGCCTAGAATAATGCCGTTACTAATTCTTCCCTGGTAACATTCAGAAAATATTCAGGAATTTCAAAACCGATCAGCCTATCCCTTATTATACTCTCGGAATGTTCGGCTCCTTTAAGTGCTGTTTCAATATCTTTCGGATCCAGTTTGGTGAAATAGTCGCCGTAAAATTTCGCCGCTTCAATAATCCCGTTCACAACTTCAAGGGTGACTTCCAGCTTGCCGCCGTTGGTTTTTATGGCTTTGCGGAAATTGTATTTGGGTGAGTAGCCGAAGTTCCATTCCCAGGTGCTGTATTTCTCATCTCTGAGTTTTGCAATGGCTTCATTATCGGCTTGTGAAAAGCTGTAAAGTTCTGCTCCCGGTGTGCTCTCCATAACGTGTTTTAAAATCAGGTCTCTGAATTCCATTACAGTCAATGTACTTTTAAGATGTTCGCTGATGTTGGTCACCCTGCTCCGGACCGACTTTACCGCTTTATCCTGAAATTTCATGGGGTCAACATTCAGCGCATTCGATAAATCGGACATCATGGCCGAGAAAAGGAGTGTTCCATGGTGCAACACCCTGTTTTTAAAAACATGTTCGGCATTGCCTGAAAACTTACGGCCATCGATGGTAAGATCGTTGCGGCCTTCGAATTTTGCCCCAATCCCCAGCTTTTGCATAACTTCGAGAATTGGGAGCGTAAACTTCCTGAAATCTACCAATTGGTGGGTTTCGCCCGATGCAGTAAAGGTAAAATTCAGATTTCCAAGATCGTGAAACACAGCACCACCTCCCGACAAGCGACGAACTACCTTAATCTGGTTTTCTTTCACATAACCGGCATTGATTTCGGCCAGGGTATTCTGGTGTTTACCAACGATGATTGAAGGTTCGTTGCGCCAAAGCATAAAGCAGTCGCTTTCGAAATGCTTCAGCACATACTCTTCTACTGCCAGGTTAAAATACGGATCGGTTTCATGTCGGATTATACAGAGCATAGGTTATGAATTGGGAGTGCAAAAATAATCTTTTGACTGTGATAACAGTTTTCGGGAAAGAAGGTTTGTCTGACTTTTATTTGCATATTGACTTATCTTTCCGCAACACACCAAAATAGCAGGATCAACCTTATTCTTCTTTCTAAACCTCATTAAAAAGCCTCCCGAAATGATTCCCGGAAGGCTTTTAATCACATCCTAATCAAATTTATTGTTTCAATTTTGCTTCCCTTTCACCCGCTTTTTTTGTCCATTCCGGAACCACGGTGGTCAGAAATACACTTTTCTTTTTCAGAAGTTCCGGCATATCAAGACCGATGTACTCCTGCGCTTTTGCTTTGGTTGAGATGTCAGGCAACTCAACCGGCGTTTTCACACCCTTCTTAACAAAGATTTCAGCAAGCAGAATACGGGCTTCCTGTGACTTCTGAATGGAAGTGCCCAGTACCCTGAGGGCTTCAACCGGCGAATGGAACCCAAGTCCGTTGGCGGCAGCCACCCAGTCCCAGCGCCATTGCGCATGACGGATCAGTTGCAGCACCGGCTTCATTTCTGCCTCTGTGGCGCCTTTATCCCAGGCTATTTTCGCTTCAATATGCACCCTGGCCAGATTTTTCTCGGTAATCCTCCGCAGCTCTTCAACTTTGCCCTGTCGTTCATATACATTGGCCATAAGCTTGTCTTCGCTTTCGCGATGGCACACCTGGCACGATTCGGAAATATTGGCCAACGGGCTCTGAATTTTATGATTGGTAAATTTCATGCCTCCTTCACGTTTGTAAGGCATGTGACAGTCGGCGCAGGCCACGCCACGATCGGCGTGAACTCCGGTCATATAAAGTTCAAAATCGGGGTGCTGGGCTTTGAGGATGGGTGTTTTGCTTAGTTTATGGATAAAGTCAACATGATCCACTTCGTCGTAATAGGCTTCCATATTATCGGCACTGAAACCTTTGTCCCACGGGAAAGTCAGATATTTGCCCTCACCCTTGAAGTAATATTCGACATGGCACTGGGCACACACCAGCGAGCGCATCTCCTGGTGGGTCGCTTTTGTAATGTCTTTTCCCATTCGTTGGTAAGCTTCGGCCAGGGCAGGGCGTGTAATACGAAGGTTCATGGTTTTCGGGTCATGACAATCCTGGCAGCCGATGTTGTTGACAACTTCATGACCAAGTTCATTCCATTTGCCTTTGTAAAATTCAGCCACACCCATTTGTTCCATTAACCTGGGCACATCCGGGCTCTTACAGGTCCAGCAGGTAGCCGGCTGAGGAACGTCGGTACGCAGGCTTTCGCGGATATCTTTAATGGCATAGTAATGACCACGTCCCTGGTTGTATTCGCGTGAAAAAGCATAACCAGCCCACAAAACTACCAGCTCAGGATATTTCTCAAGATAGTCGATATTGGCCGAGCCTCCGTGTCCACTGGCGAAGCTCGTGTCAAGCGTACTCAGGTAAGTTTCATATTCACGTGGAAAATTTTCGCCCCAGACTTCATTGCGGGGTTCCCAGTCTGGAATTGCTTTTACTGTCTGAAAGTAAAGCTTAGATTCAGTTCTCCGCTCAAGGATAGAGGCGGCAAAAATGCCGAGAATGAAAACAACCACCACTGTTGCTAAGAATATGAGCCAGTTGATCCATGGTTTACGTCCGGAATTAATTGTAGAATTTTCCATTGGCTTATGATTTGATGTTAATCGTTTGTTTTTTCGTTTTCTAAAGACTTTTCCATCCAGGCCGGCATGACCGATTCCATTCGAGGGATAATGGTAAATGGTGCTGCTGAAAGACTGTTCACACTCCCATGCGGTGTTTCACGGTGGCAATCCCAGCATCGGGCTCCTTCTCCTTCATCGTGGTTGTCGGCTGTTACCTGTATCGACCTGACCATGCTAACCAACTCGTAATGACATCGGATACAGTTTTCCTGAACTGCATTGGCGCCGGCCTGCTTGATTTGAATTACCTGGGGCTCGGCACGGGCAGTAAAAATGGTGGCATGCCGCATTCCATCCATTGCCTTGAAGTAATATTTACGGAAAACGTTGTCCTGTGGTACATGGCAATCATTACAGGTAGCAACTTCGCGATGACTGCTGTGTGTCCATGAAGCATACTGCGTGTACATTACATGGCAATTGATGCAGGTTTTAGGATCATCAGACAGGTAGGAGTGGGCATTGGATGCCCTGAGGATCAGCAAACCGATCCCGACAAAGATGCCCATGATAACGGCCACCGGCATCTGCCATTTTCCGGGTGGTATCAACGATTTCAGAAATCTTTTCATATTATCAGGGTTGAAAAGGAATTCATACCAATTGGTAATAAGTAATCAAGTACTTATATAAATAATATTAAGCAAAGTTAGAGATTTTAATCTGAACCCACAATACCGGAAGATCAATGAATCTAATTTAGAGGGATTCTAAACTCCGATATGGAAATTGTTGCAATTCACCAAAGCAATTAAAATGCTTTGTTGCTTAGAATAGCCTTATCAATATGCTATTTTCTTTCCCAAATCGCTCAATTATGGTTCAAATAGTTACCCAGGGTAATTCTTGAAATCGGCTACCTGATAATCACAACTTTCTGTTCGCCAATCTTTGTCGAACCATTGGCCATAATGAAAATGTAACTCCCTGAATCAAGCCTGCTAACATCAATAAGTTGCTGCCCGTAAGGTTCAGTAATCCTGATTTCCTTCACCAATTGCCCCGCCATATTGTTGATCCGCAGCATTCCTTTTGAAAGACCCTCTTCTGAATAGTAATCAAGGATTACATAATTGCCTGCCGGCACCGGATAGATTTTGAAACCTGCCCCGGTAAAGACAACCGGTGGGATTACCGGTGGTTGGATGGTCTGCGGTGTGCCAGGGAAGATGTAAGGTTCCCTGTAATTTCCCAGTCCGTAAAAATTCAAAACATTGGCCGCGTATATTGAAGTATTGGGCTTTTGGCTCAACTGTTCAATCTGAACTATTTGACTTTCATTCAGCGTTGGTGCTACCTGCCCTTCTGAAAACATGTTACTGTTCAAGTCAAACAATCCTTTCAGGCTATTGTGGCTATCAATCGATAGATCAGGAAAGGTTTCGGGTATTTCATTCAGAACATTTTCTGCCTCTACATTGTTTCCCAGGTTTAGCATCAGAAATGCTGCCAGGTAATGACTTTCAGGCCTGTTGTCGGTAAGCAGGTGTTGAATCAATTGATTGGAATCGCTACCGGAAAGGATTGAACTGTACAAAGACCCGGCAAACTGATCAAAGAGCAAATCCCTGGCCGAATTTACAGCATCAGTTTGTGCTTCAACAAGTTCTGAATCGGAGAATCGATTGTATGCCTGTGCAAGAGCTACAATCATATAGCTTTCCAAAGGTGGTTTCATAAGCTGTACAGCCTGCATTATAATACTATCTCTGAACAGTTGTGGATTCAGTAAGAGAACCTCAAAAACCATCAGGTTGGGAATGGTTCTTTGCTGTTTCACCAGGGTTGTGAGAACTTCTGATGAAAGGAAGGGCGAAAGTTGCATGAGCTTTTTCGCCAGGCCGGGAGCCTCATCTATCGTACAATGATTTATTTCATTTAGAAGCAATGAGGAATTTCCGCCATCCAGTTTTTCATCGAGTGCACTGTTCGCCTGCTCGCTCAGGCCAGCGTATTCCGTAAAATTTTCTTCAAGTTCGCTGTTAGGAACCATCATGAAGGCAGGCATGAAAGCACTGTCGGCAGGCCCTGTCATACTCCCTTCAACAATATAGGCCCGATAATAGCTTAAGGGATGGAGCGAGAGTGTATCAGGCCCTTTTGAATAGTGGTAATATATGTATGCTCCGGCATTGTGCAGGTCGGCATCGCGATGCCATTTGCTGTAGCTGAAGTGGTTACCGGCTGAACCGCCCGGCTCCGGCCCCGCGGAACCCTGATGCGTGGCAATGCCGTTGTGCGTTTCAGTGCTGTCGTTGGTAATACAGATATCGTATTCATTACCATCGAACCAGTTGTAAAGCATCCGAAGCCCGGTCTTGCCATTTGGGTTGCGGTTTGAATTTTGTGCTAATATTGCATAATTGGTATTGGTAATTTTATTGCCATAAAGGCTGTGATTTAATCCACCGCTGTTGTGAATGATGATACCTGCAGTCTTGGTTTTGGGAACAAAGGTACCCAATGGGCCTTTTATTGTGTTTCCCGCCAGATCAAAACCGTTGCAATTATCTAAATAGATTGCTGCAGCAGCCGGTTTAATGCTATCGGAAATGCTGGGTGAACTCAGGTTAAAACTGCAATTCTTAATGCTGCTTAAACTTAATCCGGATAAATAAACACCGGTCAGATTGCGGTCAAATCTTACATTGGATACTTTCACCGGAAATGCCATAGAGGAAGCTGTTGCCCGGATGCCGGTTGCCAATTGTTTGAATACCGCGTCAGCATTTAATCCAAAAGGTATTGAATCGGTTGATTGAAGTTTTTCAACGGAAAAGGAAGAGTTGAAACTGCTGATTCCTGTTCCTCTTTCGTGATAGGGAAAAGTGGAAACCGGAAGGTTGTTTTCAAACTGGCAACTGATAAATTTGATGCCTTTGCTTCCTTTCAGGCTTACCATATCGCCTGCAAATGACCCGTCAGGTAGCGTTTTGCTTGTAGTAAACTGACACATGGTAAATTCAGATGGATTCATGCCTTTGGATGGACTGATAACAATACCTTGTCCGTTGTTGATGAATTTAGCATTGTTGGCATAGATGATGCCACCACCTGTGCCTGCAATTTCATAACCGTTTTCATCAATTCCTATGGTTTTGATGGCTGTATCGGCATGCTGAATTGAACTTCCGTGCAGCAGCGTAATTTTTCCCTGAGGCAGCGATGGATCGCTATAGTCGCGTGAACCGTACAGTCTGATGCCATCCCACATACCAGCACAATCGTTGGTAATTATTCCCCGGTCAATCACCAGTTCGGCCCCCGGCAAGACTTTAATTTTGCGGTCGAGGCCCATTTCAATGGTTGAACTGATGATGAGTTTTGCTCCGGGATTGATGACCACATCCTGAAGCACTTTTTGTTTTCCTGACCATTCTGTGGTGTCGTTGATAACCAGATCACCTTCAGTAAGTGGCATGCAGAGGTCTGCCTCCCAGAGGCCACGTCCGTATGTTCCGGCCACTATTTTACGACGGGTGTAACTAATCTTAATGTCAGCCACTATTGTCAGTGGCAAGCCTGTACCAAACAATTCCCAGCGACTCATATTTTCGTCCCTGTAATAAACGCCGACATCAGTGGCAGCAAGAAGTACATCATAACCGGCTCCTTTTACAAAGGTAATTTTGTTCACTGGTAAAGCTGGCAGTCCTTCGGAGTAATTTTGCCAGGATAACCCTCCGTTACTGGTTGCATAAACCTGATGATTTTTCCATTCCCGGTCGAGCGAAAGCCAGAATTTCTGTGGAGTTTCAGGGTGAAATGTAATGTCGGTAATCCCTGCATAATCGAGATTATTGGCTCCGACCGGAGTTATATTAAACCAGTGATTGCCACCATCAGGTGTAATCCATAGCTTCGATGGCTCAGGCATTCCCCAGTTGGGATTTTCGAACGCCGCCGCAATTACCTGATTGTTTGAAGGTGCCACCCTGACGGCGATCAGCTTTGTAAAACTCTCAGGAAAATTACTTATTTTTTGAAAGTTTATTGCTCCATCGGTTGATTTCCATACATTTCTGACCCCGACATATATGGTATTAGGGTCAACCGGATCCATTTCGAGTGGTTTATCTACTCTTCCAATTTCAGTTGAATCCGGAATTCCGTAAAAATCAAAAAAATCCCCCCCATTAACTGATTTAAGAATAAAAATATTAGGTTGGGTCGTTTTGGGTGGGTAAGAAACCATATAAACTATATTCGGGTTCTCAAAATCAATGGCGCCCTCGTAAGCGTCCGAAACTTTTGCATTTTTTGTCCATGCTCCCGTTTTAAAATCATAAAAGCAGAGGTTTGCGTCCTGAGGCCCTGCGTACATCATATCGCTGTTTTCACCGATGGCAATGTTGTGAAACTGTGTAATATTCAACCCGTTACGGGTGATGTCGAACCAGGATTCAGCCCCGGTTTCCGATTTACTGACACCGCCATCATTGGCCATATACATCAGGTCTTTACCCTGGGTTGGAAAGATGTGCAGGTCGCGCACATCATGGTGGTATTTGTGGTCGCTGCAATAGATAAATTTTGCCGAATCCTCCTCAATGCGGTATTTATACAGCCAGATTCCACCCAGATAAAATTCGTCATTCGCGGCCGGTGAAATTCCAAATTCCATTTTCCAGTAGCCGGCAAAAGGATTGTATCTGAGGTTTATTCTGTTATAGTTCTGGCCATTGTCAGTCGATTTGTATAATTCCAGTCTGGCTGAAGGGTTGGCACCTGTAGTGTCGAAGTTTTCGGCCATTACCATCATCAGATCTGGATTTGCCGGTGTTTTGGCAACTTCTACCCGGCTGATCACGTAGTTGGAATCGAGCGGAAGGGTAGCCGACTGATCAGCCCAGGAGAGACCGGCATCGGTGCTTTTTAAAAAGCGGTTGCCTGTAGCATAAAGGATATCCGGATTGGCCGGATCTGGTTTGATGGCGAAAAGTTCAGCTCCAGTGTCAGTATATACTTCGGTCCAGTTTTCAGCCCAGTCGGTTGAGCGGTAGATCATTGCTTTCTGCCTGAATTCAGTATTAATCAATGCCAGCATGGTGCCTGGCTGATTGGGAAGCAGCAACAATTTTCTAATGGTAAAATTGGCTGATATACTTTCGCTGTTCAAACCGGTTTGCTCCCATGAAACACCACCATCGGTACTTTTCATTACCCCGTTTCCATAAGCACGCCCGAATCCAAGGTGACCTGTTCCTATGAAAATCCTGTTTTTATCTGCAGGATCAACCTGTATGCTGAGGACTCCGGTGGTAATGACGTTGTCGGAAAGCGATATCCAGTTTTCTCCACCATCGGTGGTCCGGAAAATGCCTCCGGTATTACTGCCTGCCAATATGGTCTGAAAATTACTGGTGTCAATCCAAATTGAACTTACCAGCCCAAGCTGAGCAAGCACCGGATGAGTGGCTTTTGAGGGGCCAAGTGGGTACCATTGTGCTGATTGGTAATTTCCGGGAACTTCACGCTCTGATATTTCCCTGAGATGCGAATTAAGCGCATTTAAGTAGCTTCCCATACTTCCCGAACTATCAGTTCTGGCTGAAGTAAACATTTCTGATCGTGCGTATTGCTTGCCTTTCAGGGCAGGATGGTATTTCAAATAATTCTGGGCAATCAATGGATTCACAACGAAGGAAAAGACCACCAGTATTATTGTAGAAAGGGAAATGAGTTTGCCGGGAAGTCTATAGGCAGCGTTTAGGGTTTTCATAGATTTGTCAGTGTTTAGGATAGATGCAAGTCTGATACCGACTTTATCTTACCTTGAGATTGCCTTCAGAACCAGGTAAAAAACGGATTGGAAACCTGGCTTCATCTGCTGGTTTTCAAAGATAATCATTAACCTTACTGAAGGAAAGAAAAGCGGAAAAATCCTCCGGGAAATTCTGAAATAAACCGTATTTCGCAACTTTTAGAAGTGCGCTGTCGAAAATTGCAAACAGATTTTCAGCTATTTGAAAATAGAAACGGAGTGTTACTTTTTCGTATCATGCAGTTTAATGACCAGCAATTTGAAGTCACCAATTGAAATGTTATCGATTCCCCGGTTGATGCCCGCTTTTATAATGACAGACTGGTCTTTCAGAACGAGAACCCGCTCATTGTCAGTTTCGAGCATGGCTTTTCCTTCTAAAATATAGAAAATGACATCAAAAGGGTTGGTGTGTTTTTCGATCTTTTCACCGGCTTTCAAATGCAGATGAATGATTTCAACATTGGCATGATTGGCCATAATGTGTCCGCCGAGATCAAACTGGACTTTAGGTGCCTGATTTAATTTGGTGATATTCATGGATGTAGGGCTTTTGAGTTTGTTTTTTCTTTTTCCTTGCAACAGATTTATACCACATAATAAAACCGGTTACGATGATGAGTAAAGTCGTTAATCCCATCAAAGGAACGTAAAGGATATAAAAATCACCTAAAAGTACAGAAAATATCCTTCCGGTATGCACTTCAAGACCAACATTCCACAATGAAACCGGCGATTTGCTGATTTCATCCGGCATATTGGGCACACTGGTACCCCGCTTAAGCGGAATCCAACCTGCGTCATAATCAATGTAAGCGGGTAATTCAGCGTTTGATTGTATTACCCCTGATGCTGCCGTTGCACCAAATGGGTTACCCTGACTGAATTTAGTTACCATTTCGCCGGTAATCTGATTGATGACCGTTTCATTATCCGGATACCAGCGGTAAAGCCCACTGAAGGAACCGACCAGATAAGCGCCATCTTTCATTTTCGCAAAAGCTGTGATTCCCATAACACTTACAGGAGGTTGCACCCTGAATGGCCGGCAGTTGTTATCGCCAGCCAAACCGGTTTCAAAAAAACCTTCGCTGGTGGACAGTATCAGGCGGTTATTGGCAGAATCGACCACGAAATCCCGGAGCTTGTCGTGCCAGTGGTTTGCATTGTCAAGCATGGTGCCCGGAATCGGGCTTACCCGTGAATTGGCGATGGGGATCAGCAGGGGAGGCCTCAGGAACATGCCACTGATTACCGTAACAATCAGGATGATAATTCCATAGACGCCGATTTTCGTATGCCAGTTTATTGACGTCCTGTTTATCCGTTGTAGTTTTAACCTGAGATTTTTAGAAGTGCGCCTGGCGAATCCAGGCAACAGTGTGTAATAGAACCCACTCAGGCTGATGAATATCAGTGTTATACCAACCAGATCAACAAGTAGCTTGCCGGCCAGTCCAAGCAGCTCTCCGCTGTGAAGCACCCAAAGTGTGATGAAGAGCCAGGCTTTACCATCTGCCCCTTCAGGAGCAGCAAACGGAAGTAGCCGGAAAACCGGCCGGCTATTGTTGGTCATCATATAAAGATGATCGCGGGTCATAACATAGACCAGGTCGTCATGTTCTTCCAGTTTTACAACGCGCGGATTCTTTTCCGGCAGTTCCAGTTTTCGCCAAAGATTTTTCTCATGGTTAAATTGATATAACCCGAACAAAGTGCCGGCAAACAGCCTTCTGTCGCTGGTTTGCAGCATAGTGAAAACCTTACGGTGATCAATACCCTTTTTTAATCCCTGGTTAAAGTCGGTAAACCTGCTAAAAGTTGAATCGGTTTCCCAGATGCCGATATTGCCATAGATCAGTTGCCTGTTGGTTTTTAAAATAATATTGCCTTTAACGGCCGCCAGGTTCCAGTTGTTGTAACGATAAACCGGGGGCATCAGGTTTCGCGAAACATTCACCGGCGAAAAGAATTGACGGTGGTTCAGGATGATACCTGATAATGAAAACATTATCAGAAAAACACCTATAACAAGTGAAGGCCATTTGTGGTATTTGCGAAGGGTCTTCATTTATTTCGGATTTCGGATTTCGGATTTCAGATTTCGGACCAGCCTGTCGGCTGGCAGGTTTCGGATTCAATGTCGTATAGTTAAGAAAATTGTCTTTCCCGCATGTGCTGGACTCAGCGTAATAAATGAAATGATGGTCCTTCGGCGCTCAGGGACCGAAGTCGGAAGTCGGAAGTCGGAACCTTGAATCCTTCACCTCTCCTTCACTTTGCTACAGCAGGAAAGCAAGTCTCCCTGTCCCCCTTGTCCCCTGGTCCCCCAGGCTATTTTGAGGTCAAAGATCAGATACGCAATATCTCGTTATCAGGCAATCGCCATCTCCCGAGACAAGCGCAATCCGAAATTAGAAATTGGAAATTTCTTAAGCCTTTATCATCGTCAGCACCATCTTAAAGCGGGTAACCGCATTTACAGCATGAGGAATGTTTGCAGGCATAATAATGGTTTCACCGGCAGTCATCTGATTGGGCTCTCCACCTATTACGATTTCAGCTTCGCCCTCCATAACCTGTATCATTGCATCAAACGGAGCAGTATGTTCACTTAGTTTCTGTCCCTGATCAAAGGCAAAAAGGCTTACATTTCCTACACTTTTTTCAAGTACACGCATACTTACAATTCCTCCATCGGAATAGCTGATTTCGTTGTTGAATGAAAAAGGTTTACGGGTGTTAAATTTATTGTTGTCCATGATGTTAATTTTTACTGGTTTGTGAAATAAATTGAGAAAGATCCGTCGTCTTCCTTTGCAACATAATGTTTGAAATTGAGGCTGCTGGCCTTGTCAATCAGTGGTGCTGGCAAAAAGGGCGCGCTCAGTTTGTAAATTTTCCCTTGTTCAAGGCCTTTCAGATCGGCGATTACCTGGTTTACGGGGTGCTCACCTGCGGCCAGCATTGGCCCTGCATCGAGTTCGGCTGTGATCAGACTTTCGTCGAACCAGCCTGGTTTTTCAGTGTTATACATTGAGTTTTCTGTTTGGTTAAATAAATCCTGTCCGATCTCCTTTCTCAGTTTGTTGATCAGGTCTTCGACCTTTATATTTCCAATGGCAGCAGCCTGTTGAAGTGTGGCAATCCTGGCTACTGTCTTCCTGAGGATCGGATTTTTCAGCTTCACAAAAGCAGGCACATATCCAATAAGCACTTCTTCAAGTTGAGGGTAAGCTTCAATCAGTTGAAGGACTTTCGTTTTTGGGGTAATTATCAATTCGTTTTCCATGACTTATCCGTTTGAGGAGTATGATAAAATGCGCTGTTCGCCTTCCAGTTCGCGGTAGCGGTTAACATTGTGTGAAACCTCAAGGGTTCCGAGGTACTCTCCTTTTTCATCGCGCAAAGCGAAGTATTCAATGTGGATCATCTTCCCGCCCATATTGATCCAGAAGGGCGCCCGGTTATGACGGCCGGTTTTGAAATCGTCAATAATTTTGTCAACTATATGCGCGCTTGCAGGCGGATGGCAATGCCTCACATCACGGTTAAGGATAGCGCGGTTGCGCTGGAAAATCCGCTCAACACCCTGTGAAAAGTATTTTACCTTATCGTCTTTGTCAACGAAAGTCATATCTACAGGCAGCGTGTTCAATATCGCCATCAGTTCACCGGCAGTGAATCCTCCGGAAGGAAGTTGAATGTAATTGCCTTCTTTCTGTGCTTCATCAATATTGGTTTCAGCAGCCCAGGAAGGCTTCCAGGTAACCTGTGGGTCATAAAGGCAGAATCCGATTTCAAGCGATTGCCTGCTAATTTCAAACCATTCAGCCTCAGTGAGTTTATCCATTGCCATAGGGAAGAGAATCTGTTCTTCCTTCACAGTCATATCATCAATCCCGAAAAGCGTTTGGTTTAGGATTATTTCTGCTGATGCAAGCAGATCTTCCCGTGTAAGCCCTTCCTGATGAAGTATTTCAATACTTCCTTTGATCAGTTCCCTGATTTCGTCGTGTTTGCCCCACATGACTTTTGGCGGACCCGTAATTCCTTTGCTTTCCAGATAGGGAAACAGCAAATATTCCTTGCGCTGATAATGTTTATCGGCATCGTACAGGTTGTTGAAAAGCCCCTGCAATTTATAAACCTTGTCCTGGATAGGTGTTTCTTCGGCAAACGATTCAATTTCTTTTAACAGTATGGTTGCCTGTTCGGTAACCTTTCTGAGTTCTTCGTTTTCCTTTGTGAACAGATCAACCGGATGTCCTGCCGGGATTTCCTGAGCTCCGCTAAGGTCAATATGTCCCTGCAGCACTGCGGAGTGGGCATCGCATAACTTCAGTACTTCTTCTTCGGGAAGGCCTTCGCTGATGAGTTCCTGTTCTACTTCAACCACTTCCCCATAAGGGATTTGCTTGAGGCTTTGCATCAGTTCCATTCGCACATCTTCCTGCGATCCACCCTGGTGTAGTTTAAGGATCAGCTCTTTAAGCTGAGCTTTTCGTTGGGCTGAATTATTTATTAGTTCGCTCATAGAATTCTTTTATTTGTAAAATTTTTGGGTTTTAATTGATTTTTAATTTTGAACACTGGAAAAGTGAAATAATTGGATACCGTCCCACGCCCCTCGTCCCTCGCCCCACGTCCCCCGTCCCTCTTATTTAGCAGTATTTAAAAATTCCGGTTTAAACGTTACCGAAGTCCATATCCAATAGCTGCCTGCATCTTTACTTCCACCTTTAAGCGCAATGGTTGATTCTGTTACAAAATACTGTGAATAACCTGTATTCAGCATAATGCCTTCGGCGAGTTTGTATCCGATATAGAAATCA
>JBBQIQ010000072.1:0-19827 GCA_038325075.1 Bacteroidales bacterium | reverse complement strand
CTCTACCTCCGGCCATGATAACTGCTTCAACCGGCAACATTGATTTTGTTCTGGCAAGATCGGCAAAGCGAACAATCCGTTGATTTTCATCGAGCACCGGAACCATTTTGATTCGTTTATCCCTCAGTTCCCTGACCTGCTCCAGGGTAAAATCATGCTGTTTCAGGTATCTGAAACCGTGAAACATGAAATTACCTGATTTATCATCCAGACTGAGTCCGTTCAGCAATCCTCTCCTGACATCGCCATCGGTTAGCGTTCCGACCAGTTGTTTTTCATCGTTGAGTACAAAAAGGGTGAGATTGTCCGGAACATTATTCAGTTTTTCAAGCGCTTGTTTTAGCGGCAGGTTGGCTGATATGGTTTGGTTTTCAATTAATTGCGAAATCATTTTTCAAAATATTGATAATTTTTTCCGAAGCATGCCCATCGCCGTAAACCGGTGCAAACTCAAGTATTGTTGTGGCCTGGGCATTTAAGACTGCCTGAATGATATCTTCACTGTTAAATGCAACATCAATGATATTCCGGGTACGGATGCGGCCGTCCTGCCTGTGTCCCAGGTTAATCACCCACTTCGGGAAAAACGAAGCTTCCATAAACCCGCTTGAACTGTTGCCCAGCATCAGTGCGGCATATTTCATAGCTGCAAGGTAACCGGAAGATCCTAAATTCTCGACAATTTTAACGTTGCTGTGATTGTAACCGTATTCGATCAGCATTCTCCTGATTATAAGCCCGGAGGTATCTGCATTTGGCATGGTAATTACCTGCTGAAAATCAACGAGTTGGTCGAGTGCCTGCAGCATTTGTGCGGTATTTTGCTCATTTTGATCAGCACCGATGGTTTCCGGATGTAGTGTGATTAAGAGGGTAGCGATACTGAAATCGATCCCGGTAATAAGTTTAAGTTTTTCTGTATCGGGAAAATCCATTTTGCTCAGGCTTTCAATTCCCAGAGCGCCGGTATTGTAAACCCTTTCAGGGTTCCCGGTCAGTTCAATGATCCTCTGTTTGTATGGTTCAGCGCAAGCGAAGTGCCAGTGCGACATGTGTGTGATTGAATGCCTGAAAGCATTGTCGATGGCTCCAAGCGTTGTTTCACCTCCGTGGATGTGGGCGATTTTTATATTGAATGGCATGGCCGAAGCCACTGCTGCAAACATCTCATAGCGATCACCCAGCGCAAATACGATATCGTATTGATTCTTTTCCCACACATCGGCCATCAGCTTGGTAACAAGAGCCATAGAGCGCGTAATATCGCCAGGGGAATCGCCTTCAGGGGCTGTATCAAAGCTATAGGAAATGTTGAAACCGGCATCGGTTATCTGTTGCTGCGGGAACCCGTATCTTTTAGATGGATGTGTGCCAAACGAAATGAATTCCAGGCTGAAAGCTTTGTCTTCTTTCAACCGGACGGCCAGGGGAAGGTAAATGCCAAAATCAGCCCTGGAACTGGAAAGTATGGCGGTTTTTAGTACAGATCTTCCCACTTTAGCTGAGCGTCTTTATCAAGGTTATTCCTAAGTTTTTTACCAACAATCTGATCGATCAGCATTGGACTGATTCCATCGCCCGGGCGTTTCATGATCAAATCGCTTATGGTGAGGCAATGGTTTGCTTTCAGATTGATTGCCAGGTGAATACTGCGCCGGGCAATCACAATGTTTTTTATTTCGGATGCCGAAGGTTTCTTAATCCCGTCACCCATAGCCATCTCCACATTCCTGATGCTTCTCACCATGTCTGCGAGTTCTGCCGGTTCCAGCGATGCTTTGTGGTCAGGGCCCGGGAGATTGCGATCAATCGTAAAATGTTTTTCTATCATCATAGCCCCCAGTGCAACAGCGGCTACAGGAATTTCGATACCTGAAGTATGATCGGAATAGCCGGTTTTCAGACCAAAAACTTTCCTCATGGTCAGCATGGCATTCAGGTTCACTTCTTCAAACGGGGCAGGATATTCAGTGGTGCAATGCAACAGGGTGATTTGGGAAGGTTTAAGCCCCTGCTTGTAAAGGATATCCAGCGCCTTTCCGATTTCTTCGGCTGTCGCCATCCCGGTTGACACGATCACAGGTTTTCCCAACGAACCTACAAGTCTGAGATAGGGAAGGTTTGTTATTTCACCGGAAGGAATTTTGTGAAAATCAACGCCAAGGCTATCAATAAACAATACACTTGCATCGTCGAACCCGGTTGAAAGAAATCCGATTTTCTTTTCATTGCAATAATCAAACAGGATTTTAAAATCAACCAGGGAGAGGGCAAGTTTCTCCAGCATCTGTTGCTGACTTACCTGGTTATCGCCTGTATTTTTGGCCTGGTAATCAGCCTTCGGCGCAACAGAAGTTACCAGTTTTGACGCATCGAATGTCTGAAACTTAACGTAATCGGCTCCGGCTTCTGCAGCCAGATCAATGAGTTTTTGGGCAAGGTCGGGGTCACCGTTGTGGTTCACTCCTGCTTCGGCTATGATGATGACTTTCTGCATTTTAATTATTTAACCATTCGTGCAGGATTTCCAATGTAGGTGCCCGGCTTTGTGATTGATCTGAAAACAACAGCACTTGCTCCAATCAGCGTGTCGGAACAGATAGAAACACCATTGATGATAATGGCCCCGCTACCGATAAAACAATTGTCGCCAATTTTACAATCACCGTTCACAATTGCCCGTGTAGAAATATGCACGTTGTTACCAATAATGGAGTCGTGCTCAACGATTGCACTGGTGTTGATGATACAATTCGTACCAATTACTGCTCCTGCATTTACAAATGTATGTCTTAAAACCACACTGCCTTCGCCGATCACAGATCTTGGCGATACAACTGCTGTGGGGTCGGTAATGGTGGCTATTTTTGCGTTGCAGGATTTTAATTTCTCAAATAACAGTTTTCGTGGCATCGGATTTCTTATCTGACCAACGGTTATCAGGAATGAGTAACCTTCCTTAACCAGAGCTTCAATCTCATCATCTGTTGTAAACACATTGTATCCTGAAATTTTTTCACCTTTTCGGGATGGTTGTTCTGAAATGCCGGCGATTGTATAGTTGCCCTCAAGTTCGATACTCTCAATGACCGACTTACAATGGCCGCCACCACCCAAAAGCACTAATTCCCTGGTCTTATTCATACATGTTGGCTTCTCAGGATTTGAAGATAAAGGACTTTTTATGCCGTTAATCACATCAGATTGCAACTGCAAAGTTAAAGATGTTAACCGGCTTTTCTATCCGGAAATGATAAAACTGATTTTTCAATATTTTGCTGAAGTTGCCCGGTCAAGATATTTATTAAACATTTCATCGAGTTGGCCGCGCTGTGCAGCAACCATTTCGCAAAACTCCCTGAAAACCCCGTTTCCACTCTCTTTTGTAAGGATGGTTTTAACGTGCTTTTTTAAATAATCCGGAGCATTTGCCGGAACTGCCCCCAGCCCGACGGCCCGGAGCAAAGGCAGGTCAATAATATCATCGCCTATGTAAGCAGCTTCATTAAGCGTAAATCCCAGCTTTCTAACCGCTGCCTCAGCTATAAATAGCTTATTGCGGACTCCGGTATAAATATGACTGATCTGAAGCTGGCTTGCCCTGTGGCTGATGATTTCCGAATCCTCTCCGGTTATAATAATCAAAGGAATATCAATAAGCCTGAGAAGTGAAACACCCACACTGTCCTGTGTGCTGAATGCTTTGAAGCTTTTCCCTTTTTCGTCCAGGTAAATTCTGCCATCAGTCCAAACACCATCAATATCGGTAAGTACAACTTTTATTTTTGGTTTCATTATACAAACCTACATAAATTTGTGCTGATTTCCAAGAGCCCGACAGGGATTGAATACCTTTATCGTGGCATAATGGTTCTAAGTGTGGCGGATTATTAACACAAAAGAATTAGGCTTATCTTTGCACCTTTGCCACAAATCGAACCCTATGCCCGATTCTATAAATATATGTATAGCCGGCGCCGGAACCATCGGAACCGCACTTGGCCACGTGCTGGCTGAGAAAGAAAACCTGAATGTTACGCTTCTTTCTGTTGAAGCCGATGTTGTGGAAGACATCAATGCAAAGCATCTCAATACTACTTATTTCCCGCAGATAAAGCTAAACCACAGGCTAAAGGCAAGTGGCGATAATGCAGTGCTGAAGTCCGCCGACATCGTTTTTCTGGCTGTTCCTTCCGTGGTGGTTGTTTCTTATGTCAGGTCGCTGAATGATTTTATCAGACCCGATGCAGTATTGGTAAATCTGGCCAAGGGTTTTGGAAGCGATAAAGAAACCATAGTGGATGTATTAAAAACGGTTGTTTCAAACCGCGTTTGCACCCTTAAAGGTCCGACTTTTGCCCGCGAACTGATCAACCACATGCCTACTGCCATGACAGTAGGTGCCGAGGATCAGGCTATTTTTGAACTCCTGGGCTCAACTTTTAGCGGCACGACCATTCACACTGATTTTACGAAGGATGTAAACGGGGTTGAAATACTCAGTATCCTGAAAAATATCTATGCGATTGTTATCGGAATTGTGGATGCCCATTTCGACTCGCCCAACCTCAGGTTTATGATCTTTACCCGGGCATTCAATGAAATGCGGCATGTTTTGTTGAAATTCGGCGGAAAGCAGGAAACCATGTTCAGGTATTGCGGCATCGGTGATTTCGGGCTAACCGCGCTGAATGATCTCAGCCGTAACCGAACCCTTGGACTGCTTATAGGTAAAGGCTTCTTTACAGATGATATTTCGGGAAAGGTTGTGCTTGAAGGGCGCATCGCTGCCGGAATTATCTGCGAGCAATTGCACAAAATGCAGATACCTGATTCTGAGTTTTATATGCTGAATGAACTCAACAAGATATTCCTGGGAGGTTATAACATTAAAAAGTTTATCGGCAATATTGTGAACAACGAATTGCCTCCGGGACCAACCAATGGTGTGTAAATTATCTGCAAATGTAATTTAACCTTTCAGCCAGGTCAGCCGTAAGTTGCTGCCTCGAATACCGGTCTATTCCCTTGCTTTCCATTTTTGTGTTCCCGGTTTTATAGTGTGCAAACAATAGTTTTATGGTCTGTTGTATTCCGGCAGCGTCATCTTTGTCAACAATATAGCCTGAATTTGTATCAGCGATCACCTGTGCGGCATCGCCGTCTTTCGGCCCGATACAAAGAATGGGCCTGCGCGAAGCCATATATTCAAAGAATTTTCCGGGTAAAATCACTTTCGCATTCGGGGTGTCGTTGATAAGCAACAATAAAACCTGTGATTGCTGCTGAACTTTTATAACCTCATTGTGCGGCAGGTAGCTGACTTTATTCACATATTGGCTTAGTCCCGCTTTTTCTAAGCTTTCACCAACGGTATAGTCAACACTGCCCACCAGTTTGATTTCAAGGTTTTTAGCAAATTCCAGGTTTTCAGTAATCTCAGCCTTCAATGCCTGCCATAAGGCTTCAGGGTTCCGGGTTTTTACCATGGTGCCAATATGCGAAATGGTAAACTTTTGATCCGGTTCAATGCCAGATGCCAAAACATCCTCCTCGTCATAACCATTGGTGATAACTGAATAATCACGGTTGTGGATTTTCAGGAAGTCACTTTTCATGGAGCGGCTGATAACAACCAGTTCATCGGCTTGTTGCAATACACTCATTTCCTGGTTGTGATGCTTCTTATCAGCCCATCCGGTAAGCATTAATTCATGATAAAAGTCGATGTTGGTCCACGGATCGCGAAAGTCGGCCAGCCAGGGAAGCCCGGTTTTTTTCTTTAGTCCAAGCGCGATCATGTGCATGGAATGCGGTGGCCCGGTGGATACGATGGCATCAACCGGATTTTTTTCAAGGTATTTTAAGAGGAATCTGACAGAGGGCTGAATCCAGAATTTCCGTGCATCCGGAATGAAAAAATTTCCCCTTAACCAGATAGAAAACTTTTCAGCAAAGCCCGGGCGTTTCTTTTCGGACAGGAAACCGGCATTGATCCTTTCGTTTTTGCCGGCGCCGATCAGTTTTTTGTAAAAGCTGTAGGGCTCCCAGATCGGGGTTCTTACTATTTCAATGCCTTCGGGAATGTCTTTGGCCAGACTTTTATCCAGTGAGGGGAATTCAGGATTTTCAGGCGTATAGATCACCGGCTCCCAGCCAAATGCGCGAAGGTATTTCACGAATTTAAGCCAGCGCTGAACACCCGCACCACCGCTTGGCGGCCAGTAGTAGCTGATGATCAGAACCCTTCTTTTCATCGGAAGAGGGGTTTAGGCAACCGGTTTGGCAGACTTTGTACTGAACTTTTTACGGAGTTCATTTCCGGCATAGCCAACCAATAAAAGGATGAGGATGAGCGAACTGGCAAATGAAATCTTTTCACCGGTAAAGTAAACCCTGGGTTCAAACCGGAATTCAATTTCGTGTTTGCCGGCCGGTAATCTCATTGCACGCAAAACATAATTTGCCCTGAAATGTTCGGTTGGCTTACCATCAATAAATGCCTTCCAGCCTTTGTCGTAATAAATCTCCGAAAAAACGACCAGTTGTCCGATGCCTGCTTCATAGCTGTATATGAGCTTGTTGGGCTGATATTCTGTAAGACTGATCGTCGCTGTACTGTCAGTTATTGAATCAAAACCTTTCAGGTTTTCAGTAAAGCGTTTGTCAACGATTGCGGTTTGTGCCGGATCAAATCCGGTGAGAGCATCGATTTCCTGATCGGCATTGTCAACAAGTTTAAATTCTTTTACAAACCAGGCATTGCCGAGAGCGCCCATGTTAATTTGAAGAGTCGGCCGTTTGTTATTGTCAGGAAAAATAAAATACTTGGTATTCAGCATATTTAACACTGCTTCGTTATTTTTAACGATGTGATGATCGATCAGCTCCTGATAGCGGCGAAGTTTAGCGCCATGGTAACCACCTAAGCTTTTATGGAAATAAGAGGTGCTGGCGTCCTGAAAGGCGCTTACCGTCATGTTGAATACCCTGAAGTTAGGATCTGTATCTTTCATGATCAGTTTGTCGGCCTCAGTGGCCTGATAGGGGTTACTAACCTGAATTTTCGAAGCGAAGTTATCGTTGTTGAGATATCGTTTTGCAACCGGGATCATATCAATGGCAATCAGCAGGGCAAACCCGGTGAGGAGGATTGCCTTTGAAACTTTTTTAAGATTATACAGCCAGATCAGCGCTGCACTGAGAAGTATAAAGGCAAGGCTTCTCAACGCATCGGACTTGAAAATGGCGATCCTCACCTGTTCAATATTACTGACAATACTGTCGAATTGAGTCAGTTGCCCGGGTTCGAGACTGGCTTTTTGCTGCGCAATGGCTTGTGCTTCAGCCAGGCTGAGAAAGTTAAAGAAGGTTTGTGGCAACAAGAAGAATATTAATGCAACTCCGGCAGTTAACCCAAGTGAGATATAAAAATATCTTATTTTTTCTTTGATAATTTCCGGTTTTTTAAAAATTTCATTCAGTGTTAACATACCCAATAACGGGATTGCCAGATCAGCAATCACCAGAATCATGGAAACAGCCCTGAACTTGTTGTACCCCGGTAGATAATGCAGGAAGAAATCGGTCAATGGCATAAAATTCTTGCCCCATGCCAGCATGAGCGATAAAATGGTTGCAGCGAGCAGCCACCAACGAAGATTGCCCTGGTATATAAAGAGGCCGAGAATAAAAAGAAACATGATAATGGCTCCTGTGTAAACCGGGCCTGAGGTAAACGGCTGGTCTCCCCAGTATGAATTCTGGCCGGCCACTGTTTGAGTCGTTTCCGGATCAGCTTTCTCCATAGCTTTTTCGTTGTTGCCAAGGTAACCGGATGCCCCGCCTTTGATGTTGGGTATCAGTAGTGAGAAACTCTCACCGGTTCCGTAACTCCATTGGGTTGCATAATCTTTATCAAGTCCGGTGGTGCGGTTTTCCTTATCGGAAGTCAGTTCGGTTTTTCCCCTGATGGTATCTTTTCCATATTCCCAGGTTGCCCAAATATTTGTTATATTGGTTGCGACCGAAAACATAGCGGCAATCACCAGCACCCCGGTTGCTTTCAGGAAATAAGGCAATGTTTTGGTTTTATAAGCGTCAACAAGTTGAAATATTCCAAATATTACAACCATCATCAGAAGATAGTATGTGATTTGCAGGTGATTGGCCCTGAGTTCAAGGGATAAAAACAGCGCGGTCAGCAGGCTTCCGGCAAGGAGTTTCCCTCTGTAGGTAAGGATAATTCCGGCCAAAACCGGCGCCATATAACCAATGGCGTGTGCCTTGCTGTTGTGACCAGCCTCAAGGATGATGAAAAAATAGGACGAAAAAGCAAAGGCGATGGATCCACCAATAGCAAGCCATGGATCGACTTTCAGCACTATCAGTAGAATAAAGAATCCGATAAAATAGAGGAAAACCAGTCCTGCAGGATGGGGCAGGCCCAGCTTGAACAGATTATCAAAATATCTGATCAGGTTGGCTTTATACTCAACCGATATCTGATAAGCCGGCATTCCACCGAACATCGAATTGGTCCACAAAGCTTCCTGCCCTGTTTTCGCCCTGTAATCCGTAATCTCTTTCGACATCCCTTTCCAGTGGGTGATATCGCCTTGTTTGAGTTTCTTACCTTCCAGCAAAGGGCTGAAGTAGCCCATGGTAATAATCAGGAAAACTGCAATCGCGGTAATATGTGGAATAAACTGCCTGAAATTGATATTTTTCATGAATCGGGGGTTGGATTATTTAACTTCTTCGTAATCAACGTATTCTCCTAAATTCGAAGCATCGTGATCATCCTTGTCTTTTGAAACCCTTTTGATGGTTACCTTACCTTCTTTCTGGGGGTCTTCAGGTCGCAAATGGGGATTTTGCTCATAGAATTTGTTTTTAACCCTGCGCATGGTAAGTTTAACGATCAACGGAAGAATAAACCTGGCAAATACCTTAAAAAAGAGGTAAACCAGAAAAACGATAAAAATAAACCTGAGAAAGCCCATAGGCCGTGAATATAAAATTGCTTTATGGTTTGCGAATTTACTGCTTTTTGGGTTAACAGAGAAAGTGCTTGCGGAAAATTATACTGTCTTTCTTAAAGTAAGAACCCGGGCAATAGAAGTATTGATAAACAACAAAAGGAAGCAATCTGAATTGCCTCCTTTTATATTTTATTTAGTCAGCCGGAGCTGATATGGTTAAGCTTTATGCTTTCCTTCGTCTGAAACAGTCAGTTTTTTCCTGCCTTTAGCCCTGCGTGCAGCAAGAATCCTTCGGCCATTGGCTGATGCCATTCTTTCCCTGAAACCGTGTTTGTTTCTTCTTTTCCTTTGTGACGGCTGAAATGTTCTCTTGCTCATAGTCGTGTTTTTTGGGACTGCAAAGATAGTAACTAATCTGAAGCAGACAAATTATTCGGTAATTTTTTTGAAAAATTCAGGTTACTATGCAAATGAATGAAAGCCAGAGATTTGGATAAATCTCCGGCTTTTATACTAAGCCATTTTTTCCTTTAAAGGCACATTTTTTAATGTTTCTGTCAGGTAGATATAGAATTTCCCAACGGAATCGATATTCACTTTTTCGTCAGGTGAATGTGGGAAACGGATGGTCGGGCCGAAGGAGATCATATCCCAGTTTGGATAAACGGCTCCAAGTAAACCACACTCCAACCCGGCATGGATAGCCTTGATTTCAGGAACCTTGCCGAAACGTTTGTTGTAAACAGCCTGCATGGTTTTAAGGATCGGTGAGTCTGGATTGGGTTTCCAGCCCGGATATTCACCTTTGAATTCGACTTTTGCACCGGCCAGTTCAAAAATGCTGCCCATCATGTGGCTCAGGTCAATTTTGGCTGAGTCAACTGAGCTGCGAAGCAGGCAATTGATTTTTACTGAATTTCCATCGGATTTGATGATTGACAGGTTGGTGGAAGTTTCTACCAGCCCGGCCATTGCATCACTCATGCGCATTACACCGTTCGGGCAGCCATAGACAGCTCTCAGCATCCGGTTCTGGGTATCGGTATCCATTAGGTGTGCAGGCATTTCTGTATTCGTAAACTTAATCTGCAGACCTGGTTCGGTGACGGAAAGTTCAGCCTTAATCTTATCGGCCGATTTTTCCATACACTTTTCAAAATTGTCCTTTTCAGCCTGTGGAATGGTAAAAACAGCAAATCCCTCACGCGGGATGGCATTGCGCATATTACCCGATTCGATAGATGATAACCTCAAACCGTGTTTCTGAACACTGTGCCATAAAAGACGGGCAAGTATTTTACATGAATTACCGCGTCCCAGGGGAATGTCGAGGCCGGAATGTCCGCCCCTTAAACCACTGACATTGAGTTTGTAAGAAATGGTGCCGGCTTCTGTATTCATTGGTTTAAATGTAAATTCAAAGTTGCCGTCGATTCCGCCGGCACATCCGAAATAGAGTTCGCCTTCGTCTTCCGAATCGAGGTTAAGCAGAATATCGCCTTTCAGAACATCTGGTTTCAGGTTCTGGGCCCCGGTCATACCGGTTTCTTCATCGATGGTAAACAACGCCTCAACCGGGCCATGCTCAAGGTCCTTAGATTCGAGCACCGCCATAATTGCGGCAACTCCCATTCCGTTATCGGCCCCGAGTGTGGTTCCGTTTGCCTTCACCCATTCCCCATCTACAATGGTTTCAATCGGATCTTTTTCAAAATCATGCGCTTTGTCACTGTTTTTCTGAGGAACCATATCGAGGTGGGACTGAAGGATAATACCCTTGTGGTTCTCCATTCCGGGAGTGGCCGGTTTCCGGATGATTACATTACCAACTTCATCTACAATGGTTTCGAGGCCGAGCGACAGGCCGAAGTTCTTTACGAATTCAATGATCCGGGCTTCTTTTTTAGAAGGCCTTGGGATCTGGGTAAGGCTGTGGAAATTTTTCCAGACAGCCTTTGGTTCAAGGTTTAGAATCTGATTGCTCATTGATTTTAACGTTTTAATATGTCTGTAATTTGAAAAAACTGAATTGAATGGCTAAATTACAACTTTTAATTCAGGATGATCATTAAAAAGCCAATATTGCTGCCAGTTTTCTTAACGCCATTTTTGTGCGCCTCGCTTAATTTATAGGAGCACAAGAGGTCGCTTCGCAAGATAACTCAGATAGAGGCGCTATTTTTAGGTTGATTATCAGGCTGAACTTATTTGCAAAAGCTTTCGGGAAGATTGGTTCTGCATAAATCAGAACCACAAATGCACCACTGATTTTGTTTCGAAGTAGGGCTCTTCAAAGTACCTGCTCAATTTGTAAATCTGATATTTCCCGCCACTTTCCTTCAGCTCCGGGGAAACATCGCCTCCTTTAAGATAGAGGATTCCGTTGTGCAGGGGATTTATCGACTTTCGGCTGATGTTTTTTTTAACCCAGCCGGTAAATTCGGGCAGGGATGCGACCGCCCGGCTAACAATAAAATCGTACCTGCCATTCAACTCCTCAGCACGCCGATGCTCAGCGCTAACGTTTTTCAGATCAAGTGCTTCAGCAACTGCTTTCACTACCTTTATTTTCTTTCCGATGGAATCAACGAGGTGAAAATCCACTTCCGGAAAAAGAATGGCAAGTGGAATTCCCGGAAAGCCACCACCAGTGCCTACGTCAAGAATCTGGCTCCCCGAAGCAAAATTGATAACACGTGCAATCCCCAGAGAATGCAGTATATGCCTTTCGTACAGATTGTCAATATCTTTGCGTGAAATAACATTGATGGCCGCATTCCACAGCTCATAGAGGTCCTTTAATGCCTCAAACTGATCTTTCTGCAAGGCAGAAATCTCCGGGAAATATTTCAGAATTTGAATCATTATAACAGGTTAGGTCGGTAAGGCAGCCATACTTCACAGGTTGTACCTTTATTTTCAATCGAAGCAATGGAAATGCTTCCTTCGTGAAGCTTCACAATTTTAGAGATCAGTGACAGGCCGATGCCATGTCCGCTGATGGTTTGAGCATTTTTTGCCCTGTAAAACGGTTCAAAAATATGTGGCAGGTCATCATCGGCTATCCCTATTCCCTGATCTGTAACTTTGAAGTGAATATTTTCTGCATTGTAATTCAAAGTTGCAGTCACTGTTTTTCCATACGAAAACTTGCAGGCATTATCGAGCAGGTTAACAATAATCAGTTTAAGCAGGTTTTCGTTGCCCATGATGGCGAGTTCATGATCTTCATCGATCGTATTGTCGTTAATCAGGGCTTCGATGCTATATTCAGGGTGTACCAGCAGAATGTCGGATTGTGTTTGTAGAAATAACTCATCGAACCTGACCGCTGATGTTTTAAGTAACTTCATATCCTGCTCTGTTCTTGCAATTTCCAGCAGGTTATTGGCCAGTGAAGTGAGGCTGCGCGCATCATCCAGCAGCGATTTCAGGACCTCTTTATATTCTTCAGAATCACGGGATTTCATCAGGGCAACCTCAATCTGACTGGTTATGGAGGCCAAAGGTGTACGAAGTTCATGTGAAGCATTCGATACGAAACTCTTCTGAACATTGAATGCCATCTCTATACGGTCGAGCATTTTGTTAAAGGTGACGGCCAGTTTGGCAATTTCGTCGGTGCCATTGCCTTCATCAACTCTTTGTTCAAGGTTGGATCCGGAGATGGTGGAAACCTGGTTGATTACTTCCGAGATTGGACGCAACGATTGCCTTGAGAAAAACAATCCGGCCAGCACAGTAAGGGCTATCGACCCAACAAAACAGATAAACAGTACCAGCAGAAGGTTGTTGAGTTTGGTCATTCCGAAAGTGTCAACTGCCGAGGCTATGACAACAAATCTTCTCAGGTCGTTTGAGTAAAGCAGCCCGATGGCCTCCCGTTTGCCCTGCCTGAACGTGAATTGTCCGTTGTTTCTGATTTTTGAAAGCAGCTCCTCCGATATTTCAAGACTGGAAGAATCGACATTCATGTAGATGCGGCTTTTCTTAAAGTAATCAAATACCACAACTTCATCACCAAGCAGGGCGCTGTATTTACTGCTGTCGATGATCCGCAACATGTTGTCGTCAATTTCCTTGACTTCAATCAGCAACTTGGCAGTATTAATAGCCCGTTCATTAAGCCTTTGTGTAAACTCCTGTTTTCTGTAATTCGCCGATAAAATGTAAATCATCAGCGAGAAGGCAATTAAAATGCCCCCTACCAACAATGCAAACTGTAAAGCAAGTCGGGTCCTAATTTGCATTGGGTTCGGCTTCTTTTAAGATGTAACCCATGCCTATCTGGGTATGTATCAGTTTTACAGGGTAATTCCGGTCTATTTTCTTTCTGAGAAAGTTGACGTAAACTTCAATAACATTGGTGCCGGTGTCGAAGTTTATATTCCAGATTTTTTCAGCAATATCAGCCTTTGAGATGACTTTGCCTTTGTTTCTGACCAGATATTCGAGCAACGAAAATTCCTTCGCCGTCAGCTCGATGGGATGATCGCCCCTGCTCACCGACTTGCTGTCGAGGTCAATTACCAGGTCGGCTACTTTGAGGATGGAATGGCTTTGCTGATCGGCCTGTGATCTCTTGAGCAATGCTTTGATCCTGGCAAGTAATTCCCTGAATTCGAATGGCTTAACAATATAGTCGTCGGCGCCTTTCTCGAATCCAAGCAACTTATCTTCGGTACTTCCCAAAGCAGTAAGCATAATAATAGGGACATACGGATTTTTCAGTCTGATTCCGGCACACAATTCATAACCGTTTATCTGAGGGAGATTTACATCAAGAATCATCAGGTTGTAATCGTTGGCATCGGCCAGGCGTTTACCAATAAACCCATCGTAAGCAACCTGAGTTTTGAATCCATTCTCTTCCAGGCCTTTACTGATAGAATCAGCCATCTTTACGTGATCTTCAACAATTAGAATCCTGGGTCCAGGCATATCGGGTGCTTTTGCAGATGTTTATTTGTACCGGACGACTAAATTACACAATTTCAAGGCTTATGTGCAAGTTATTAAAGCATTGTCGGCAATACAATAGCTTTGATTAGCCCGGCGATTTATATCTTTGCCGTAAATTTAACAAGTATATTAACATGACCAGAACTTCTGTCGCTTTATTCATACTGTTTTGCCTTTTTTCTCAATCTGCTGCATTAAAAGCACAATCGCCTGAAAGCAAAATTACCTACAGCCAATATATTCAGCAATACAAAGTGATTGCAATCAGTAAAATGCATGAGTATAAAATTCCTGCGAGCATTACCCTGGCTCAGGGGTTGCTTGAATCGGGCAGTGGAAATTCTGAACTTGCCAGGAATGCCAACAACCACTTCGGAATAAAATGTCATAAAGAGTGGACCGGAATGACCTATACAATGGATGATGATGAGAAAAATGAATGTTTCCGGAAGTATGCTTCTGCGGAAGAATCCTACAGCGACCATTCTTATTTTCTGACTTCCCGGCCACGGTATGCTACACTGTTTCAGCTTGATGTATTGGATTATAAAGGGTGGGCTTACGGTCTTAAAAGTGCCGGTTATGCGACCAATCCGCGTTATGCTGAAATGCTTATCAAAATCATTGAGGAAAATGAACTGTTTTTATACGATACTGGAAACCCCGGCCATCTGGCAAAGAAGGAGAAGCATGTAAAACAAGCACCGGAAGAGGAAGAATTGTTCGTAAACAAAAGCCAGAAGAATAAATCTTTTAAGTTTATTGAAGTTGCAGAAGGAAACCGGAAAATATACGTGAATAACAATGTGAAGTTAACTTATGCCAGATCGGGAGATAACCCACACACCATAGCCCACGATTTGGGAATTCATGCTTTTCAGGTGCTTCAATACAATGAACTTGGCAAGAATGAAACACTTACTGACGGACAGATTGTTTATGTTGAGCCGAAGAAGAAAAAGGCTTCTGTTGCTTCCCACGTTTTTCAAAAAGGGGAAACCATGCGCGATGTCTCACAGTTTTATGGGATTAAACTGAAAGCACTTTATAAAAAGAACAAATTAACCGAAGGCCACGAGCCTGAAGCAGGAACAGTTCTCTTGATGCAAAAGAATAAATGATGATTGAATCCACTCCGAAAATCAATTGTTTGACACCATCCAGATCCCTTACGTGCGGGATAATGAAGGTATTTTAGTGGTATTTTATTTTTTTTTGCTTTTTGGAGTGGACTTTATTTTTCTGATATTTTTTGAGCATTTCATACTCTATAAACCGGATTCCATAAAAAAAACGCCGGTTTCTCCTTTAGCAGTTTATTTTTTGCATATAAGTTCACTTCAGGGCATTACTTTTCTGTGATTGTTCTATTAACTGTATCAATCAGAACTCATAACAGGATTATAGTTTATCCTGTTAGGTTATTCTTAGGAACGACCACAACTGGTGATGATTGTCGGTTAATACAAATTTGGTTAATTTGGTAGTAAAACGCCGTCGTGAGACGGCGTTTTACTTTTCAGGCAAGGTAAAAATCAATTCTCCGTCAAGTACAGTTAGCAAGACCGGCTTTTTTTTACCTTCATCAAAAAAAATCACGGGGTCAGTATCACTAAATATCGGTTTAGCTGAAAATGATTGATTTTTGTTATTGAAAGCCACAATTTTACCACTTCCGGTATCTCTTGTTGCAAGCCAGTTTTCTTTGGCTGAGGTGTAAATGTAAGGTTTGGAAAAACGTGCATTTGACATGGAGGCGGAAGCTAATATTCTTTTCATTTTCGAAAAAACGGCAATGCTTCTCTTTCCACAGAAGATAAATTCATTTTCACCATCGCCGTTGAAGTCGCGGTAATCGAACCAGGGACTTTGACCAAAATCCCCAAAACGGGTTTCGCTGGTTTTGCCGTTTATGTCAATATAAGCAAGGTTACCATTAGCCGATGCTGTCAGGAAAATACCCTTATTGTTCGTCCTGTTTTCAAATATTCCTGCACCGTTTGATTTTTGGAAGCCATCCTCAACCTTGATTCTTTGCCTGCCACGCCTGTCGGTGATACTTACCCTGCCTTTCGTATCAGCAAAAACAATGTAGTCTTTGCCTCCGGCCCTGAAAAACAAAGGAGCCTCTGACAGCTTATCGTTCAATTGAGGTTTTTGCCATCCAGTCAATTCTTTTCCTTCAATTGTAATATTGTATATAGAGTAATCCTTCCCCTGATATATTAACCGGTAATCATTTGTCCGGTCATAGTCAAACACCGCCATGTTTCCTGTTGACTCACCGGGTAGTTTAAAAGGGGAATTCTTGAATTCACGGCCATTTTGGTCAATGATGTGAAGCAGTTTCCCGGCAACAACAAGAAAATACTTCCCTTTTTGCTGGTTTAATCCGATCGTGTAAACCTCGCCCGTTGGAACTTCTTTACAAACAAACGACCAAAGCTTATTCCCGTCATCTGAGTGAGCCTGGATTGTGTTTTTATAGAAAGTAAGGATCAGGTTTTTACCGGACCTGGGGTCAGAAATCAATGACAATTTACCAATGCCTGAGCTGCTGCTCATTTTTTCTTTTTTTATTGCAGTCTGATCTTTGGGCAATTCACTTTCCGGCTCTTCAGTTTTGATTGCTTCCGGCAAAAGTGGTTTATCCTGATCAGCATTGGGCTGGCTGCGTTTCCCGGATTTTATAAGAACGAAGGCATGCGTGTAGAGCAATGGATTACCGGCATTCATCTGCAGGCAAAGTAAATCAGTTGATGCCGGCACTCCGGTCCATTTTTGAGAATTTCTGCTGTCAATACTCTTGATATGTCTTTTGAAATATTGGTTACAGATTGAGGGGATGGCAATGATTGTGACATTGCTTTTCTCCAGCATCAAAGCAGTTGCATTCCTGAATGTTGATGTATTGCCAAACAATCTGTTTTCTGCTGTTTCGTTCAGGTATTCTTTCAGTAATTGATGAGAAGGAGAAATTACAAGCATTCGGTCTGTCATCAGACAGAACTGCCTTCCATTTGTAGCAAAAAGGTTGCCCCAGAGCTTTTGAAGCAGGGTAGGAGCAGTAAAGATTTTTATATTTCCTTGATAGGGTTGCAGATAAGGTTTCAATAAACTGGTTGCACTGTCGGCATTTTTAAGCTCAATCAGAATCATACCGGCCGATTTATCACCTGCAAAAAAACGGGGCATAGCAGCAAAACTTATACCATTGCCGATCCAGGAACTGAGGTGCTCTTCGCGCCTGAATATTTCAAATGAGGCTGTCTGGTTTGCCGAATCGTAACCTGATATATGCATGGTGTCTTTCCCGGGAAACATGGCAGTATATGCCCACTGGTTGCTGATTGAGAGTGAAATAGCAAAAGCTGTTCCGGAAGGTAGCAATCTGAGATTACTGATTTCCCCTGTCTCCTGGCCCGTTAATATGGTCGTATCGCTCTCGCCAACAGTGAAACCATCCATAAGTATCCTGTTTTTTTCAATATGCAGGTCCAGTGAAGTCCAGCCATTAAACGGTGATCCATTGAAATCAAGAGGGTTATTTTCTTTTATTTGAAGCACTGTTTTAATCAGGTTTTTGTTGTTGATCATCAGCACCCCATCAACCCGATTGCCGGAAGTCTCTGAAAGCCTGCTAAAAGAAAGGTCATTCATCAGACTTTTTTCTTTTGCCATTGAATTATACGATTGTTCTAGTGTATAGCGGTTAAAAGCTATAGCCAGAATTCCCTTATTGACGTAAAACCAGATTTCCTGATCTTTAGTTTTGATGCTGAAAAGGTCGGTTGGTGAATGGTTGAATTTTGCAATTTTAAGACCGGGCTCCAGAATGCCCCCGATCTGTTGGCGGACTTTTGATGGTGTTGTCTTTCCAATGCCGGTTAGAAACAACATTTCCGGGCTTAGTTCTTTCCCCGGAACCATGCAAATGATCATTTCGTTTTGCGCTGTAATTTCACTAAAGAAACTATTCTTGCTGCTGATTTCGGCTACCTGATCTGCCATTGCTTTAACGTCGGAACCGCTTTTGTTCTTTTCAAGCAATTCAAAAAGTTCCGATGAGTATAAGATTTCAATAAATTGGTTGAGTGAACCCGCTTTTACAAGAAAAACAGTTTCTTCCGGTATAGCATTGGTAAGTGGAGCTATGGGCTCTTTCAGAAAAAGATAGTAATTACGGATTGGGAAAGCTGCAAGAGCCACGATCCCCAGCAGCCCGATTATGATCAGATAAGTGAGGTATTTCTTCATTTAGTCGTTTGAGCAGGTTCCCAAATATAAACTCAAAAACTTTCTTTCCGAAAGCATCTGATCAATACTAATCAACAAAAGAATGTTCATAAAACCAGCACCCGGATTTTACTCAACCCATGCTAAAATTTTGCTGAAATGTTAACAAAAAATGTGTAGGTTTGAACTGAAATCAAACCATAACTTGTTTCTATTATAATGAGCAATTCAAAATACACCGGCCTGTTGTTTATTTTTTCCTTGTTCTTACTACCTGTTGGCATCATGGCTCAGGCCCAAGACTATCGCGATCCGGAGAGTTGCCTTGAGCGAAGAGGCCTGGAATATGGCGGCATTGCAGGCTTTTATTTTGCAGGGCAGGGCACGGCAGGCTTCTATTCCGGTAAACCGGAAAATGAAAACAACGTCAATTACATTTTTAAGAACCAATACAGATACGATGAAATCTACAATTTGCTGGATGTAAATGACACGGTTTTCGTAAGGGAGTATCCTGAGAAGATGAAATATACGCCCGCTTTTTCTTTTGGTTTGTTTGTAAAATACGACCTTAATTGCCACACCGGCATTTACGTGCAATTTTCTTATGCCAGGCTAAAGGCCAAAGATGTTGTTTCGTTTGAGGTTGATCCAAAGGAGTATCTGACTGAACCTGATATCAGGCTATTTCCCATTTATGGCGTTGAGGAACGCAATATGATTGACCTTGGCTTTACCCATGCTTTTGGTGACAACAAGGTTGCCCGGATGTTGATTGGTGGTGGTATCAATATGAACAACACCCTTGTTAAGGAGCACATTCTACGAATTGAGGACAAACCCTACAGCCTGGTAAATGTTTATGGGAGCAATCCCTACGTTCCCGGAGGAACCCAGCAGGCTTATGAGATGCGGCAGGGCGGCATTGGTTTCGGCATTTTCGGGACACTGGGGGCGCGTATCGAATTCAGCCCGGCAATTGCCCTTGAACCGGGATTTACTTTCTATTACAAGCAAATTGCCATTGAGTCCGGCAGCGGTTTCACGCCTCACATGAATTTCTTTGTAAAACTCTGCTTCCGCGACCTGGTTTCATTTTCTGAGTAGTCGGGGTGTTAATTATTAGCGGATTAGCGGATTAGCTGATTAGCGGATTAGCTGATTAGCTGATTAGCGGATTTCCATTTCGGATTTCGGATTTCGGATTTCGGATTAGCTGATTAGTTGAATTGTTGATTAGCGGATTTCCATTTCGGATTTCGGATTTCGGATTTCGGATTAGCTGATTCCCATTTCGGATTGCGGATTAGCGGATTAGCTGATTAGCAGATTAGCGGATTAGCTGATTAGCGGATTAGTAGATTAGCTGATTAGTAGATTAGAGGATTAGCTGATTAGCGGATTAGCTGATTAGAGGATTAGCTGATTAGCTGATTAGCGGATTAGCAGATTAGCGGATTAGCGGATTAGCTGATTAGTAGATTAGAGGATTAGAGAATTAGCTGATTAGTAGATTAGCTGATTAGTGGATTAGAGGATTAGCAGATTAATACTACTTTTCCTGACTCTATTTTATCCATGAAATTCTGTAATTCTGAAACTCTGGAATTCTGAAACTCTGAAACTCTGAAACTCTGGAATGATG
>JBBQIQ010000071.1:0-19954 GCA_038325075.1 Bacteroidales bacterium | reverse complement strand
CCCTATCAGGCAGTTTCAAGGGAGTCATCTATTTTAAGGGGATTCCGGCTTTTAACCCAAAGGATTCGACACTTATTATCAAAGATTTCGATTTTGATGTTTCAACCAAAAGCTTTCTCGTAAAGTCAGCGGCCTGGATTTGCCAGGGCGGTTTCCGGAATATGATAGCCAAACAGATGGTATGGCCGTTTGCAGCAGATATAAGAATGATGCACAAAGAACTGAACCAGAGCCTAAAGTCTTATAGATTGGCTGATGGGGTTACCCTGAACGGACAGGTTTCGCGGCTATCGGTGGGCGATATCCTGATTACACCGGAAGGCGTTAAACCTTTTATCAGTGCTGAGGGGAAGCTGAAGGTTGTTTTTAGCGGCTTTGGAACCGGGAAGTGATGTGGGGGAGGATTTTGGAAAATTGGAATGATGGAATAATGGAATGATGCGGAGCGAAGCGAAGTCCCGCCAAATGCGGGGGAATAATGGAGTAGTGGCCCATTTCCGCATTTGCAGGACTCAGGTGACAACTGTAATAGCAGAGTTGTGATTATTTAAATTAACAAAAATCCCGGCCATTGTGACCGGGATTTTCTCAATTAATAACCAAAAAAGCAGTTGTTATTACCGGCTTTCTGAGATGTCTTACTCCTGTCCGGCCTTAAGTTAAATGAGAATTTTCAATTTACATGAACCACGTTTCCTGAACCGGAAACACGGCTGTCAACGGTTGGATAACCTTTGTAGTAAATACTACCGCTCCCGCTGATACGTGCCTTCAGAAACTCATCAACCCTTACTTCCGCATTGCCTGAGCCGCTGATGCTGATATCTGAGGTTTCACTCTGCAAACCAAAGCTGTAAATATCGCCGGAGCCGGAAACGGTTAGTTCTTCGGTCAGAGTCGTCCCTTCGATCCACATTTTGCCGCTTCCCGAAATGGATGCCCTGACGGTATTGGCAACCACTGCAACATCTACATTGCCTGATCCGGAAATGCTTATATCGAATTCATCGGTAACAATAGGCGTCTCTGAGTAAAGGTTCACAGATCCGGAAAGGTGGATATTGTTGTACATTGCCGAAGAAATGTAAATCCTGATAGGCTCATGGCGACCCAGCCCGGCACCATTTTCAAGTTTTATTTTAAGTTCGTTGCCACTTACATACGTTTCAATGGCATCCAGCACATTCCCCTGTGCCTCGATGGTCAGGTCTTTCACCTGGCTTTGATAAATGTAAACATCGGCAGGAATTGATATAGAAATGTCCCTGTGAATGGGTATTACCCTGGTTTCGCTTACCACGGGCCCGCTTCCGCGGATATTGTGCCACGAATCGCTTTCGCAGGATGTCATAAATAGCGCAATGGCCAAAGCGGGAAGAAGAATGGAGAAGTTTTTCAGACGTTTCATAATTGTTGTTTTTAATTGTTAAACACGTTTTATCCGGATTTCAGAAAGAAATTTCTGTGCCGAAACCGAAAAAAAGTTCAGGAACTTTTTAACGATGCAAAAGTGCATCAGTAAATCGCATCATAAAACTTTAATCCGGTGAACCGTTGTTTAAGGTTGTTGAAAGGGTGAAAAGTTTCATTGAAAGGGATTTGGTATGTTTGTAAATTGTTCACCGGATCAAAAAAGGCATAGAAAAAGCCCGGTTGAATTCTCAACCGGGCTTTTGTACTTATTAAAACGGCAACCGCTAATTCACAAACTGGTCGGCATAATAACGTGCCGTCAGTTTTTCACCGGTAGCATTTTCTATCATATCATTCCAGTAAAGGCTGGCGCCAGGCATAAAGACTTTATCGGTCAGATAATTTCCGGCTTCTTTGTTGCCGAAGAAGCTCTGATTCCGGAAATCGTCTGATTTCACAATATTGGCGGTTATATAATGGTTCAACTGCGAAGCAAGCAATTCACCAAGCAGGTAGTTGTGGTAATAGCAGGGCGAGGTAGCAATGTGAATTTTACTGGCCCAATCGGGTTCGTTGCGGCCTGCCGGACGTTTAATCATCTGATATTTTTCCACCAGGTCCCACCATAATGTATTCAGGTCCTGATCAGGATTTTCGTACAAGGCTTTTTCGAAGCGGTACATGACCTGGGCCCAGCGGCTGAAGGTCAATTGTTCGAGGCGGAGGACCCTGTATGAGTCAATAGCGATTTTAGCCTTTTCGGCCTCATTTACCAAACCCATATCCATCATCCACTGTGGGTTGGATGCCATTCGACCGAAAATCATGGCAATGGCTTCCGTTGTGAAAGTATGGGATGGATTTCTGAGACTGAAAGGCAGGCCACGGTCAATGTACTTGTCGTAAACTCCATGACCAAACTCATGCATCATGGTGCCCATCCAGTTGTAATTGGGTTTGATATTACACAGTATGCGAACATCGCCGGCATTGTTAATGTCGATACAGTAGGCGTGCTGATTTTTGCCAGGTTTTTCGTACAAATCGCTGTTGGCAAGCATATCATTGATATCAAGACCAATACTTGCATAATAATCGGAAGTAAGTTTTTCAATGTTTTGCCCGGTATAGTATTTATCAAGATCAACGCTGTATATGGCCGGTGCTTCCTGGAAAAACCGGTTCTGATAGTGCCATGGCATCAACTGTTCTTTTTTGATATTGAGCCTTTTGACTAAATAACTATCAATTTCATCTTTCAGTCCTGCAAAAGCATCGCGGGTCAGATTGTCGAGTTCATCAAACAGTTTACTGATGTCATCCGGATTCTGCTCGCCCAGTTCAAGACTCATGGCGTGGTAGTTTTTAAACCCGAGCTGCGTGGCGATTTTATTTCTTACCTTCACAAGTTCAATAATGTCAGCGGAAACAACCTGCCCGATTTTCTTATGACCTTCCCAGGCAGCCTTTAGTTCGTCACTGTTTTTTGATGTTTTCAGCACATCTTCCACATCGTTGTCTGACAATTGTTTACCATTGACATCGGCCCTGAAATTCGAATATTTCTTTTCGATTTCCACTTCCATTTTTATTTTGCTGCCCAATAATGCCGTGTCAATCTGGTTTCCGAGGTACTGGCTGTAAAGTACATCCAACTGTCTTTTTAAAATAGCGTCGCTGATGGAACCGGATTCTTTAATTTTTTTAAGCAGGGCGAATTCTTCCTTATTGGTAAAGATGCTGTTTAGCTGTAGCTGAAGTTGCTCTGATTTGGCATAATCCTCGTCTTTACCTGAAATTGAAGCATTCCAATAAGCGGTGTAGGTTTCTTTTTGCAAAGGCACAACCCGGGCTTCCCAATTGGCGATAAATGTTTTAAGTTCTTTTTCCATCTTTTCATTTTTGTTGCCGCAACCACTGGTTATCAGCATAACTGCTATCAACGAAAGCAGAAGGTTAAATGTTCGTTTCATTTCATGATATATTAAGGGTTCAAAATTGTTCAAAGGTTCAATCCCGCACGTGTGGGACAAAGGTTCAGAATTGTTCAAAGGTTCAATCCCGCACGTGCGGGACAAAGGTTCAATCCCGCACGTGCGGGACAAAGGTTCAAAATTGTTCAAAGGTTCAAGGGTTTCCCGCAAAAGAGGCAGCTTGCCCCCGCCTTTTCGGCGGTGGGGACTTCGCTTCGCTCCGCAAAGGTTAAAAACAGTTGGCAAATAGCAATTGGCAGTTGGCAAAAGAAACAAAAAGGTTCAGGGGTTCAAAAATTCGCAACAACCCAGATTTATTTTGCCTTGCCCTTCTTCACGCCTGGCTCCAGGTTGCCCCGTCTTTCGTATCATTTACATTGATTCCGATTTTCGACAGTTCGTCCCGGATTTTATCTGAAGTGGTAAAATCTTTGGCGTTTTTGGCGTTTTTTCTCAGTTCAAGCACCAGTTGCATCAGATCATCCACCGTCGTATTGTTACCGGAGGCTGATTCTTCCTGTCTTAAACCAAGAATATCACCGATAAAAGTATTGAATGTACCACGCAGAATCAGAAGATCATCTGCTGAAAGGCTTTCCTTTTTATCGTTGACGGAATTGATGATGCGCACCCCTTCAAACAGGTTGGCAATTACGATCGGACTGTTAAAATCATCGTTCATTGCCGCGTAACAATTATCACGAAGTGCAGCAGTATCTACACTTGATTTTTCGCCGGGAACCAGTTTTTCCAGTGTAGCCCATGCCTTCATCAGACGCTCCAGGCCTTTTTCGGCTGCCAGCAGGGCTTCGTTTGAGAAATCGAGTGTGCTGCGGTAATGAGCCTGCAGCACAAAAAACCGGATGGTCATCGGGCTGTAAGCTTTTGTGAGTGCTTTGTGTTCACCGGTAAAAAATTCGCCCAGGGTAATGAAATTGCCCAGCGATTTGCCCATCTTCTGCCCGTTGATGGTAATCATATTGTTATGTAGCCAGTATTTTACCGGATCTTTATCGTTGGCAGCAACGCTCTGGGCTATTTCTGATTCATGGTGCGGAAACAGCAGGTCCATGCCGCCACCGTGAATATCGAAGCGTTCACCAAGATATCGTGCGCTCATGGCCGAGCATTCGAGGTGCCATCCCGGGAAGCCTTTGCTCCATCGTGAAGGCCAGCGCATGATGTGTTCGGGCTGGGCCTTTTTCCACAAGGCAAAATCATAAGGGTTGCGCTTTTCATCCTGCCCTTCCAACTCGCGGGTATTCGACATCAGGTCATCTATTTTACGACCCGAAAGTTTGCCGTAATGGTAATGTTTGTTGTATTTCTCAACATCAAAATAAACGGAGCCTTCGCTTTCGTAGGCCAGATCAGAATCAAAAATCTTTTCGATCATCTCAATCTGTTCGATGATGTGACCGGATGCTCTGGGCTCGATGCTCGGGCTGAGCACATTCAGCATTTCCATATCGTGGTGGTAGCGGTCGGTAAAATACTGCACCACTTCCATAGGTTCAATCTGTTCGAGCCGGGCTTTTTTGGCAATTTTATCCTCGCCCTGATCTGCATCGTTTTCAAGGTGTCCCACATCGGTTATGTTCCTGACATAGCGGACCTTATAGCCCAGGTGCCGGAGGTAGCGGAAAACCAGGTCGAAGGTAATGGCCGGACGGGCATGGCCCAGATGTGCATCGCCATATACAGTGGGACCGCATACATACATGCCCACATGGGGTGGATTTATCGGCTCAAAAAGTTCCTTTTTACGGCTTAATGTATTGTGAAGATAGAGTTTATGATCCATGAAAATCAGAATTTTATCCTGCAAAATTATTAAAATCCGCGGCATTGTGCCAGGTGCGGTCTTGAATATTCATTGTATTTCAGTTGTGAACGATTAGAAATCTTATATATAAAAGTGATTCATCACTTCACTTCGTTGCGTTCTGAATGACAAGTATTTACTTTTTAATAAGGGGGAGAATTTGGGGTAGGAGGAAGCGGTGCTTCCTCCTACCCCAAATTCTCGAAAAACTTCGTAAAACGTTGTTATTCAAAGCAAAGCGATGAATCTATCAAATTTCTTCGGTCACAATAATTCTATTTAAAGGATTTCTTTTTTCATTACAAATCGCTCAACTTAGGTTTCAGTTGCTTCGACTGCTCTTACCCTTGTCAGGTAAAACCAATATAAAATCATAAAGCAGGCAACTGTTGACGCGATAATCCATAAGCCCGAACCGGATGTCCCCAGGTCTTCAGCCGCAACACTTGAAAGGCCCTTGTTGTAAAGAAAGGAAGCGATAACCACACTGGCATTGTTGATGAAATGTGCCAATACCGGAATCCAGACGGAACCTGACCAAACAAATAGGTACCCGAATGCCAGTCCGAGGAGAAATCGTGGCAAAAAGCCGAAGAACTGCATGTGCAATGCGCTGAAAATAAAAGCCGATATAAAAACAGGCAAATGAATACCCCTGAATGCTTTTTTGAAAATCCCGATTAATGCTGACCTGAAAAGCAATTCTTCTCCCAGTGCCGGAAGCAATCCGATCATGACCAGATTGATTGCCAGGGTTGAAATACCCGGGGCATCGAGAAACCGGCTGGTGAGCCGGGTAGCCGTTTCTTCCGATGATTGCATCCATTCTTCGATACCCGAAAGTTGGGCAGGAAGCCTCAGCATTTCGTTCCATTCAGACAGAATGCCGATAACCGGGCCGACAACCAGGATTAACAACAAGGTAGCCAACAGATGAATATTTTTTGGTTTAATAAATCCCAGAAACCCCAGCGCTGACCGTTCGCTAAGCCAGGCAAAAAGCAGGGGAGGAAGCAGGAAAAAGCCCAGTTGGTTCAGCATCTGGGTAAAGCGCATAAATCCGAGATTCATCTCATCGGGATCGCCGGAGGTAACAAAAACATCGGAACCCCAAACGATAATTGAGATCAGATAGGTCAGCGAAAGCGAAAAAATTCCGCAGAGCAGAATGGTGAAAACCAGCAGCAAAAGCCGGGAGCCGGATGAAATATCCCTGAAAAGGGGCTGCAAGCGCATGGCAGGATAAAAATTCGTTATTTTGCGTGAAAATAAGCCGGAATACAACACGTAAAAATAGCATAAATGAAGATAGGAACAGTTGAGGTTGGCGATTTTCCCATAATGCTTGCACCCATGGAGGATATTTCTGATCCGCCTTTCAGGCAGATATGCAAAAAACTGGGTGCCGATGTCGTTTTTACGGAATTTATTGCTTCGGAAGGACTGATTCGCGATGCTCGAAAAAGCAGGCGGAAACTCAGCTTTCAGGAAATGGAGCGACCGATTGGCATTCAGCTATTTGGTCATCAGGTGGATGCCATGGTTATGGCTGCTAAGCTGGCTGAAGAGGCTGATCCTGATTTTATTGATCTCAATTTTGGATGTCCGGTTCGGAAAATTGTCAATAAAGGCGGCGGTGCTGCGCTTTTACAGGACATCCCCCTGTTGCTGAAAATTACGGAAGCAGTTGTAAAAGCAACCAGTAAACCGGTTACAGTGAAAACGCGCCTGGGCTGGGATGAAGGCTCAAAATGCATTGTGCAATTAGCCGAACAACTGCAGGATGTCGGAATCAGCGCCCTGACCATCCATGGCCGTACCCGTGCCCAGTTATACAGTGGCAAGGCCGACTGGACGCTGATTGGTGAGGTTAAGTGCAATCCCAGGATTATCATTCCTATAATTGGCAATGGCGATGTGGTTGACGGCCCTTCGGCCGCGGAAATGAAGGCACTGACCGGCGTAGATGGCATTATGATTGGAAGGGGGACAACTGGTAACCCATGGATATTCAGGCAGATAAAACACTATTTGAAAACCGGTGAATTTTTACCTGATCCTGCACTTACTGAAAAAATTCAGGTATGCAAAACGCATCTGCTTACCTCTGCTGAATGGAAAGGCGAGATGACAGCCGTTTTGGAAACCAGGCGTCATTATTCCCGTTACTTCGGTGGTTTACCTGATTTCAAGCCATTCAGGATCAGGCTTATGACAGCCATTTCTATTAAAGATGTTTTGGAAATCCTTGATGAAATACAATCCGGATACGCCCACCTGTCGGAGTTTTAGTATTACTGATCACTTGAAACAAGATTAAACCAGTGAAAGGCATTATCCCCGGGAATGTTGTCAGTTAAAAAAAAGTCCGTAACTTCGGTGTAAAATAGAATTCAGATGAACCAGGAACCGCTTAAGATATTTATTGTTGAAGACGATGTCATCTTTGCCAAGATTATGTCGCATCATCTTTCGCTCAACCCGGAATATGAAGTGGAAATTTTCCCTGACGGGAAATCCCTGATCAAGAACCTGTACAAGAATCCGACCCTGATTTCGCTGGATTATAACCTTCCGGATATGACAGGCCTGGATGTGTTGAAGCAAATCAGGGAGTTTAACCCCGACCTTCCGGTAGTAATCGTATCGGGGCAACAGGATGTAGCAACAGCCATTGAGCTTTTAAAAAAGGGGGCTTATGACTACATTCTGAAAGACCAGGACACCAAAGAGCGTCTCTGGAATATTACCAAGAACATCCGCGAAAACATTAAGCTTCGTCAGAAAATTGCCGACCTTGAGGAGGAAATCGGACGTAAGTACGAGAAAAACAACCTGATAAAAGGGAATAGCCCGGCTATAAATAAAGTATTTACCCTTATCGAAAAAGCCTCAAGAACCAGCATAACTGTTTCCATTTATGGTGAAACCGGAACCGGAAAAGAGTTGGTTGCCAAGTCAATTCATCATGCTTCACCACGAAATAAAAAGCCGTTTGTTGCAGTTAATGTTACAGCCATTCCAAAGGAACTGATTGAGAGTGAAATGTTTGGTCATGAAAAAGGGGCATTTACCGGAGCAAATAACCGGCGTATCGGACGCTTTGAAGAGGCCAACCAGGGAACCATTTTCCTGGATGAGATTGGCGATATGGACCTGAACATGCAATCAAAATTGCTTCGTGTCCTTCAGGAGGAAGAGGTTACCCGTGTTGGGGGTAATGAAAATGTAAAGCTCGATGTGCGGGTCATCATGGCAACGCACAAAAACCTTCAGGATATGGTGCGAAAAGGCGAGTTTCGCGAGGACTTATATTACCGCTTGTTGGGTTTGCCGATCAACCTTCCGCCATTGCGCGAAAGGGGCAATGATATTGCCCTTCTGGCGAGGTTTTTTGTCGATGACTTCTGCCAGAAAAACAAAATGAAAAAGCTTTCGATCAGTTCTAAAGCGATAGAGAAGATTCAGAAATATCCTTTCCCGGGAAACGTGAGGGAACTGAAAGCCATTATGGAATTGGCATCGGTAATGACAAATACCGAAACCATTGAAGATTCAGATATATCCTTCAATACGGTTAGCGCCTCGGCGGATTTTCTGTTTGAGGAAACGACACTGGAAGAGTACAATAAGAAAATCATCAACCACTTTATGCAGAAATACGACAATAAAGTGCGCCTGGTGGCAAATAAGCTGGATATTGGCAAGACCACTATTTACCGGTTGATGAATGAAGGAAAACTATAGAAGAATTTCTAATTTCTAATTTCTAATGTCTAACCTGCCCGACTGACCAACGCATTATTTATTGAGAAGTCTTTTTTCCTCCTTGTCCCCCATTCTCCTTTTTGGTCACTGAGCGAAGTCGAAGTGCCCCTTGTCACTTACTTAGAAGCATGACTTTCAACCGAAGGAATCGTCCTTCGCCCCCCGTCCCTCGCCCCTCGTCCCTTTTTTCTCCTTTTCCCCTTATCATACTTAGAAGCAGGACTTCCAATATAAGGAACCGTCCCTCGCCCCTCGCCCCTTGCCCCTTTTCTAAAACAATTCACAGATATCGGTTCCGGGAAGCAGATGCCAGGCATTTATCCCGACACTCTGAGCGGCTACCACATGCATCATGGTGTCATCAATAAAAAGGGTTTCATCTGCCTTTAATCCTGCAACCTTCAGAACATACCTGAAAATCTCGGGGCCGGGTTTTACGAGGCCAATCTGATGCGAGAACCAGAGTTTCTCAAACAATTCGCCCAGCCCGAATCCATATTCTTTCACGAAACGGCTCATGTAGCATTCATAATGAATCTGGTTGGTATTTGAGAGCAGAAAAAGCCTGTATTTATTTCCCAGTGACTTCAGCAATTCAACCCTTTTAGCTGGAAGGTCAAGCAGTAGCGCATTCCAGGCATCGTCAACCTGCTGCGGTGTAACGCCTTGAACAAGTTTTTCCAGTGCGCTGTTGCGGAACCCGTCGGGAGAAATAACGCCCTTTTCCAGGTTTATCAGGGCTTCAGAACTGCTTCTGCTGCCCCAGAAATCTACTCCCTCACGGATGCCAAGCCTGATAAAAGCTTTTGCGCTGAGTTCCGGATTAATATTCAACAATACCTGACCAAAGTCGAAGATGATGTTTTTGATGCCGGCCAGATCGATTTTCTTATTTTCCATTATTTTGGGAAGTGTCTAATTGCAGGCCAAAGCTAAAAAAAATGAAAGGCCTGTGATTATTTTTTGATTATTTTGTACATTTGCAATCCCTAAGTAAAAACAGGGTGTAGTTTAAAAGCTACAGGGGCCTATAGCTCAGTTGGTTAGAGCACCTGACTCATAATCAGGTGGTCCCTGGTTCAAGTCCAGGTGGGCCCACAAAACATTAAAGTGACCTTTTAGTCCCTGGTTCATCCCGATAGCTATCGGGACCAGGTGGGGCCACACACAACGACAAGGGTTTCAAAACATATTGGTTTTGAAACCCTTATTTATTTGCGCAACAATTTGCAACATTGTTAATAATCCTTAATATTTCAATCCCTCACACACCTCACGCTATAACCTTCAGCCTTTAACCCGTTAAAAAAATAAACTTCGATTAACTGATCCCCCATTCCAATCGCCACGGCTCTGGCACTGTCAACTTCGGTTGATGACCAAAAATTGGCTTGCTTACCCTGGCCATAAAAAAAATTAGCAGTATCGGTTGTACTGAAACCTCCAGGCAATGCTGTAAAACGGGAACTGTTGGTAACTCCTTTCGTTGTATGTTTCCAGTGCAGGGGACCGACTTCCTTTATCCGCCCGTACGACATAACCTTTCCGCCATTGTAAAAGATCATTTGCGCCCATTCCCAATCTTGCGGCAGATGCCAGTTTTCAGGACAGATACCCTGTCTTCCGGGGGATTGGGAATAATGCATCATTTCATCCCATTGATACAATCCCCCGTAGGTTGAACAATTCAAAATATTGTCACTGAAGCAGTATTTTTCGGTGATACCATTGTCAGAGATGCTGACATTATGCTGTGTATAGAATCCAGCATTCAGATTCTGGGCCATCCAAATCTGTTGATCAATTCTAATCCATTTGTATTCAATTCCATCGCGTTTATCGGTGAAGATTCCGGATTGTGCTCCAAAGAATAAATCCGGTTCGGCGGCAACCTGAAAATTCATTTTAGGTTGTATTGATAGTTTTTCTGCATCTCTTTCCCAGATTATTTTTTTACGGGTTCCGGTTCTGATTGAGTAACCAACATCCCCACTGACTTTTTTAAGCGGTATCATAGTCTTGCCTTCGTCCACATTCAAAAAGACACTTACCCAGTAAGCATCTATATCATTCCCGCTCATGTCATAATAAATCACTATGTTTTTTCCCACGAACTCATGCCGGATATTCGTTATCTTTTGAGCAAAACCATCGGATAAAAGGACCGTAACCAACGAAGATATCAATATTAAGTGTCTCATGATCAGCAAAGTTTTTTTACAGGTAAAGCCATAACTATTTCATTCTGCCATTCATTCCGGAACCATTATTTATTCAATAATTGCAACAGATAATATTCTTCATTCAACGGGGGATGATTTCTACTCATTTACTGATCCAACCGATCCAATCCTGATTTCTTTCAACTTCAGCGGAAGGTCCTGACTGAGGATTAATTGCGGATTTTGTTCTTTGCCATTAACCACAACCGACCGCAGGCTTACTTCCTGTTTGAGGTAATCGATCAGGCTCTGGAAATCAACTTCACCTTTGGTCTCCTGGATTTTTTTCAGCAGATAGTAAGTAAACAATCCGTGTTGTTTCTCCCTGTAAAAGCCCGATGATTCTTCGCCAGAGGATGAAGTAAAGACTACCATATTGCCCGAAATTGCCTCATCCTTTGGCTTAATCTTGACTTTTTTCTGAGCAAGCAATCCTTCATTCCTGCCTCCGCCCGAAAAGCAGGCATCAAGAAAAACAGTTACCTTCTTTGAAGAATATTTCGACAGTTCAGCATAGAGATTGCCCAGTTTTATAGCCATTCCAAGATTGGTACCTGTTACATCCACAGGAATGATATAGCCATCTCCGGTATTTTCATCAGGAAGGCCGTGCCCTGAGTAATAGAAAACCAGTTCTGCTTCTCCTTGTTTACGGGCTGCAATGCTCTTGAGCCATGCAATTTCCTGGTTCATTTGAGCTGCTGTAGCGTTCTTAACAATATGGATATTCCCTTCAGGCACTCCAAATGTCTTTTTCAGATAATTGTGAAATGCATCCGCATCCTGTTCAGCAAAGTCAACATTCGACTCTGACCTGAGATCGTTCTGATACTTTTTATAATCCTCATTCCCGACAATAACAGCGTATAAATTAGGGTTACTTATTATAACTTCAGGAATATTGATGTCAACATCCGAGCGTCCGACGCTGATACGGCGGATTTCGCTGCCAGAAGCCATACTTCCGGAAGTTCCAGGTATATTCAAATAGACAGGATCGAAACTTATGTTCAGTTGGGTAGGACTAAAGGCAACCAGGTCCTGGCTATCGTAATAATAACGTTTATTACCGGATACAGAATCCACAAGTTCAAGGTGAAGAAAAGCAAATTTGTCATTATTGACCGTGTTGGAAATGTTCTCCATTTTAAATTGCTTGAATTTGGTTTCAAAAGCTCTCGCCTCCCCAAGTGGTACTTTGAGAAAGATTGGCTCAAACCCTGGAATACTGATTTTAAAGCTTTCATTATCAGCATCATAATCGGGTGAAGCCAAAGCCCAGTTGAGTTTCTGATTTACGAGGGAGTCCAGTGATTGCTTTGTTACAAGGGCAATGTAATTTTCCCTTGACTCTCTGGTAACCCTCGTTATGTAAGCATCGGTTGTCTCAAATTTACTTTTCATCTCCCAATCTTTCACTTTGTTCTCAACGATTTGCCTGATCTCCTCAACAAGCGTGGGGATATACTTTTTTGTTTGTATCGTATAATTGGCAGAAGGATTAGACAGACCGGAAAGATCGATAATCTCAAACCTGAAGCCGGCGTTTCCATCTTCTGCTTTAGAGGATGCCTTTACCGGTATTTTCAGTATCTGTGTGGCAGCATTGCTGATATTTCCAAAATCTGTGGTTTCCTGAAACTCAAACATCGAAGTTGGTTTATCGCATGTAACTTTAACGCTCACATTTTTTGCCATTCCCACACCCGTGTTGTTCAGATGTATGTGGAACATGCCCGACTGTCTGCCCGTAAGTGCTTTGCTGGTGTCAGGATATACAAATCTGAGTGTATCAATTACCAGGTAGGGGGAAGCAACCGTTTCAACGGTGAAACTTGTATCCTTCAGCGGGAAAGGAGTGGTACTTACCATCCCGAAATCTTTAAACATAAATTTTGCCGATGAATTCCTTACCTTTGAGGTGGCCGAGACCCTTATCTCAACCTGATGGCTTGTTCGCGCAGGAATGGCATCAATATAATAATTCGGAGGAAACATCAAACCCTCGACCCTTTGTTGGTCAGTAATGTTGAATTTCAGGTTCAAAGCATTACCATCGCCTGTATTTTCAATGTTAAATTTAATCTTAGTCACTTCAGTGCCATCAATTTTTTTATTTTTGTTCATGTCATCAAGTTGCAGATTCCTGATAGTAAGTATTGGGAAACCCCAATTCCAGAACCTCAGGTTGTGGTCGCTTGAACACGTATAAAGACGCCCGTTGCTGTAAAAAGACATAAAATTAACCGCATAACCCTGATCAATGCCAAAGCCGTTTTTAAGTTGCAGCATCTTGCTCTTATTATAGTCCCACATCAATACGGTTTTATCTTTGGAACAGCTACCCAGAAACCTGCCATCGGGCGTAAATTCAACGCCGGTTACAGCACCATTATGACCGACCAGTTTGGATATTGGTTTTTCAGCAATGAAAATATCCCAAACGATGATCAACCCATCATCACTGCCGCTGGCAATAAATTTTGAATCAGGACTAAAAGCCACAGCATTGATTTTCTTCGAGTGCCCGGTGAAGGTGGACAAATCATCGTTGGTGCCCAGGTCCCAGAGTATAACCGATTTATCCTTGCTGCCGGAGACAAGGAATTTATTGTCGGGACTGAATTTCAAGGCAGTTACATCATCTAAGTGCGCGTTGGGCAAGGTTCTTAACTCATTAAAATAGGTCGTTTCGAATAGCTTTATGGAATGATCCCTTGAACCTGTGGCTAATAATTTTCCATCGGGGCTGATGGCCATACAAAGAATTTTGTCCTTATGGGTATGGGTAATAGAGTTGCGCACCTGGTTCTGCAGGTCCCAATACATCAGGTTGCGGGTGTTATCCAGATTGTCAAACGAAACTGCCAGTAAATTGCCATCCTGGCTGATGCAGATGGACTTAACCTCCAGCGATGTTGGCAAATTCGCGATGGTAACATCGGATTCAGTGTCAATCACCTCAAAAGTTGACTTGCTTCCCAGGGCAATCCATTTACCGTCGGGGGTAGATGAAAATGCAGTTATTTCTTCTTTGCCGGTGTATTTGGTTTTCATTACCTGCGCATGAGCCTGGTTAAAAATAATTACCAAAAAAATAACCGGCGAAAGAATTAAAAACGAGCTTTTAAAAGTTTTCATGACCCTGAAATTTAAAATAATAAATAGAATGTGTTGACTTGAGCAATCCCGAAATGAATTGGAGTGTTTATTGAGAGGGATTCAGATGATATAAAAGATAAAGGGTAGTTGTATTATTGTTGAGTTAGTCGTTTATGAATCAAAAACATACACCAACCCGGGTAAGAAACATCCCCCGGGTTAGTGCAAATTGGATGTTTATTTATTAAAATTCATCAGATTCTCCAGTTTCTCATGCGCAATTTTGGTTTCTTCTTCAAGACTTTTTCGGATAACCTTTTTAGCAACTTCGTAAGCTGTCTCTGTATTGTAGGCCAGCCTGACATTTGCTTCTACATTGGTGCCTATTTTTTTGTACATCTCAACCAAAGGAAGAATCCGGCCAAGTTCCTGTGCTATCAGATTTTTGGAGGCGGCTACGGTCTTTGTAATGGAGGCAGCATCTTCGTTGTTTAATTGCTGGTTGGCGATGCTGTTTTCAATCAGCGCGGCTATTTGAGTGCTGATCTGCCCGGCAAGTTCTAATTTAGCCGTTTCGGTGGCCTGCAGTTTCGCAGCAGTCTGTGTTTCTGCAACAGAATTTCCGGTGGCAACAATGTATTTTGGTTCGCCCTTTTCGCCAACCTCATATTGTTTCATCCATGCATTTTCGAGTTGCTTATCAATTGCAAGCGCTCCCGGAGCTACATAATAACCTTGTTTTTTATAGCTTTTTGCATCCTTCCGTGCACTTTTCATCGCTTTGGACGAAACATCCTTTTTTAGTTGTTTTTCGGATTGCTGTGCCATTAGTACATTGGTTGCAAAGAAGAAGAATGTTGCTGCAACGATTAATTTGATAGTTGTTTTCATGGGGATGATTTTTTGAGTTATTTGAATTTGTTGTTTTCGATAATTAGTACTAAAGGATTCTAAAATGTGACAGGATTCTTAAAATAAATAAAAGTTTAACGGTATTGTATTAATAATCAGACACATATTATAGCTCAATAGGATGCCTGAATTAGACGAACGAAGTTAAAAAATTTATTTCAATATTCGCTCTATTTCTGCAATTGTTGAAGGCATCGCACAGATTCCCATTTTTTTGATGTTATATTTGTATTGAAAACTAATTGAACTATGGGAAAAACGCAGGTATATTATCTTTTAGATAGCTGACTTCAGCTTCAGATAGCGTTTTAACTCTGTTTTGAAATTCTGCCATTAGCTTTAGATATTGGAGATTTTGATGCTTTTCTGATTCCGAAAATTCAATTTTTTCAAGTTCCATATAAATTGATTTTTATTCTCTTTCCAATTGGTTATGAATTTAAGTCTTATTAATTTCTACAATAGATTGAGTAGTCCTTTCTTTTCGATTACTTCGAGAATATGTTCTGCTTTAATTGCAGTTGTGCCCGAATCCCGATGCCCAAATACAATCATTCCGTGAACTTCATTCTGAAAGAGAACCGGCCCGCCACTCATACCAGGACCTGTATTTTCCTGAAGTTGAAAACAATTAGAAAATTTCTTCCGGATGAGTGGTTCTTTCCGGTAAGTTCTTGTAGAACTGTTTTCATTATAAATATCTGACTTATAAGATTCAAACTCGATGTTGGAATGTAGATAGCCGCTCAAAAAAACGAAATTTTTCATTTCTGAAGTAAGCTCAAGCTCAGAATGTAGGTTAAACCCAACAGGTTTTTTAAAAACACTCAAATCATGATAGGTTTCATCAATTATAGTTTCATAATCCCATGAGTACCTTTCGTAAACGGGTTTCCCCAATGGATACCGTTTGCCATCAACTTCAATTTCAAACACTTCATCTTTTCTTGTGGCAGAAATTACGTGACATTCTTCTTTAATCTCATTATAAAATGTATGGGCAGCAGTAATGATGAGGCTTTGCTTAATAATAAAAGCAGTTGCAATCACTTGCCTTATACCATCAAGCAATCCAAAGATTGGAATAATCTTTTCACGCATCATTTTCTTATTTTGCTCGTTATGATTAATTGGGAACTCCATTTTGTGATATTTTTTTTAATTTGTACTGATAGATTCTCTAAAATCAGTCTTTAAGACAGCGAATGGAAAAACCAAAAGCCTTATTACTTCCAATCATTGTGCTATTGCTAAGGCCAATATTCATTCGCCATCCATATGAAGTTGTTTCTTGAATACTACTCCAATAATTGCCATTTGAACCCCTCTCTCCTAAATTACCATCACTAGAACTTAAGTATCCAGCAGCATGTATTTTTAATACTGAATTGTAAGTATCAATGTAGCTATTCCACTTACCATAAAAATCGGCATTATACCATTCATTATAAGTTGGGATCCTCCACCCACTGCCAAGTAAAAGGGTACAGGGGTCGTTGGAACTAATCCAATCGCTGGTTTCATTAATAGGATATATCCATGTGGTACTTGGAGTCCTAATTGTACCATCATGTTTAAACCCTTGTTTCCTGTTAAACTGCCAGTACCACCCGGCAGAGGCTTCGGTGGCATCACTAGCGGCTGTGGCCTGGTGGTCGGCACCCAGATTTTGTGTAATCCAGCATTTTTGATCACCAGAAAAGTTGTTGGAATTTGTACCATAACTTATTGTTTTATCCACTGGTGCAATATTTCCGGCCACATGAGTAACTGTGAAAAATGAGCCACACTCAAAATCAGGAGTTGTAAAAACCTCTTCGTTGCCATAAGTTGTACCAACACTATTTGTTGCATAAGCCCTTACATAATATAATGTTGAAATATTAAGTCCGCTAATACTACTGGTAAATGTGCCAGTTCCTGAACCATCAATTGTATGACTATCAGATAAATCAGGATTTGGAACTACACTCCAGCAAACACCGCGGGCGAAAACGGATGAGTTTCCACTAAATGTAACATCACCTCCGCATGCAGCAGTATAGTAAGTAACGGATGTTACATCTGATGTAGTAACTGAAGGTAATGTTGCACCGGTCGTGTTTCCATCACTGAGGCAACGAAGCGTAAAACCATTTACCTTATAGTCATTGTCCATTATACTTAAGCCACTGGAGAAAAAACGATCCTGCCCGTGGCTATTACTAAATTGCGAATTACTCCAGTAAAAACCCCCTGAACCACGATTATATAAACTACTACCCATATAGAGATACCCTGCTGCATGAAGTTTTAATTCTGAGTTCCAGGGACCGTTCCAATTTGTCCAGTTACTATTTACATCCAGATTATTCCATTCAGTATATGTAGGTATTCGCCAGTTATTTCCTAATAGCAAAAAACAAGGATCAACGGTTTCAATCCAGTTGCTGGTCTCATCAATAGATGTTTCCCATTCCAGATAGGGAGTAATGATTGAACCATCAGCCTTAAAGCCCTGCTTTCTGTTAAACTGCCAATACCAGCCGGCAGAGGCTTCTGTAGCATCGTCAACCGTTGTTGCCTGATGATCAGCACCCAGGTTTTGGGTTATCCAGCACTTCGTTTCGCCTGAAAGATCAGTGATTACAGTGCCGTATGTAACGGTTTTTGTGACCGGGGCCACACTTCCCGCAATATGCGTCAGTGTAAAGTTATTACAGTTTATTGTAGCAGGGGTAGTAAAATTTAATTGGCTTCCATAAGCCGTACCTTGACTATTGGTTGCATAAGCCCTTACATAATATGTAGTCGAAGGATTTAATCCGGTTATGTAACTGATAAATGATCCGGTTCCACTTCCGTCAGTGGTGTAACTGCCACCTATTGTAGGATTCTGGCTGGTACTCCAGCATACCCCTCGTGCTGTTACCGTAGCCCCGCCACTGGCGGTGACATTACCCCCGCTGGTTGCCGTACCGGATGTTATGTCCGTGACAGCAGCTGTTGAAACCGAAGGAATAGTTATATTTATGGTAGTTATAAAACTTTGCTGACTTCCATAAGCCGTTCCTTCGCTGTTGGTAGCATAGGCCCTAACATAGTAGGTGGTTGTGGGGCTTAATCCTGATATATTGCTAATAAAAGAGCCTGTTCCACTGCCATCATTGGTATGACTACCAAAGATAGTTGGATTCTGACTGGTGCTCCAGCATACTCCTCGTGCAGTAACGCTTGCTCCTCCGCTGTTGGTAACATTGCCCCCGCCGATGGCATTGGTACTGGTAATACCGGATATTGCAGTAGTGGTTACTGAAGGTGTGGTAATAATCGTTAAAGTTGTAAATGATTGCTGACCACCATAGGCAGTCCCGGCGCTATTGGTCGCATAAGCCCTGACATAATAGATGGTGCTGGCATTCAGGACCGTCATGCTGCTCGAATAGCTGCCAGTTCCGGTTCCATCGGTCGAGTGTTGGTTTGCGATGGTTGGATTTTGCGTTGTGCTCCAACAAACTCCCCTTGCTGTAACCGTTGCGCCCCCATCATCGGTAATATTGCCACCGCAAACAGCACTATTTGCGGTAATTGAAGTTACAGTGGCCGTAACAAGTGTTGGTAAAACAGCTTGTGCTGTGGTTGCAAAACTCAACTGTTCCCCATAGGCTGTTCCACTAATGTTGGTCGCATAAGCCCTGACATAATAAGTGGTTGACGGGTTAAGACCGCTCAATGTGCTGATAAATGCTCCACTGCCGTTGCCATCGGTGGTGTGGCTACCAGTTATAGTTGGGTTCGGAGAAGTGCTCCAGCAAATACCTCTGGCTGCTACAGCATCACCGCCGGTGCTGGTTACATTACCCCCGGATACAGCTCCGGTACTTGTAATTGATGAAATGACCGTTGTGGTAACCGTGGGTATGGTATGGATGTTCCCGGTTGTAAATGATACCTGGTTGCCATAATCGGTCCCAATGCTATTGGTCGCATAAGCCCTGACATAATAAGTAGTGCCTTCTGACAGACTGATGAGATCACTGGTGAATGCCCCGGTCCCACTGCCGTTGGTGGTGTGTAAACCAAGAATGGTCGGGTTTTGGCTGGTACTCCAGCAAACGCCCCTGGTTATTACTGATGAACCCCCATCGCTTAAAACATTGCCGCCACCCAGTCCATAATTGGTGGTAATATTGGTAATATCGGATGTAGTGACTACCGGAATTGTCGGTAAAGAAGAGGTCACAAAACTAATCTGTCCGCTATAGGCAGTTCCGGCAATATTAGTTGCATAAGCACGGACAAAATAAGTAGTTGAAGGTGCGAGACCATTCAGATCACTGGTAAATGACCCTGATCCGTCACCGTCTATGGTATGGCTGCCAAAGATGGTTGGATTTTCGGTGGTACTCCAACAAACCCCGCGGCCAATTATAGTGGCACCACCATCATTGGTAACGTCACCACCACCCATCGCATAAGTGGTGGTAATATTTGTTATGTTTTTAACGGTTACGATTGGGGTAATGGGATTAGTAAAAAAACTGATGTCGTCCCCGAATGAAGTTCCGGCGACATTGGTTGCATAAGCCCTCACATAGTAGGTTATTGCGTTTGTAAGATTGCCAATGTTAGCTATAAAATGACTTTCCGCAGATAAGCTGGTGATGGTACTATCTAAAAAATCAGGGTGTGGTGCTGTTCCCCAGCAAAAGCCACAGGCTGAAACTGCCAGTCCGCTGTCCGATACTATGGTACCACTG